>JBIKOG010000385.1:0-5102 GCA_044358225.1 Bryobacteraceae bacterium | reverse complement strand
GGAGGGCCTTCGCCGCCATGGGTTTGATTACGATGCCCTCGTTCACAGTAGCGTTCCCCTCCGCGAACGCCTCAACCCGCTCCAACGCGAAATGAACTGGCTCTCCACCGGACCGCTGCTTTACCAGACCCGTTTGCCCGATCCTCCCATGGATACCTTCCTCGCCGGCGACGCCCTGCAATTCGTCGATCCGTTCACGGGTACTGGTATGGCTATCGCCATCTGGTCCGGTTCGCTCGCCGGGAAAGCCGCCGCCGAAGGGCTGTCCAAAGTTGAATACTACGCGCAGATCCGCAGCGGGGTGTCCAGACAGTACGGATGGTGCGGTCGTCTAAGGTCCGCATTATCAATGGGTTTCGCGCAGAACCTCGCGCCTTACATCCCCCCGGCCTGGCTGTACGCCATCACCCGCCCACAAATAGAAAGCCGGTGAGCACTCGGAGGAGGATGCTCACCGGCTGGTCGCATTGCTCCGCTGCGGGCGGAATTCTCGACCGAATTCTGGGCTGTATCCGGACTTCTAGTACTCGGGTGAGCCTCAGTCTTAATACTAACCCCGAACTAGGAGAATTGTGTAGTACCCCATCATAAAAATTGTGAACAGGGATGCGACCCAGAGACTCGCTGTCACCCACGGTTGCGGGTAAACCTCTTTCGGCATGTGCTTATGGCGTAAGTACAGGGTTCCCATGGCAATGACGGGCAGCATCAGCGCCTGCGCCACACCGCCAATTTTCACCATCGCGCTCGGGTCTACCTTGAGGAAATACAAACCAACCGGAATCAGGAGCAGCGCGACGACGAACCGCTTCCGCCAAACGACGCGGGTTGCGTAATCGCCGCGATCGAAAACGCCCAACAGCGTCATCATGTCGGCATAGACGCGGCTGTTGGCCGCCGTTGCCGCGAAGATCGTGCCATACAGCGTGGCAATCGCCCCGGCGTAGAACAGCCACAGCGCCCACGGTCCCAGCGTCTCGGTGTACATCCGCGACAGCACCGCGATCATCTCATTCCCTTTCGGCAGCAGACCCTGGGAGTGCAGCACGCCGGCGCCCAGCAGGTAGAATGCCAGCGTCGCTACGGTGTAGATGATCATCGACGCAATAATGTCGACGTTCATCACCTTGATCCAGCCGTGCGCCCGGCGCTTCCAGTCCGCCGAAGAGTCAATCGGTCCCGTGTAGCGCGCATAGCCCTTCTCCACGCACCAATAGGGATACATGAACAGTTCGGCCGCGCCCACCCCGGTAATGCCGAACACTGCCACCGCCGTCGTCAATCCGCCGCCCGGCAACTGAAACTTGAACCCTTCAGCCAACTGGGCCCACGAAAAATACTGCGGCTTACTCGTCAGCATCATCGCGCACATCAGCGTCAACATCGTGAACAGCCCCACCTTGATGGTCGCCAGATGTTCGATCCGCTCGTAGCCGCCGCCCAGCAACAGCCACAGCGTGAAACCCAGCAATACCAGCACCCAGGCAGACACCGCTACCTCCGGCATCAGCGTATTCAGAACCTGTGCGACGCCGGCGAACATGGCGCCAATCTGGAACATCGTTACCAACACCATCACGGCCCACATCCAAACCACCCAACTCACGCCCAGACGAGGGCCCGGCACCATGTTAAAGGACGCCAGACCGGTCTTTCCCGTGGCGATCGTAAACCGTCCCATTTCTGATTGAATGGCTGGTTTCAGGAAGCAACTGATGATAATGATCCACAGAGCCAGGTACCCAACTTCCGCCCCCAGCGTCGTCGTGGCAATCAACTCGCCGGACCCCACAATGGAGGCCGCCAGAATCATTCCCGGCCCAATCCGTTTCAGGATCGCTCCAAATTGAGTAGGCGGTTCGGCCACATCTTCGGTGTGGTAGGCGTAGGGATCTTTGAGCACTGGCGGCGAAGGCTGCATACGAGCGTCGGTGGACATCCCCGATACTGTATCGCGTTTCCCAGCGCCGGGTCGATACACTCCAGGGGTCATAATGAAACATGACACCCGCCGTTGAACCCATCTCGATGGATCCTCCGTTCCGGGTCGCCAACCCGGTCATCCGCCAGTCCTGGTTGGAACTGACCTTCCTCCACTGGCACTTCGATCCCGCCGCCGTCCGTCCACTCATTCCCCCCGAATTGGAACTCGACCTCTGGGAGGGCCGCGCCTACGTGGGCCTCGTTCCCTTCATCCTCGACGACATCACGCTGACGAAGGCCCCGGCCGTTCCCTGGCTCTCCCATTTCAACGAAACCAATGTCCGGACCTATGTGCGGGACCGGCACGGCACGCGTGGCGTTTGGTTTTTCTCGCTCGACGCGGCTCGCCTGGCCGCCGTGATTGGCGCGCGCGTATCGTACGCACTGCCCTACTACTGGGCAAAAATGTCGGTGCATCGGCAAGCAAATCGCGTGGAGTACAAGAGCGTCCGTCGACACGGCCCCTCCGGCGCCACCCACATCGCCGTCGAACCCGGCGCCGCCATCGAGCGCCATTCCGATCTCGAGGCCTTCCTCTCCGCCCGCTGGCGCCTCTACGCGTATCGTCGCCGCTGTCTCCTGCGCGCCGATGTCGAACACCCCCGCTGGCCGCTCCAGCGCGCCCGGATCCACACGCTTGATGAGTCGCTGCTGACTGCCGCCGGGCTTCCCCGTCCTGCGGGCGAACCGCTCGCCCACTTCAGCCCTGGGACTGGCGTGCTCACTGGCTGGCCCTATCCCGTCTAATGGCCCCCTTTTCGGTTCCGCCGCGCTTAGAGTGCGACACGGAGACCGATCATGGACAAATATACCTTCCTCACCTGGCTGCTTGCTTCGCCCCTCATCGCCGGAGCCATTGCCTGGCTGGTGCAGTGGACGCTGGAACCCGCCACCCATTGCGCCGCCGCCGAACGGTGTGAGATCATGCCCTCACACGAAGGATCGGAGTCTTAACTGAAGCGGGAAGTCTCGGGCGTGTACTGGTCCGGGCCGCTTTGACCCGCGTAGGGGCGGGTAGTGGAGTTCTAAATCAGAATGAGTCGTGAGAGCATCAGCGTCTTTTTTCCCGCCTATAATGACGGGAAAACGATTGGCGGCCTCGTTGAAAAATCACTGTCCCTGCTGCCGCGCCTCACCGGCGACTATGAGGTCATCGTCATCAACGATGGGTCCTCCGATGAAACCGCGGCGGTTCTGGAGCAACTTCGCTCCGCCCACCCCGCGCACGTGAAGATCGTCACCCACGAGAAGAATCGTGGTTACGGCGGCGCCCTCCGCAGTGGTTTTGCGACAGCGTCAAAGGATCTCGTCTTCTATACCGATGGGGATGCGCAGTACGATCCTCTGGAACTGGAAGCGCTCCACCGCCGGATGAGCCCCAGCGTTGGCTTCGTCAATGGTTTCAAGAAGAGCCGCAATGACCCGTGGCATCGCATTGCGATTGGCTGGCTCTACAACCGCTTCGCGCGGTTCATATTCGGCATCCAGTTGAAGGATATCGATTGTGATTTTCGCCTGATTCGCCGCAGCTTGTTGGAGGAGCTGAGCCTCCGTTCCACCAGCGGTACGATCTGCGTTGAGCTCGTCAAAAAGCTGGAGCTGTGCCCTTATCTGGTCGAGGAAGTGGGCGTCAGCCACTATCCCCGGTTGCACGGCAAATCTCAGTTTTTCCGGTTGCAGTCGCTGCTCGGTACCTTCGTCCAGTTAGTCCGTTTGTTTGTAACGCTGGTCGTCGTTCCGCAGGTGACAGGCCGTGACGTTCGCACGGCCTGAGCCCCGTTACTGAATCGCCATCGTGACGGTTTGGCTGTCGACTCCGTTGGCGCGAACAACCACGTTCACAGCGTCGCCCGTTGGCGAACCCTCCGGAACCGTCGCCGTGACAAAGTAGATGCCAATCTGCCCCGGCGCCAGATAACCCTGCACATTCGTTGCCGCCACGTCGCCCACCAGAATCTGCACGGTACTTGCGACATTCAGTAGATTGTCAGTGGGAACCGCCTTGCCTTCATCGAAGAAGGGATTGGTCGCACCCAGTCCTGTCGCCACGACGAGTATCGTATCGCCCACTTTCGCAGGGTTGTCCGGCGTTGCGAAGGCTGCGGCCTGCTCAGGCAAGATGCGATACACCTGTCCCTGTCCGCTTCCGGTTCCACTCACCGTGGCTACCGCTGGCGACGCACTGCCCACACCCAGCGCCGCGGGCGCCGAAACCACATCCCCGCGCCGGATCACCAACCGGTATTCGCTATTGTCCAGGTCGTAAGGCACCTGCAGATTCACCTGTCCCGGCGACACATACAGCAGCGGCGCCGGCTTCCCGTTGAACTGCACCTGCAAGCCGCCCAGTTCCGTTGGGAACGTTCCCGGCACATCGAATCCGAACCGCTCTACCTGGCCCATGTTCTCGCCGTAGATCGTGATAAAAGCTCCAGGCGCGGTGATCGTCTTCACCCGGAAGCTGATCGCATCCACGATGCTGAACGACCGCAGGCTAGGCACGGTCGAATCGGCAACCCGGCCGGTGAGCGTCATCGTGCCTACGTACAACTCCCGTTCGCTGACGCCGCGCACGGCCACGATTTTAGCGGCGACATTTTCGCCCGTCCGCTCCGGCTTCCAGAAGATGTCCCACAGTCCATTCCCCACCGATGTCACCGTAACCGTTCCATTCGCCGGCTCAGTCGTAAACCGCACCTGCGCTTTGTCGGACGCGTTCACCAACTGGTTGCACTCGTCTTTCAGCTCCATCACGAACCGAAGGCCCACATTGCGCACTACTGTAAACGGCTGGCCCGGCTCGCGGGGGGAAATCAACAATCGGGCGCTCGCGCAGGAGCCGATCATCCTTTCCCGGCTCTTTGCATTCGCCGTCGCCTGCAACGGGGATGTAATCACATTCAGGCTGTAAACCAGCCGTTCCCCATTGGCAAAAAGGACGACGATGTCTTTCACTTCCGACGCCTCGTTCGGTGTTCCAGTCCGGCTCACGTCCAGCTGAATTTCGTTCGCTCCCTTGCCCACAACTCCCTGCGAGGAAGGAACGGCCACAGAACCCGTTTCGCCGCCTAACGTGTAGGTGCTATAAATCGACGCCGCGTCGGAACGGCTGAACACGG
>JBIKOG010000097.1:0-27086 GCA_044358225.1 Bryobacteraceae bacterium | reverse complement strand
AGCCCCGATGGTACTGCACGCGCGAGTGTGTGGGAGAGTAGGAAGTCGCCCAAATTAATTCCCGAAAAGCCCGATCCTAATCAGATCGGGCTTTTTCTCGTTTACAAGCGTACAGTGGTGGTAGTGGCATACCTCACTCGTGATTCCGCCATCGCCGCCATCGCCCTCCTCGGCATCCTCGCGCACCTAGTCCTCCGCTTCGCCCTCCCATCCCCCCATCCCCAATCCACCCTCCCCCTCCTCTCTGCCCTCCTCCTCGGCGGAGCTCCCCAGGTCTGGATGGTACTTCGCCGCGTCCTCTCCGGCCGCTTCGATGCCGACATCCTCGCCATGGTTTCCATCGTCACCTCCCTCATCCTCCACGAATACCTCGCCGGCACCATCATTGTCCTGATGCTCGCCGGCGGTACCGTCCTCGAACAATACGCCACCGGCCGCGCCTCCTCCGTCCTAGACGCCCTCGCCCAGCGCATGCCCCGCATCGCCCACCGCATCAAGGGCGACACTACCGAAGATTTCCCCATCGAATCCATCACCCCAGGCGACATCCTCGTCATCTTCCCCCACGAGACCTGCCCCGTCGATGGCGTCGTCACCATCGGCCGCGGAACGATGAACGAAGCCTACCTCACCGGTGAACCCTATCTTCTCTCTAAATCCCCCGGCTCGAACGTCCTCTCCGGCGCCATGAACGGCGACACCGCCCTCACGATTCGCGCCACAAAACCGGCCGTCGACTCCCGCTACGCCCAGATCATGCGCGTCGTAAAGGAAACCGAAGAGAATCAACCAGCCATGCGCCGCCTGGCAGAACGCCTCGGCGCCTGGTACACCCCGCTCGCACTCCTCCTCGCCGGCGCCGCCTGGGCCCTCAGCGGCGACCCCGCCCGATTCCTAGCCGTCATCGTCGTCGCCACCCCCTGCCCCCTCCTCATCGGAATCCCCGTTGCCGTCATCGGCGCCATCTCGCTCGCCGCTAAAAACGGAATTCTCATCCGGAAGGCCTCCTCGCTCGAGGAAATCGACCGCTGCCGCGTCTTCGTCTTCGACAAAACAGGCACCCTTACCTACGGAACCCCAACGGTCGCCGAAGTGAACTGCGGCCCCGGCTTTACCAAGGACCGCCTACTCGGCATCGTCTCCAGCCTCGAACGCTATTCCCGCCACCCCCTGGCGACGGCCCTCGTGAAAGCCGGCGAAGGCCAAATCCCCGCCGAAGTCACCGAGGTCCACGAGCTTCCCGGCCAAGGACTCATCGGAATCGCCGATGGGCACAACGTCGAAGTCACCGGCCGCAAACGAGCCAAACAACTCAACCTCGAGATCCCCGCCGAGGGCTCAGGCCTCGAATGCCTCGTAGTAATCGACGGAAAATTCGCCGCGCAGATCCGCTTCCGAGACAAGCCCCGTCAGGACGCGCCCGACTTCGTCAAACACCTCGGCACACGTCACGGCGGTACCCGGGTAGTCCTCCTCTCCGGTGACCGCGAAAGTGAAGTCCGCTATCTCGCCGAACTCGCCGGCATAAAAGAGGTCCACTTCGGCCAAAGTCCCGAGGAAAAGGTCAAATTCGTCACCGAAATCGCAGCCCAGACCCCCGTGCTCTACGTCGGCGACGGCATCAACGATGCTCCAGCTCTCCTCGCGGCCACCGTCGGCATCGCGCTCGGAGACAAAGGTGAAATCGCTGTCCAGGCCGCCGACGCCGCCATCCTCGAACCCTCCCTCCGCCGTGTCGATCAACTCATCCACATCGGGCGCCGTATGCGCACGATTGCCCTCCAAAGCGCAATCGGTGGCATGGCGGCAAGCGGCATCTGCATGGCCGCCGCCGCCGCCGGATATCTAACCCCATCCGTCGGCGCACTGGCCCAGGAAGCCATCGACATCGCCGCCGTGCTCAACGCTCTCCGCGTGGGCATCGGCGGCGACTCCATGACCGACTACTGAACTAAAACAAGAACTTCGCCGTAATTTGAATCCGGCGTGGGTAATTGGATTGATTCGTCGCCCGAATCTCACCAAACAGCGCGTTCCGCGGATCCGTATTTGGCGCCGGCATCTGCGCCCGATTCAGCGAGTTCAGGAATTCCGCCTTGAACTGGAAGTTATACCGCTCCTTAAACCGCGTATTCTTAATCAGCGAAGCGTCCCAATTGTTGCTCCCGTCAGCCCGCAGGAACCCAAACCGCAGGGGGAAATATCGCAAATTGCTCTGCAGCTGGTCTTGCAGGAACCCAGCCGTCGTGTTGAACCACCGTTCCCGGGTCGGATTATCCTTCTTCACCGCATTGATGTCGCCAATAAACGCGATGTTCCCAAAATTGATCGGCGCACCCGCCTGGTACGTGTAGATGGCCGACAGCTGCCATCCACCAATAATCCCCTCCACAACCCGCGGCATGCTCTGCGCAAAGGGCCGTCCCTTGCCGAACGGCAACTCGTAAATCCCGCTCATCACCAACCGATGAGGAACGTCAAAATCCGAAATCACCTCCACCGGCCGCGCATCCGCCGCATTCATGTAGGACGTCGCCTCCATGAACTTGGAGAACGTATAGTTCCCCTGCACAGTAAATCCCTTCGAAAACCGGCGCTCCATCTGCACCTGCAGCGAATGGTACCAGCTGTATCCTTGGTTCGTCGTGGTCGTCAGCGACCCGAACTGCGGCACCGGGCGCAACAGCGCGGCGCGCGATCTCGTCGTCCCCGCGTTCAGATTCGGCGCCGAATCCGGCACCAGCCCCCGAAACGGATTCGTCAGGTTCCCGGCCAAATAATTGTTGTTCGCAACCATCGCCGCCGTGCGCGTCAGGTCTCCGCTCAAGAACGAATTCGAAATCGCGTTCAGGTCACGATTGGTCTCAATTCGCGTGCCCCGATTGCCGATATAGCCCAGTTCCAACAGGAATCCGCCCGCAATCGTCTGCTGGACGCCGAGTTGCCACCGCTGCATGTACGGAACCTGCGGCGTGCCGTTGAAAAACGTCAGCCCCGTGTCGATGCCTGTCTCGAACCCCTGCGCCGCTCCCAGAACCGGGAACAACTGTCCCGTCGGCAAGGGATTGGCCAACGTCGCCACCGGCGTCAAAAAGCCATTGTTCGTAATCTGGAAATCGGTCTGCCGGCTGAACCCGGTCTGCAGCACGTCACTCCGGCGCTGCCCCAGAAAACCGTTAAACACCCCATATCCACCGCGCACAACGGTCGTCGGCCGCAAATTGTACGCAAAGCCCAGCCGCGGCATAAAATTCAACTTCGGCGTGTCGTACATCCCGCTCGGCTGCCCATTGACGTTCGCAAACGTCAACCCGCCCCGAACGTTGAACGCCGCCGCCGGCCTTTCCTCCACCGGATTCGCCGCATAGGCCGCCCGTGCCTGCGCCTCCCACGGGAACGTCCCCGCCGCGTCGAACCCGCGGACACTCCGGTTGTACCGCTCCTCCAACGCCGTCTCGAACTCCCACCGCAGTCCCAGATTCAACGTCAACTTCTTCGAAACTTTCCAGTCATCCTGGAAGAACACCCCCCAAGACGTCGACTGCTCCGAATACGATGCCGGCCGCCAAATACCACCGCCCGTGGGCAACCCCAGCAACAGCGCCGCAACCGACTGTCCGAATCCCGCCGGCGCCGCCGGCGAATTGACGTTCGGGCCCCGCGTCCACGCCGTGTCGAACGACAACTGCGCCGTCACGTTATTCCCGAACTCGCGCCGGTTCTCCCGATACGACCGAAACTCCGTCCCCATCTTCATGAAGTGCGACCCCTGCGACTTCGACAACGTCGCATTGACGTTATGCGTGTCATTCGGACGCCATTCGCCGCCACCAGCCGTCCCCTGATAACCCGAAAGGTCAATCCGAGGAAACTTCCGAACGTCATCCGAAGTCAGGCTGTTCAACGACGCCGGCAGCCCCAAACTCGTCAGGTCAAACCCGCGCGACTTATACGGATTGTCATCCGCCCGGATAAACCGGTTGTATCCATACCGAATGTTCAAAACCATCGTCGCGCCAATCGTGTGAACATCATCGATCACCGCGCCGCGCGAAATGAACTGGAACAGATTCCCGGTCGCAATGTTCGAAAAGTAATCATTGTAGGTGCTATTCCGGTCGTACCAATTCGCCCGCACAAACATCCGGTTGGCGTCGGTAATCGTCTGGTCCGCCCGAATCGTATGCGACCCATAATCGGCGTGCTCGGTCAACTCAGACCGCTGGTAGTTGTTCTGCACGCCCGGCTGCAACGGATCCGGGAAGTACTTCAAAATGTTCTTCGCAATCGGACTGATCAGACTCGCCGGAACGATGTTCCCCGGAAACGGATCTCGCTGCACCAATCGGTTGCCATTCGTCACCACCTCCCGCCCAGTGAACGGGTTGTACACCTGATACAAACTCGGATTCGGTAGATTAAACAACTCCGACATATCCCCGTTCTTCATCCGCGCCGTCGGTACCGTCGGGGTTCCATTGTTTCTCGGCCGGTCCTCTTTGATCCCTTCATACCCATACAGAAAGAACGTCCGGTTCATCCCGTTATAAATCTTCGGAATGCGAACCGGCCCGCTCACGGACCCGCCGTACCGGTTATACGTAAAGTCCGGCCGCGGCGCCCCATTCATATTGGCGAAGAAATCATTGGCGAACATGCTCGGCATCTGTTTATTGAAATAGGCGGTCCCGTGCAGTTGATTCGTCCCGGCCTTAATCGAGATATTTGTCACCCCGCCCTCGGTCTGTCCGAAACTGGCGTCGAATGTCGCCGTTTGTACCTTAAACTCTTGAATGACATCCGCCGGAGGCACGTACGACGCAATCACTTCCCCGTTCCCAGCCGTCGCCGTCGCCACGGAACCGTCCAGCGTCACATCGCTCCGGTTCGCCCGCGTCCCGTCCATCGAATAGCCCACAATGTGCGTCGGCTCGAACGGCCGATCCAATCGCGCATCACGATTGAACGACACCCCCGACGCCAGGCTGATCAAAAACATCGGATTCCCATGCGGCACCGGCAACTCCGCCACCCGCCGCGCATCGATCACCGTCCCCAACGATGCCGAACTCGTGTTCAACAGCGGCGTCTCTCCCACCACCGTCACGCTTTGCTCCGACGTCCCCACCTGCAGCGTAATTGGCAGTTCGATCCGGTCGTTCACCCGAACTTCAACCGGGTCCTGCACAAATCGCGAAAAACCTGACACCGAAACCTCAACCGAATAGGCCCCGGGGATCAAATAGGACGCCTGATAGAACCCCGTCTCATTTGTCACCACCTTCTGCGTGGTGCCCATTGTCTTGCTCGTCACCACGACGGCGGCGCCTTGAATCGAAGCCCCACTGGAGTCCACCACTCGGCCCACCAAGCTCCCACGAGCCTCTTGCGCCCAGGCAGTCGTGGCATAGATCAAGCACAGGTAAATCGACAGGGATAAGCGAGACATACATAATATGTACCCCGCTTGCCCTGCGCAACCGAAGTAGAAAACGGCAAAAAACCGGTAGGTAACCGGTTAACCGCTCCCATCCCAATCCGTGTAAACTATTGACGTGTCAACGCAGCACGTCGACAATGCCGAATTTCAAGCCGGACTCCAGCGGGTCCTCGGAAGCGAAAGCTTTCGAACTGCCGAAGCTCTCCGGCGCCTCCTCGGCTACCTCGCCGAAGCCTACATCTCCGGCAGCGGCCGCTCCCTGAAGGAGTATTCCATCGGCCGGGACGTCATGAACAAACCGGAGGACTACGATCCCCGTGTCGACGCCTCCGTCCGTGTCCAAATCGGAAAACTCCGCCAGCGCCTCGATCGCTACTACAACACCGAAGATCCCGCCGCCACCCACCGGCTCTCCATTCCGAAAGGCCACTTCGCCCTCGCCTTCGAACCCATTCGCCCCCCGGATCAGCCGCCCATCCCCGTTCCGCCCCCGCCCCCTCCCGCCCCGTCCATCAACGGCTGGAAGTGGGGCGCTCTCGTACTCGGCCTCCTCGTCGCCATCCTCGCCGGAACCCTCTTCGCCCTCTGGCGCGCCGGGCGCGTCGTCGCTCCTTCCGCCATCGCCGCCCCCGGCGACCTCAACGAATTCTGGCGACCCATTGTCGATACCAAACGTCCCGTCGTCGTCGTCCTCGGCAGCCCCATGTTCGTCCGCCTGAACACTCACTATTTCCGTAATCCCTGGGTCAACGAGTGGAAGGATTCCCAGGAAATCCCCCTCGCCGAACTTAGCAAACTCGTCCATTCCAACACCCCGCCCTCCCCCACCTATCGCTGGACCCCCTTCGGCGAAGCCGCCGCCGCCTTCCGCATCGCCGTCGCACTCGGCCCGCTCAAAGACCTCGTCCTCAAACGCAGCACCGTCCTCGCCTGGGAAGACGTTCGCAATAGCAATCTCATCTTCCTCGGTCCCGCCAAATTCAACCGCCAAATTCCGGATCTCCCCGTTGAGCAGGACTTCGTCATCGAACAAGGCGCCGTTAAAAACCTCCGTCCGCGCCCCGGCGAAGCGAAGCTCTACCAGAAACCCTCCGCCCCCGAAGTCGAAGACATCCCCGAGGATTACGCCGTCATCACCCGCGTCCATGGAGCCACCGGATGGGGCGAGGTTCTTGTCCTCGCCTCCACTTCGACCGAAGGCACCTGGGCCGCTGCCGAATATCTCACCACCCCCGCCGCGCTCGAAGGCATGATGAATCACCTCCGCAAGGAAACCGGAAGCATGCCGGATAACTATCAGGTAATCATCCGCAGCCGCTTCAAATCCCAGGTCCCCATCCAGACCGAATTCGTCACCCACCACGTCCTCCGCCCTCGCGTTCACCAATAAGCTCGATTGACAGCCCCCTCCTGATTGTGATTCGATACCCCGACACTGCCACGTTGGCGGAAATCGAACGGATCCCATTCATGTCAAAATTCCCCCGCGGCCTCGCTGCCGCTTTTCTGTCCGTAGCCGCGCTTCTCGCCCAGACCACCGGAACCGGTACCCTCGTCGGAACCATCTCCGATACCACCGGCGCCGTCGTCGCCGGAGCCAAGGTCACGGTGGTCAACGCCGCCACCGCCTTCACTTCCGAAGTGCCCACCAACACCGAAGGCGCCTATTACATCCCCTATCTCTCGCCCGCCACCTACAGGATTACCGTCGAATCCCCCGGATTCAAAAAGTACGTCCGCGAAGGCGTCATCATCCGCACCGGTGAAGTCCCCCGTATCGACATTCAAATGGAAGTCGGCGGCGTCACCGAAACCGTGCAGGTCACCGGCGGCGTCCCCCTCCTCGATACCGAAACCTCCGCCTCCGGCCTCGTCCTCTCCGGCGACACCCTCGTCGCCATTCCCGTCAGCCAGAAACGTCCCGTCCGCATGATGTACTACTACCCCGGCACCAACTCGGTGAACGGCTATCACGTCCTCGGCCAGCGCTCCCGCGCCATCGGCTATCAGGTCGACGGCGTCAACGGCAAGGAACCCGGCATCGGCAACATCGGCGGCCCCAACGAACAGGTCTCCCCCACCCAGGACGCCTTCGAAGAAGTGAAAATTCACACCACCGGCATGCCCGCTGAATATGGCCACTCCGCCGGCGGCCTCATGTCCATGGTCATGAAATCCGGCACCAACAACCTCCACGTCGTCGCCGAAAACCGCCACATCAACAAGAGCATGATCCACCGCAACTACCTCGAACAGTTGCCCCGCACCAACCCTTTCTCTTACAACGAATCCACCGGCCTCGTCAGCGGCGTCGTCAAAATCCCGAAACTCTACAACGGCAAAGACAAGACGTTCTTCCTCGTCGGCGTCGCCCGCCACGCCGAAGTCGCCGGCACCTCGTCGGCCCGCACCACCGTCCCCACCAACGAAATGCTTAACGGCGATTTCTCCTTCGGTGGCATGACCAACCCTCGCCCGCTCCCCATCTTCAGTCCCTTCTCCACCCGGCAAAACGCCGCCGGCACCTGGGAGCGCGACCCCTTCCCCGGCAATATCATCCCCAAATCCCTCTTCGATCCCGCCGTCCAGAACTTCCTTGCCAAAGGGCCCTTCACCGCCCCCAACCAGGCCGGTATCCCCTCGGCCACCGGCCCCACCGAAAACCTGGTCGTCAACCAGCCCAAGGAAATCTACCGCACCCGCTTCGACATCAAACTCGACCACCAGTTCACCTCCAACCACAAGGCCTACGGCCGCTACTCCCAGTCCGTCCACCGTGCCTGGAAGGGTGACCACCAGGCCCAGTTCGGCTGGCGCGATATCGACCCCAATGCCCAGCCCCAACCCGTCGATCACATCAACGTCGTCTTCTCCGACATGCTGATCATCAGCCCCACCATCAGCAACGAATTCCGCGTCGGCTTCAACCGTCGAGTTCTCAAGGAAACCGCCATTACAAAGGACGGCGACTGGGCCAAGCAACTCGGTATCCCCAACGTCTCCGGCGCCACCTTCCCCTTCTTCAACATCGGCTTCGGCTTCGCCGCCCTCCCCAGCTTCCAGAACATCGGCGAAGACATCACCCTGCAGAACAACCTCACCAAGGTCACCGGCAAACATACCTTCAAGGTTGGCTATGAGCTGATGCGCACCCGTTACAACGCCACCGCCAGCGACCTCCCCGGCGGCACCTACAACTTCGGTGCCACCAACAATCCCTTCACGCCCAACACCGGCAACACCGTTGCCTCGTTCCTCCTCGGCACCGTCACCAGCGCCACCTACACCTCGGCCTTCGCCAGTTGGTTGCCCCGCTGGTGGTCGCACCAGGCCTACTTCCAGGACGACTGGAAGCCCATGCGCGGCCTCACTCTGAACCTCGGCGTCCGCTACTCCTATGAAACGCCGTTCCAAACCAAGTACGGTCAGCAGTCCCAGTTCGACCCCACCGCCCGCGACCCCATCACCGGCCGCCTCGGCGCCATCCTCCATGCCCCCGGCCCGCTCGCGAAGAAGGATCTCAATAACTTCGCGCCCCGCGTCGGTTTGGCCTGGAACTTCCGGCCCAAGTTCGTCTTCCGCGCCTCCTTCGGCATGGTCCACCAGGACGTTTTCGCCACGGAGCGTAACAGCATGTTCCAGGAATACCTCGCCACCGCCAACGTTCAGGCGCCGGTCGGTGACCCCCGCCATGTCTTCCGCCTCTCGCAGGGCCCGCCGTCGTTCCAGTACAACGTCCAGCCGGATGGCTCGGTGCCGTTTGTTGGCACCAACTTCGCCGGCCGGGCGGCTCACCGCTGGGATCCCAACATGCGTATGCCCTACGTCATGAGCTGGTCCGGCGGCGTTCAATACGCCTTCCGCCAGAACTGGATGATGGAACTCCAATACCAGGGCCAGTCCGGTGTCGGTCTCGTGAACAATTGGAACATCAACGTCCTGCCGCTCAACGTTTCCTCTGATCCGGCCCAACTCAATCAGATCTTCACCGCCCAGCAGAACTACCTTCCCTTCACCAACTTCGGAAGCGTCAACATGTACTCCAACTACGGCCACAACTCCTATCACGGCGGCACCGTCCGTGTGGAAAAACGCATGTCCGCCGGCCTCACCTTCAACAGCTTCTACACCTGGTCGAAGACGCTCACCGAAGCCGAAGGCGAAACCGGCGACAACGGCATCACCTTCTACAATCGCCGCCTGGAAAAAGCGCGCGCCAGCTACGACGTGCGCCACCGCTTCGTCACCGTCATGTCCTACGAAATGCCCTTCGGAAAAGGCCGTCGTTGGATGAACGGCGGCGGCATCAGCAATCTCGCCTTCGGCGGTTGGCAGCTCACCTGGACCCAAACCCTCCAGTCCGGCCCGCCCTTCAACGTCTCCTTCGCCGGCAGCCCCAACCGCTACCTGCCGGGCGAATCGCGGCCAAATATCGTAACCACCCACCAGGCCGCGGCGGTCGATAACTGGGAACTCGGCGCCAACCGCTTCCCCACCCAGGCGCAGAACCCGTATCTCAACGCCAGTTCGTTCGCCTACCCCGCGCCCTTCACCCCCGGCAACCTCGGCCGCAATGTGTTTGAAGGGCCCGGCCTCCTCTGGACCCAGGTCTCCATCGCCAAGTGGTGGAATGTGAAGGAAAAATACCGCTTCCAGATCCGCCTGGACGGCAACAACTTCCCTCTCAAACAGCCCCAGTTCGCCGATCCCAACGGCGCCTTCAACCTCAATAACCTCGGCGCCTTTGCCCGCATCGGCAGCGGCACCCGCGGTTCTTTCTCCGACATCGGAACGTCCAACTCGAACCTCCTCTTAATCGGCCGCTTCGAGTTCTAACCCGCTGCACCCAACGGGGACACCCGCATGCCGAAGCGCGACAGCGCGCAGGCCGGGTGTCCCCAGACGCCGTGCTCTGCCTACCGGGCACACTGCCGGTAAACCGCCTCCAAATAAGCGCCCCGGGTCTTCGCATCCGGGGCGTTTCCACATGGCAACCGCTTGTTCCACAGCCCCCGCAACCGTTCGTCCAACGGCGTGTCCAGCCCCACCGCGTGCAACGGAAACGCAAACGAATACTGCAACCCGTGCCGCTTTTTCAACGGTTCCAACACCGCCGTCTTGTACTCCACAACGTCACTCAAATACCCGTGCAGCCCGGCCCATTGCACCGCCGCGAACGCGGCCGTCCCCGGCGCCACATCGGACGTATAAATGGTCGCAGCCCTATCCTTGTGCAGCAACTTTTGCAACTGCCCCACCGGCACCGCCCGCGCCGTCCCGCCACCGGAAACAGCCAGGTGCGCCGCCAGTCCAGCCGCGTGCCCAATCGCCGTCCACGTCGGTTCCAGCCGCAACGCCGAATACCCCACATGCGTCGCCGATAGCGCCACCGGGACCAGCAGGTTATCCACCTTCCGCGGCACCATCACCCCATAAGGAATCTGGAACGGCGTCGTCGAAAAACTGAAGTCGCCCTCCACCAGCGTCGGGTACAACGGCCCGCCCGCCTGATGTCCATGCGAGTTCAACGCATAGTCCCCAATCGCCACCGAATCCTTTCTCACCGCCGTCCGCACCGACCCCGGCGCCGGCTGCGTGTCGTGTTCCGTAAATACAAAATCCCCAATAATCCGCCGCGCCTCCCGCACGTACAGCGACGGCGGCAAATGGCCGTTGTCCACAAACTCATCCTTCGCCAACCCCCACTCCCGCGCCTTCGCCCGAATCGCAGTCGGCAGCGCCTCGTCGTTCTGCAGAAAATAAATCAGCCCCATCGCGTAGTCCAAATGACGCTGATGAATCTTCGCCCGCGCCGCCGCGTCCCCCTCCGGCCACGCATCGTTCTCTCCCGGCAGCGCAATCCGAATCGGCGCCTGCTTGATGTCGTTCATATCGGATTTCTCGTTCGGAATCCGTTGCCATCGGAAAATTCCCGCGTGCGATTCGGTATACACCTCCGTAATCCGCCCGCTCGTGAAGTACGGAATCAATTGCGTGAACTCCTCCCGCCGGTAGGTGGCGGGGCGGGGAACTGGCGCCATGTTCTCCTTCCGGTTCGTCATGATCACGCGAAAGTTGTAGCACTGAATATGCGGATCGCTCACGCCCGTCGACCCCGGCAATATCTTCCCCTGATCGAAAAACAACACCCCGGCGAACCGCTCGCCATACTCCCGTGTCGATTCCCGCGCCAACCGGAACGGAGCTCCCGCCGCCGCCGCCAGGTCGCCCTCGTACGTCCCGTCAATCCAAAACCGGGCCTCAATCGTGCCCTTGTCAAACGTGGCCGACCGGATCCGCCCACCCCCCGTCACACTCCGCAGTCGCCATTCCGTCAATAGCGTCAGCGTCTTCTGCTCACCCACCATCTCCCGCAAAATCCGCGAAGAAACGTGCGGCTCCGCATGCGCCCCCAGAAAACAATCGCGCACCTGCGCGGAGTCTTTCCCGTATGTCGCCACATAGTGCCGCAACACCCGGTCCATGTACTCCCGGAAAAATCCCGTCACCGACTCCTGCGTCCGGAAGTCCGTATAGGATAACCCGCCCGTCAGCAGCCCGCCGAAATGACCAGTCGGCTCCACCAGCGCAACGCGGTGCCCATTGCGCGCCGCCACTACCGCCGCCGCGATTCCCGCCGGCGTAGTCCCATATACCGCTACATCAAATACCTGCCCGCCGAGAGCAACCCCGGCCGCCAACGCAAATAGCCCAATAAAATGCATGTTCGAAGCATACAAAACTCCGAACAGGCTCTGCGCTACTTACTCGGCCGCACGTCCAGTAACCGCCGCGGATCAAATAAGTGCAGCGGCCGGAACGCCCGCGAACTCCACTTCACCCCGGGCTCAAACTGCACCCCCAGGAAGTAGCCGAACTCGCGAAACACGCAGTAGCGGATCTCGCCGACATACTCGTTCTTCATCACCATCATTCGGACCACCGTCCGCAGCGGGATTTCGATCTCAACCTGAAGGCACGCCCCGAGCGTGGAAATGTCTTCCAGATTCGCTACAGTCTGCTGTGTCTGGCCGTTCTTGTCACGCCATTCGATTTCTACCAGGTCCGCGCACATCAGGCGGGGCTCGATGCGTTTGTCTGCCATATGACTGTTTATCGGCCGCCGCCCCGCGTTTGAGTATAGGGAGTGCCTGTGGAAAATCACCCTACGACTACTAGGGTATTGACCCACCGAATCCTAAATCCGGTTAAACACCTCAACCGCCTTCGTCAGTGCCTTGAACTTCAAAATATACGGCACCATCTTCGTTTCCCGGTCGTCAATCTCCTGCGCCCGCTGCAACACTTCCTTCGCCTTATCCGCCGGCACCCGCACCACCCCGTCCTCATCGGCCACAATCCAATCGCCCGGCTTCACGCTCACCCCGGCGCATTTCACTTCAATGTCCTTCGCCACGCCGGCAAAACGGCTCACCGTGCTCGATGGCACCACGCTCCGCGCATAAATCGCCAATCCCAACCCGCGCACTTCTTTCAAGTCCCGCACGCCCCCGTCCACAATCACCCCAGCCATCCCGCGCGCCTTCGCCGCCGTGCCCATCAACCCGCCAATCCCCGCCACGTCCAGCCCGTCTTCAATCACAATCACGCCCACGTCGCCCGGCTTCGAATTATCAATCATCGCCGTCGAAAACCCCGTCGACAACGCCGGCGTCGCCTTCTCCGCCGGTGCCGGTTTCAATAGCACCGTCGTCGCCCGGCCCACCACGCGAATGTTTCCCGTCCGCGGCCGCATATCGTGCGACAGGAACCCTCGTTGCCCCGTAATCTGGTCCACCGCGTCGGCCACCGACGCCACGGTAACTTTCTCAAAACCCGCCGTCAGCGGATCTTTCGCCACCCCCGCTCTTTTCGTCGCGGCCTGGAAGCCAAACCCAAGAATCGCGCAGGTCATCGCGGCAAGGGGAAGAAGTATGCGTTTCCGTGTCATCTCATGCATTATGCTAACTCAGGTGGTCCCCCGCACCGTAGTCAACAATTTTCTCGTCGCCGCCCTCTTCGGTATCCTGGTCCCTTACGTCAAGGGCATCGAATACCTCGATCTCTTCCTCCTCATCCCCTACTCCCTCCTCAGCCTCTTCTTCGTCGTCCCCATGGTCGTCGACGCCGTCTTCGCCCAACCCAACCGCGGTATCCCCCTCACTGCCCTCTACCGCGCCGTCCTCAGTGGCTGGTTCACCGGCGTCTGCGTCCTCTGGATGGGCATCGGCACTGTCTCCCTCCGCGTCGGCCGCCTCGTCGCCCCGCCCGTCGCCGTCACCCTCTCCCTCGCCGTCTTCAGCCTCTTCGCCTGCCTCTTCATCGCCGCCCTCTCCGCCGTCACTGCCCACCGCGCCCCCGACGCTCCCACCGCCAAAGGCCGCCTCCGCATCGGCTTCCTCCTCATCCTCGTCGCCTTCTTCGCCTTCCCCCGTATCGTCCATGAAGACACCCTCGTCCACTTCCTCCAGTACTTAACCCCCGAAGGCATCGTCCGCGCCACCCTCTTCCTCGTCCCCCTCGAATCCCTCGCCGCCGTTTTCCTCCTCTCCCGCCTGCCCCGCCGCTAGCCCCCCGCGATACACTGAAATCTCCATGCGTATCACGTCGCAATCTCCCTGTCGCGTCGACCTTGCCGGCGGCACCCTCGACATCTGGCCCCTCTACCTCCACCATGTCAACGCCGTCACCGTCAACTTCGCGGTCGACCGTTACACCTCCTGCTCCATCGTTCCGCGCAACGATCGCCAGATCGTTCTCCGCTCCCGCGACCTCGGCGTCGAAGAAACCTTCGCCTCTCTCGACGAACTCAAAGCGGCCAAAAAGTACAAGCTCTCCCTCCTCGCCTACGCCGTCAGCTTCTTCGCCCCCGAAACCGGCCTCGAACTCGACTCCCACTCCGAAGCCCCCGCCGGCGCCGGCATCTCCGGCTCCTCCTCCCTCCTCATCACCATCTGCGCCGCGTTCAACAAGTGGCTAAACGCCGGCTATTCCATTGAAAAGCTCCGCGAACTCGCCCAGAACATCGAAGCCCAAATCATCCGCGTCCCCACCGGCTGCCAGGATTACTACCCCGCCATGTACGGCGGCATCAGCGCCATCGAACTTCGCGCCGACGGCATCCGCCGCGTCGCCATCCCGCTCGACCCCGCCGATCTCGAACAGCGCACCGTCCTCGCCTACACCGGCGAACCGCGCAACTCCGGCATCAACAACTGGGAAGTCACCAAGCTCCACATCGATGGCGACAAGAAGGTTCACAAGAATTTCGATCAAATCGCCGCCATCGCCCACGACATGCGCCTCTCGCTCGAAAAGGCTGACTGGCTCGAAACCGCCCGCCTCCTCCGCGAAGAGTGGAGCTTCCGTAAGAAGAACGCCCCCGGCATCACCACCGAACTGATCGATGGTCTCGTCGCCGCCACCAAGAAGGCCGGTGCCGTTGGCGCCAAGGTCTGCGGCGCCGGCGGCGGCGGCTGCGTCTTCTTCCTCGTCGAACCCGGCACGAAGGAAAAGGTCTCCTCGGTCATCGCCGGCCTCGGCGCCGAAGTGCTTCCCGTCAAAGTCGCCCTCGGCGGCGTCAAGGTCAAAGTCGTTAAGTAACCCCGCATGAGCAGTCCCGCTCCAACGCCCACGCCGGCCCCCTCCCACCTCATAGCCGGCGTGCGCGTTGTGGTGTTCCTGGCCCTCGCCTACACCATCCAGTTCATCGCCTTCCTCTTCCTCCAGCCCTTCGGCCTCTTCATCGGCGCCGCCCTCGGCGTCTTCGCCGGCGGCGCCATCGCCACCGTCCTCGCCCTGCGCATCTATCAATTCGGCGCCCTCCCCGATATCGGCCTCCACTGGCACAAAGCCGGCCTGCGCCACATCGCTCTCGGCATCGGCCTCGGCGCCGCCTCCGCCCTCTTCGTCGTCGGCTTTCCCTGGCTCATCGACAAAGCCTACTTCGTCCCCGCGCCCGATTATCCCTTCTCCCCCGCCTCCATCCTCCTCGTCGGCATCGTCCTCCTCTTCGGCGCCTTCGGCGAAGAACTCATCTTCCGCGGTTACCCCTTCCAAATGCTCGCCGGTAAATACGGCACCTACCAGATCCTCCTCCCCGCCGGCGTCCTCTTCGCCGCCGCCCACGCCGGCAATCTCAACAGCTCCCCCCTGGCTCTGTTCAACACCTTCCTCTGGGGCGTTCTCCTCGGCTACGCCCTCCTCCGCTCCGGCGATCTCTGGCTCCCCATCGGCATCCACTTCGGCTGGAATTTTACTCTTCCCCTCTTTGGCGTCAATCTCAGCGGCTTTAGAATGGGGATGACTGGGCACACCCTCGAATGGCGCGCCAGCGACCTCTGGAGCGGCGGCAGCTACGGTCCAGAGGGCAGTGTCCTTACGCTGCTCGTCGTCATCACACTGTTCGTCGCCCTGCACCGCGTCCCGCTCGTTCGCCAGCGCCTGCCCCTCATGCCAGACCTGATCAACGATACCGAGGAAGAGGAGACACCCGCCCCATGAAACGCCGCCGCGCCCTGCTCCTGCTGCTCCCCGCCGCCCTCGCGCCCGCCAAGGAAAAGAAGCTCTCCACCGAAGATCGCCTCGCCCTCCTCCGTGGCCTCACCGCTGAATACGCCAAGGCCAAGGTCCTCATCCCCCGTTCCAAAAAACATCTCCCCATCGACCCCGCCGGCAAGTGGGATAAAGACGTTTGGGAAAAGGCAGCCGTCGAGTTCGGCCCCGCCGCCCGCGTCGGCGAAATGGTCCAGATCACCAAGGTCAAGATCGAAGACGACCGCATCGAACTCGAACTGAACCAGGGCATGAAGTCCGGCCCCAAGTGGTACGAACGCGTCGAAGTCGGCGTCGGCAATAACACCGCGCCCATCTCCGGCCGCGACAACGTCGCCAAAGCCGGCACCTACATGGCGCTCGTCTTCCCCAAAAACATCGAAGCCCTCGAAGTCGCCGACGTCAAAAAAATGCTCGGCCAGGTCCTCGATTTCGAGATGCGCTCGGTCACCGAATCCTACATGGAGAAGCTGCCCGAACCCGTTCGCAAAGCCATCGAACAGAAGCGCGTCATCGAAGGCATGGACCGTGAACAGGTCCGCCTCGCCGTCGGCCAGCCCGTCCGCAAGGAACGCCGCATCGTCGATGGCGATGAACTCGAAGACTGGATGTACGGCCGCCCACCCGGCAAGCTGACGTTTGTCACCTTCACCGGCAGCAAGGTCACCAAGGTCAAGGACATGTACGCGGGCCTCGGGGGCTCCACCGCCCCCGAACTTCCCGTGCAGTAACTACTTCTTCTCCAGGTACGCGCTGCCTGCGAAACACGCCAGCCCAGCCGCCAGAAACGTCGTCGGCATCGAGAACCAGTAGTTCACCGAAATCCCCAGCATCACCGCCAGCGATGCGGCAATCACAATCGCCGTCTTCTTCTCCACCCGCACCGTAAACCCCAGCGCGGCCAACGTCAGCATGAACACAGTGAACGCCAGGTTCAGGCCGTCCAACACGTCCCCCTGCGTCCGCATCGTGCCCATCATGTTGGTCTTGAACCCGTACAGCAGTTCGTTCAACTGGAACTCCGTGCTGTTCACCGGCTTCACGCCCCGGCTGCCCAGCCATCCCAGCAAATGCGCTGCGCCGTTAACCGCCAGCACCAGCGCGCCAATTCGAAACAACTTATAGCTCCACATAGTTACCTTTTCGCCGGGCGTCCGCCCACTTTCGTCTGCCCCTTCACCGGAGCCGCAAAGGGATAGGTGTCCGGGTTCACCACCACGCCCGTCGTGAACTTAAATGGAAAACTCCGCCCGCTCGGGAACGTCATCTCCACGAAGTAAGCCGTAAAGCCCTTCGCCGGCTTGTCCACTTTCCCCACATACACACCCGGTTTCACCGGCTTCAATTCCGTGCTCTTATACGCCGGACCAATCTGCTCCAGCCGGAAGTCGCGCCCGTCCGGATTCGTCGCCTGCCACAGTTTCACCACCGTCGGCGTGTCCACCGTCTTCACTTCAATCGTCCCGTCCTTGGAAACCTTCCACGAATACTTCGGCCGCGGCTTCCCCGTCAGCAGCGAGTCGTAGTAAGAAATCAACGACTCATACGCATCCGTCCCCCGCAGCGAGTGGTCCGAATTCGGCACATACCGCAGGTGCTTCTCGCCCTTCAAATCTTTGAAATAGAACTTCCACGAATCCGGCAAAAAGAACTGGTCGCCCGCCGAATTGATCAGGAACTTCGGCATCGTCAGCCGGTCCCGGTATTCGTACGGTTCCACAATCTTCATCAGCTCTTTGTACTTCGGGTTCGCCATCTCGTCCATCACGTTCTCGGCGTAGTAATCGCCCACCGAAGGAGCCCAGAACCCATACGCGCGATAGTGGTGCACGAAGCTCGGAATGATGTTCAACATGTCGATCACAATCGGCGACATGCCCATGATGCGCTTGTCCACCACGCCCGTCGTCCACGCCGTCCAGCCGCGCTTGGAACCACCGGCGACAAAGAACTTGTCCACCGTCTTCCCCCCGCCCTCTTCGCTCTTCATGAACGCCGTCACCGTGTCCATCGCCCGCACCGCCGCCTTCGTCATCGGCAGCCGCAACGGCCACGACACGTCGCCCGTGTCCAGATACTTCCGCCACGTGTAGGCAATAATCGCGTCTTCCGAACGCTTCCGCCCGGGAACCGGATCGTCGCCGAAAACCAGCGGCTGGTTCGGCACCATCCGCAGCTCCGTCACCACCGAACCCGTGTACTCCGCAATCGCCGCCATCTGCCCGTCCACCGTCGTCCGCGGCCGGCCATCGTTCCCGCCGCCCGTAATGAACAACAGTCCCGTCGTCGACCGCAACTCGTTCGGCCGCACCACCGTCACCGTGTGAACCCACTTCGTCCGGTCCACCTTCTTGTCCTCGCCCCAGCTCTGCGAGGTCATATCCAGAATGTAGCCGGTGCTCTTCTTCCCCTCCACCTTGTGTGCCAGTTTCCACTGGTACGCCGGGTCGGGCTTGGCGACATACTCATCAAGGGGCGTTTTCTTCGGGGCGCCAATCAGCGCTGCGGCCGCCGCCGTTAACAGGAAAATTCTGCGGATCACACAATCAGAATAGCGGACCTGTGCCGTATGCTGAAATTCATGCGCTCTCTCCTGCTGTGCCTCTGCACGGCTGCGGCCCTGCTCGCCCAGTCCAACTTCGAATTCTGGCCCGGTGCCACCTACGATCCCGCCATCCCCACCTTCCAAAAGGTCCTCGGCTACGAACCCGGCTCCCGCCACGCCACCCACGCCGATCTCATCAAATACCTCGAAGCCCTCGCCACCGCCGCCCCCAATCGCATCAAGCTCTTCGAATACGGCACATCCTGGGAAGGCCGCAAACTCGTCTACGCCGTCATCGGAAACGAAGCCAACATCCGCCGCCTCCCCGAAATCCAGGCGTCGATGAAAAAACTCCTCGACCCTCGCAAGACCTCCGAAGCCGAAGCCCAGCGCCTGATCGCCTCCACCCCCGCCATCGTCTGGCTCGGCCATGCCGTCCATGGCAACGAAGTCAGCGGTCCCGATTCCGGCCTCCTCGCCGCCTACCACTGGCTCGCCGCCCGCAATCAGGCCCCCGTCCAAACCGCCCTCGCCAATACGCTCATCATTCTCGATCCCCTCCAAAATCCCGACGGCCGCATGCGCTTCATCCATGCCTTCGAATCGTCTCTCGGCCTCGAACCCGACGCCACTCCCCTCGCCGCCGAACGCAACGAACCCTGGCCCGGCGGCCGCCTCAATCACTACCTCTTCGACATGAACCGTGACTGGTTCGCCGTCACCCAGCCGGAAACCAAAGCCCGCATCAAAATGTTCCAGGAGTGGTACCCCGTCGTCGTCGCCGACCTCCATGAAATGGGCTCGGAAACCAGCTACTACTTCGCCCCCGAAGCCATTCCCTTCAACCCCCACCTCACCAAGGAACAGAAAACCTCGCTCGACTGGTTCGGTAAAAACAACGCCAAATACTTCGACCAACTCGGTTACGCCTACTTCACCCGCGAACTCTACGACGCCTTCTTCCCCGGCTATGGCGCCAGCTGGCCCGCCTACTACGGCTCCATCGCCATGACGTATGAAAACTCCTCCGTCCGCGGCCTCCTCTACCGCCGTGCCGACGGTACCCTCTATACGTTCCCGGACTCCATCCGCAAACACTTCACCACCCAAATCGCCACCGCCGAAGCCGCCGGCCTCCACAAAACCGACCTTCTCAAAAACTTCTGGGAATACAACAAAACCGCCATCGCCGAAGGCAAGTCCGACAACGTCAAAGCCTTCATCCTCCCCCGCCGTGGCGATACGGCTGCGGTCGATAAACTCGCCTCCCTCCTTGTCGAACAGGGCATCGAAGTCCAGCGCGCCCCCGCCAGCGTCAACGGCTTCCCCGACGGCAGCTACGTGGTCTCCCTAGCCCAGCCCGCCAAGCGCTACATCCGCGTCCTCCTCGACAAACAAATCGACATGGAACCGGACTTCCTCAAGGAGCAGGAGCGCCGCCGCGCCCGCAAACTCGGCGATGAAATCTACGACGTCACCGGCTGGAGCCTCCCCCTCCTCTACAACGTCGACGCCGTCCCGGTATCCGCCGCCATCACCGCGCCCCTCCAACCCTTCACCCCCGCCGTCAAGACCCAACAAACCTTCGCCAAAGCCAGCGTCGCCTACGTCATTCCCTGGAAGGGCCGCGCCTCCGCCCAGTTCCTCGCCGCCGCTCTCCGCGCCGACGTCAAGATCCGCACCGCCGATAAAGCCTACGTCCAATCCGGCCGCACCTTCCCCCGCGGCACGCTCGTCGTCCTCGTCAAGGAAAACGCCGCAAACCTCCACGAAACCGTCACCAAAATCGCCGGCGAAGCCGAAGTCGTCCCCGTCGATTCCGGTTGGGTCGATAGCGGCATCAACTTCGGCTCCCGCAACGTGGCGCTCTTCAAGAAGCCCCGCATCGCCATCGCCTGGGATCGCCCCGTCGCCGCCCAATCCGCCGGCGCCGCCCGCTTCGTCATCGAACGCCAATTCGGCTACCCCGCCAGCGCCATCCGCGTCGCGGCCTTAACCCAGCTCGATCTCGACCACTTCGACGTCCTCATCCTCCCCAGCTCCC
Organism: Bryobacteraceae bacterium; assembly: GCA_044358225.1. Taxonomy (GTDB): domain Bacteria; phylum Acidobacteriota; class Terriglobia; order Bryobacterales; family Bryobacteraceae. The sequence goes on along the minus strand of JBIKOG010000097.1, from coordinate 6,503 downwards.
AGGGCAGTTACGCCGCCGCCATCCCCTCCCCCGCCATCGCCAAAATCAAGGAGTGGGTCAACAAGGGCGGCACGCTCATCGCCATCGAAGAAGCCGTCGGCTTCGTCGCCGCCAACGGCCTCCTCTCCACCTCCATCGAAAGCCTGGCCACGGAAAAGAAGCCCGACGCCGCCAAGCCAGCCCCCAGCAAACTCCTCACCTCCGAATCGGCCTACCTTGAAGCCATCAAGCCCGAACGCGAAACCCCCGACATCGTCCAGGGCATCCTCGGCACCGCCAAAACCGACGAGGATCACTGGCTCACCGCCGGCGTCCCCCCCACCGTCAACGCGTTAGTCCAAGGCCGAACCGTCTACGCCCCTTTGAAGCTCGATAAAGGCGTCAACGCCGCCTATTTCCTCGGCGCCGACAAGCTCCTGGCCAGTGGCTACATGTGGGAAGAAAACCGCAAGCAGCTCGCCTACAAGCCGCTCGTCATGATCGAACGCCAGGGCTCCGGCCACGTCATTGGCTTCGCCTTCGATCCCAACTTCCGCGCCTATCTCGACGGCATGAACGTCCTCTTCCTGAACGCCGTCTTCCGCGCCCCCGCCCACAGCCGCTAAGGAAAAATGAAGAACCTGACGATCCTCCTCCGCAAAGCCCTGCTCGGCGACAAAATCGCCGAGCAGGAAGCCATCGCCATCGTCTACCCCGAACTCAAGCGCATCGCCGGCCGTCTCGCCTCCCGCGAATCCGCCGACCCCTCCCTCTCCCCCACCGTCCTCGTCAGCGATTTCTACGCCGAAAAATTCGCCACCGGCCTCCCCGAAGACATCACCGACCGCAACCACTTCTTCGCCCTCGCCGCCCGAGCCATGCGCCAGGTCCTCGTCGATCGTGCCCGCGCCCGCACCACCCTCAAACGCCAACCTGTCGATCCCAATCTCTTCAACCGCCCCTGCACCGCCCTCTCCCCCGAAACCCTTCTCGCCCTCGAAACCGCCCTCACAAAGCTGGAAAAACTAGACCTCCGCGCCGCCCGCGTCGTCGAGTTGATGTTCTACCTCGGCTGCACCTTTTCCGAAACCGCCGCCGCTCTCAACACCCCCGTCAACCACGTCCGCCAGGAGTGGGACTTCGCCCGCCACTGGCTAACCTCACAACTGGCCTAGCCCAACAACACCCTCTCCACCGCCAATCCAAACGCCAACGCATCCTTCGGCCGCAATCCCGCCTCATACGCCATCGCCTCGCAGATCAACTCCGCCACCGGATCCCCCGCCAACAGCCTTCCCGCCGCCTCCGCCCGCCTCTCCAACCCCTGCTCTTCCACAATCTCCGGACAAACCCCCGTCAGCGCCTCACACAAAATCACCGCGAACGAATAGATATCCGCCGTCGGCCGCGCCGCTCCTCCCATCTGCTCCGGGGCCAAATAAAACAACGTGCCCCCCACGCTCGTCGCCCGCGCACTCGTCGCCCCCGGCGGCTTGCAAACCGCAATCCCAAAGTCCACAATCACCGCCCGCTCGTCCTCTCCCTCCGGCCGCAAAATAATATTCTCCGGCTTCAAATCCCGATGAATCACCCCCGCCGCATGCGCCGCCCCCAACGCCTCCCCCAACTGCCGCGCCAACACCGCCACCCTCCCCCGCTCCATCGCCCCAATCTCCAACACCTCCCGCAACGTCGGCCCCGGCACATAATCCAAAACCAAATACGCGCCCCCGTCCTCCCCAATCGAATAGTCCAAAATCCCCACCACCCCCGGATGAGAAATCCGCCGCAAACTCTCCACCTCCCGGTCCAACTCCTTCCGCACAGCCGCCGCCGATACCAACGCCTTCACCGCCACTTCTTTCCCATCCAGCTCATCCGCCGCCCGGTACACCGTCGCAAACGCCCCGGTCCCAATCACCGCCAACCCCTGATACCGCCCCCCAAACACCGGCAATCCCCGCTGCCGTTCCAAAAACGCCAGCTTCGCCGCCGCATACGCCTCCGCCTCCTCCCGCGCCCGTTTCCGCCGTACCCCAAAGAACCCACCCACCCCCAACACCGCCACCCCAACAGCCCACCAAACCCAAGTCACCCGCCACCACGGCAACACCGATACCACCGGCACCCGCACCACCGCCGACTTCCAGTTCCCATTCCGATGCTCCGCCTGCGCTTCAAACGCAAGCTCTCCCACCGGCACCGCCTCCACCCGCACCGCCCCGTCCTCGGACACCTGCCACGCCCCACCCCCCAGCCGCCACCGGAACTGCACCGCCTCCATCCCCCGCAGCCACGGCGAATGCAACTGCGCCCGCAACGGCGTCCCTTCCTGTCCGCTAAACGCCCATCCCGACAGCGTCACCGGCGCCGGCCCCGGCCGTTCTTCAACAAACAACGCCGGCTCCGCAATCCGCATCGTCCCGCTAGCCCCGCTTGCCCAAATCCCTCCCGCCGCATCTTCGTACAACGACGCCGTATTCGCACCCTTCGCAATCACCTCCACCGTCTGCCCCACCCGTTCGAATCCATCCAGCTCCCCCGTCCGGTTCACCCACACGCCCAAACTATCCGTTACCCAGATCCACCCCCGCCGGTCCGCCAGCAGGTCCTCCACTTCCCCGATCCCTGCCCCTGCCACCCCATGCCGTACCGTAATCCGCCCCCCGTCAAACCGCACTGCCGACACCCCTGGCTTGCCCGCATACCCAACCCAATACCACCCCTTCCCATCCCGCGCAATGAAGCGCACCGCATCCTGCAACAACCCATCCGCCTTCCCCCACCGTTCCACCTTCGCTCCATCCACACGCAGCAACCCCCAGTTCCCCGGCGCCAGCACCCGCCCGCTCTCATCCAACGTCATTTGGAAAAAATTGTTCCCCAAATCCCGCACCGGCAGCGGCACCGGCGTCACCTCCACCTCCGCCCCTTTCTCTTCCACCCGGTACAGCCGCCTCGCCGACCCAATCCACCACCCTCCCTTCGGCTCCGGAATCATCGAATACACGTTCGGCCCATCCGTCACCGGCGGCACCACCCACGTTTTCCGCACACTGCCGTCTTTCTCCATCCGCGCCAGCACCGGCGGCCCCCGGTTCACCCCAAACAGCACAGCCCCGTCCCGCAGATTCCCCATCGCCAACGACCCGCCGAACCGCTCCAGCGTGCCCGCCATCGGCGCCCACCGCGCCCCATCGTTCGACAACGCATAGATGCCCCGCAGCGTCCCCGCCAGCATCCGCCCGTCCTTCATCTCATGAATCCCATACACCGTAGAATCTAGCCCTGCCTCCGCGCCCCACACCTGATACACCGGCGCCGTCATCTCCCGCCGCATCAAGCCGCCCCCCGCCTTCCCGGCCCACAGCAACCCCTGCCCGTCCCAATACGCCATCGTCCCCGCGTACGCATTCCCCCCCGTATCCGCCGGGATCGTCACCACCTGCCCGTTCCGGTCCCCATACCCAACACCCCCCAACCCGCCAAAATACGCCACCCCGCCGCGTGACAAGCGAATCATCGGGCGGCCTCCATGCATCCACGCCCCGCCCTTGACCTCCTGGAACGGTCCTGCCACCCGCTCCGCCACAAACAGCCGCTGCAAACCAGCCGCCCATACCCGCCCCCACCGGTCCCGCCCAACTCCCATAATCGGGATCCCCAATCCTCCCGTCTTCACCCCCGCCAGGACCAACACCGACCGCTTCACATCCGTCCCGGTCAGCGTTTCCCACTTCTTCATCCGCTCCCCGCTCACCTCGCATAATCCGTCCGCGCAGCCAAACAGCATTCCGCCCGACGGCTCAAAAACCACCTGTCCCGACGATTTTTCCTTCATCTCCAGCCGCCGCCACGGCCCATCCACTCGCCCGGCCATCACCACCCCCGCCACATTCAACGCGATCAACCCATCCCCGCGCCCCGCCACCCCGAACACATCTCCCTCCATCAGCCGCCGGAACCGCCCGCCCTCCATCCGGAACAACCCCTCCGTCGTCCCGGCCAGCAGTGCCCCGGAACCGTCCACCGCCAGCACCATCCCTCGCTTCGACCCCAACCCCTGCGACTCCCCATACACCTGCACCTGCCGCCCGTCATACCGGTAGACCTGCGTCCCCGCCGCCACCCACAACGCCCCGTCCGGCGTCTGCACCGCGTCGTAGGGCCACTGAATTCCCTCCGACCCCTTCACCACCGTCCACCCCTCGCCCCACAATGCAGCCCCCGCCATCACCGCCAGCACAAAAATCCGCACCATCTATCGCCCCTCCCCCAGCCGTTCCGCCACCGCCAACCCCACCGCCGCCGCATCCTTCGGCCGCAAACTCGGGTCATACGCCATCGCCCCGCAAATCAACTCCGTCGCCCCGTCCCCAGCCAACAAAATGCGCGCCGCCTCCGCCCGCCCCTCCAACCCGCCGTCTTCCGAAATCTCCGGACACCGCCCCGTCAAAACCTCACACAAAATCACCCCGAACGAATAAATGTCCGCTGACGGCCGCGCCACCCCAGCCAACTGCTCCGGAGCCAGATAAAACAGCGTCCCGCCCACGTTCGACGCCTGCGCGCTCGTCTTCCCCGCCGTCCGGCAAACCGCGATCCCAAAATCAACAATCACCGCCCGCTCCCCGCCATCCTCCGGCCGCAGAATAATGTTCTCCGGCTTCAAATCCCGGTGAATCACCCCCGCCGCGTGCGCCGCCCCCAACGCCTCGCCCAACTGCCGCGCAAACACCGCCACCCGCTCCCGCGCCAACGGCCCCGTCTTCAACGCCTCCCGCAACGTTGGCCCCGGCACATAGTCCAAAACCAGATACGCCCCCCGGTCCCCGGTCACCGCGAAGTCCAACACCCCCACCACGCCCGGATGCGAAATCCGCCGCAGGCTCTCCACCTCCCGTTCCAACTGCTTGGAAGCCAAATCCTCCGCATGCATCCGCTTCACCGCCACCGTCCGCCCCGTCTCGTCCTCCGCCCGGTACACCGTCGCAAACGCCCCCGTCGCAATCACCTCCAGCCCCCGATACTTCTCCCCAAACAACGGCATCTCGTCCATATACGCCAGCTTCGCCGCCGCATACGCCGCCGCCGCTTCCCGCGCCTTCCGCACCCGCCCCGCAACTATCCCGCCCACTCCCAGCAATGCCACCCCAAAGACCCACCAGAACCAAGTCGCCTGCCACCACGGCACCGCCGACGCCACCGGCATCCCCAACACCGCCGACGTCCACGTCCCGTCCTTCGCCTCCGCCTGCGCCTCCAGCGAAAATGTCCCCGCCGGCACCGCCTCCACTCGCACCGCCCCGTCCTCGGACACCTGCCACGCCCCGCTCCCCAACCGCCATCGGAACCGCACCGCCTCCATCCCCCGCAGCCACGGCGATTGCAGTTGCGCCCGCAACCCCGTCCCCGCCGTCCCATCAAACACAAGGTCCGACACCGTCACCGGAGCCGCCCCCGCCCGTTCTTCCACAAACAACGCCGGGTCCTCCAACCGGATCACCCCGGCCGCCCCGCCCGCCCAAATCCGCCCTTGCCGATCCTCCAGCATCGAAAACGAAGTCACTCCCTTGTTGATATGCGAGATCTGTTCCCCAATTCGCTGAAAATCTTCTACCCGCGTGCCCCCCTCGCGGTTCACCATCAACCCCCGCTCATCGCCAATCCAAACCCACCCACGCTTGTCCACCAGCAACGACCGCACCAGCCCGATCCCCACCGCCACCGGCACCGCCGTCACCGAAATCTTCTCCCTCGCCACATCCACCACCGCCACCCCCGGCAGCCCCTGATAGGTAATCCAATACCGCCCGTTCCCATCCACCGCGATCAGCCGCACCCACGTCCGCTGCAGCCCGTCCGTCTCCGTCCACCGCGTCCACTTCTCCCCTTCCTTCCGGTACAGGCCCCGCGACGTCGGCACCAGCAGCCGCCCATCCCGGTCGAACGCCAGGCAGATCGCCTGGTTCCCCTGCGGAATCCCCGTCAGGTCCAGCCCCGTAATCTTCACCTCCCGCCCGTTCAGCTCGGCCTTGTACAACGTCCGCGCCGCGCCCAGCCAGTAGAACCCCTGCGGATCCCGCAACACCCTGTGCACGTTCGGCCCGTCCGCCACCGGCGGAATAATGTACTCCCGGCTAACGACCCCATTCTTCTCCAGCCGCACCAGCGTCGGCGGCCCTCGGTTGGCCCCCGCCAGCACCGCCCCCTCGCTCGCCTCAATCAGCCCCGCAATCGGCCCATACTGCCACTCCGTCTTCGTCCCCGGCTCCCACCGCTGCTCGTCCGGCCCCAGCATATAAACACCCCGTGCCGTCCCCAACGCCGTCCGCCCATCCTGCAACGGCAGCACCCCGTACACCGGCCCCACCACCCCGTCCTCCTTCCCCCAACCCCGGTACAACGGCGTCCGCAAATCCGCCCGCAACAACCCGCCCCCGCTCTGCCCCACCCACGCCGACCCCTGCCCGTCCCAATACGCCAGCTTCCCCCCAAACCGCCCCGTCTCCCCAGCCGGAGCC
>JBIKOG010000008.1:0-84364 GCA_044358225.1 Bryobacteraceae bacterium | reverse complement strand
TGGGGGTGGGGAGAGGATTAGTGGGGGTGATGGTTTGGGTTGCGGGAGAAGGGGTTGAGCGGGCGGCTAAGTTGGTAGGATGGCGGGATGGGATATTGGCGATTGGCGGCGTTGCTGGTTTTGGCGGGTGCGTTGCTGGCGCAGATCGAGGTGGATCCGGCGCCGCGGTGGTTTAAAGGGAACCTCCATACCCACACGCTTTGGAGCGATGGGGATGACTTTCCGGAGATGATCGCGGAATGGTACCGGGATCATGGGTATCACTTCTTGGCGCTGTCGGACCACAACGTTTTGAGTAATTCGGACCGGTGGATGGCGGGGGCGGCTGTGAACCGGCGGGCTGGGGTTGATGTCGTTGGGAAGTATCGGAAACGGTTTGGGGATTCCTGGGTACAGCGGCGCGGAGATGAGGTTCGGCTGAAGACCTTTGATGAGTATCGGGGGCTGGTGGAGGAGCGGGGACGGTTTTTGATGATCCAGTCGGAAGAGCTGACGGGCGGGGCTGGCGATGGGCGGACGCTGCATATGAATGCGACGAATTTGGCGGAGCAGTTGACGTTTCAGATGGGGTCGACGATTCGCGAGAGCATGACGCGGAATTTGCAGATGGTGGAGGAGAGCGGGAAGCGGACGGGGCGGGAGGTGATGCTGCATGTGAACCACCCGAACTACAAGTGGGGTGTGACGGCGGAGGATCTGGCGGCGGTGGTGGGGGAGCGGTTTTTTGAAGTGTGGAATGGCGTGGACGGGGACAACGATCCGGGGGACGCGACGCGGCCGGGGACGGATGCGATTTGGGACACCGCGAATACTCTGCGGATTACGCAGTATTCGGCGCCGCCATTGTATGGGCTGGCTACGGATGATTCGCATAACCACCATGGGAACAAGACGCACTCGCCGCCGGGGCGGGCTTGGGTGATGGTTAGGGCACGGCATTTGACGCCGGAATCGATTGTTCGGGCGTTGCGGGCGGGGGAGTTTTATTCGTCGACGGGGGTGGAGTTGGAAGACGTTTCGTTTGTGGGGAAGCGGTTGGCTTTGCGGATTGCGCCTAAGGGGAATGAGAAGTTTTTGACGCGGTTTATTGGGGGGAAGGGACGGGTGCTGGCGGAGGTGGCTGGGTTGACGCCTTCGTATGAGATGAAGGGCGGGGAGATGTATGTGCGGGCGGTGGTGACGTCGACGGGGGCGCCGGAGGTGGCGAGTGATGAGTTTGGGTTTAAGCGGGCGTGGACGCAGCCAGTGGGTTGGTAGCGCGGATGGTGTTGAGGATGTGGGTTACGTCGTCATCGGAGAGGCGGGGGTGGATGGGGATGCTGAGCGCTTCTTCGTTGAGTTGATCGGAGATGGGCAGGATGGAGTTTGAATTGTAGATTTTGTTTTGGTGGAGGGGGTGGTAGCGGAGGGTGGTGTAGATGCCGTTGTCGTAGAGCGTTTTGGCGAAGCGGTCGCGGGCGCCGGGGTGGGGGAGGCGGAGGCAGTAGGTGAAATAAGAATGGCGCTCGTTGGAGGCTGGATTGGCGGGGGTGATGAGCCAATCGAGGGGGGCGAGCTCGTGCTGGTAGCGCTGCCAGATTTCGCGGCGGCGGAGTTGGAGAGCGTCCAGTTTATGGAGCTGGGCGAGGGCGACGGCGGCGCAGAGATCGTTGGATAAGAGCTTGGGGGCGACGTCGCGGATGGTGTATTCCCACCAGCGTCCGGCGGCGGTGGAGGCGGCGGCGAAACCGCTCTTTTCGATGCCGCAGTAGCGGAGGGAGCGGGCGCGGGCGAAGCGGGCGGGGTCGCGGACGGTGAGGCCGCCGGCTTCGGGGGAGGCGAGGTTTTTGACGGCGTCGAAGCTGAAGATGCCGACGTCGGCGAGGGAGCCGCAGGCGTGGCCATTGAGGGTGCTATCGACGGCGTGGGCGGCGTCTTCGATGACGGGGAAGCCGAGGGCGAGGATGGGTTCCATGTCGACGGGTTTGCCGGCGTAGTGGACGACCATGATGGCGGCGGTGCGGGGGGTGATGTGGGGGCGAATGGCGTCGGCGGTGATGTTGTGGGTGTGGAGATCGACGTCGGCAAAGACGGGGGTGCAGCCGTTGAGGAGGATGGCCTGGGCGCAGGCGATCCAGGTGAAGGAGGGGAGGATGACTTCGGAGCCGGGGGGGAGATCGAGGATTTTGACGGCGAGGTAGAGGGCGTTGGAGCCGCTGTTGACCATGGCGAAATTGGGGAGATGGAGACGGGCGGCGAAGGCGTGTTCGAACTCTTCGACTTTGGGGCCGGCGCCCATCCATTGGGACTTGAGGCAGGCGGTGGCGGCGGCGACTTCCTCTTCGCCGATGGCGGAACCAAAAACGGAGATCATAGAGAGACCGTATGTTGCGTTGTGAGTTTCACATCCCCATTAGCCCGACGCCGGATTTTCTGTGCCGGGTGCACTATCTGGCGGCGTCGATCGCGCGGAATTCGGGATTGCGCGAGGGCGAGTACCGGATTGTGGTGACGGTGGGGGACATTGAGCGGGTGGACCTGGCGGCGCTGTGTCCGTGGGCGGCGGAGTATCCGCTGGAGTGGCGCTGGTTTAGCGGAGAGGGCTTCGTGCGGTGGTGGTATGCGGGCACCGCCTATCAGCGCTATTGCTACGATTTCGAAGCTGAGACGGTGGTGATGTTGGACGGGGATGTGCTGGTGACGGGGGGGCTGTGCGAGGCGATTGACGTGGTGCGAGGGACGCGGAAGCTGGCGGCGGTGCCGGGGTATTATTCGCCGTTCTATCTGTATCCGAAGCATCTGGACGAGGCGTCGCCGCGGGCCTGGTGGGAACGGATATTCGGGCTGGCTGGATTGGAACTGCCGCCGTTCACGATGGAGCATCCGGGTTGGCGATGGATGCGGGAGAACCAGCCGAAGCATGTGGACGAGCTGCAGTTCAGCCCGCCGTACGGAAACATGGGCGTGGTGATGGCGAGCGGGGCGGTGATGCGGGAGATCGGGCAGAGTCTTTTTGCTGATTATGCGTTGGTTGAGTCTATTTCGAAGACATCGCTGAGCGGGCAGATTGCGTTGACGATGGCGATGGTGCGCCTGGGGCTGGAGTGGACGCCGCTGCCGTTGCGGTACAACTTTCAGAACATACCGGCGATTTATGACGCCAATCCGGAAGAGGCGGGGGAGATCCGGGTGCTGCATTTTCTGCAGGAGCTGGAGCTGAGCCGGGTGCGGGATTTCCAGAGCTACGAGGCGGTGGAGGCGGTGTTGGCCCGGACGGGGCTGCATGCGGTGAACCGGTTTTTCGTGGAGAAGTTGGCGGCGGTGCATGGGCAGGTTATTGGGCAACGGGGTGTTGGGCGCGGTTGATGGCTTCCTGGAGCAGGGCCAGTTGGGAGACGTAGTTACAGGAGTCTCCGTAGAAGGGGGTGAGGACGGTGTGGGAGAGGAAGTCGCCGGGGTTGGCGGCGGGGGTGCCGAGGGAGGCGGAGAGGGTGTCGGAGTTGTAGCCGAGACGGGCAATGCGATGGGCGCCGAGGGTTTGGAGGTAGGAGTGGGAGAGGCGGTGCCAGCCGGGGTTGGCGGGCAGGACGCGTTGCCAGCGTTCGGCGCGGGAGGGGATGGGGTTTTGTTCGGTGTAGACGGTGCCTTGGTCGCCGAAGGTCCATCGTTGGTTTTTTGGGTTTTGCCCGTATTCGATTATTTCGGGGTGGAAGGGGAGGCGGAGTTGCCGGCAGAGATTGGCGACGGCGGTGGCGGGTGATTGGACGAGATTTTCGTAGTGAATGACGGCGGTATTGGGGGCGGGGTTGGCGATGGCGTGGGCAAGGAGTTCGGGGGCGGTGAAGAGGTCGTGCATGAGGTCGTAGCGGAAGGCGTACTGGTGGCCGAAGTGGGGTTTATGAATCCAGGCTTCGAGGATGGAGGAGAAGACGGCGAGGGGGTTACGGATGAGGAAGACGAAGCGGGCGTCGGGGAAGACGCGGCGGAGTTCATCGATGATGAAGTAGTAACGGGGTGTTTTGTCGAGGAAGATGGATTTGCCGGAGGGGGCGAGGGCGGCGTTGTAGAGGTGATTCAGAAGGAGGCGGACGCCTTCGTAATAGGTATTTTCACCGCCGGGGACGTGGGAGAGGAAGTCTGTGGTGGCGGCTTGTGCGAGGGCGTGGGAGTAGTTGGCGGAGGCACCCTGTTGGCGGAGGGCGAAGAGGGGGTGGAGGGCGATCCAGGGTTCGGAGAGGGTGTGGATTTCGGGATGGGCGCCGAGGATCTTCTGTAGCAGGGTGGAGCCGGCGCGGGGTTGGGAGATGAGGAAAATGAGATTTTGGCCGGTGCTCATAGAGGGTTTTGGTTAGCGCAATCGGAGGTCCATTTTACGGTGACGGGGTAGGCGGCGCGGCGGAGCGGATCCTGTTCGAGAAAGTGGAATTCGAGGCCGGCTTCGTGAGCGCGGCCGATGGGTTGAAAGCCGTGGAGGCGCGCCCAGCGGGCGGCGGGATTATCGGCGAGAACGCGGGCGCGGATGGGAAGTTGGTGGGTCGCGGCGATGTGGTTGGTTAGGATGTTGAGGGCGTGGGAGTGGGCGCGGGAGCGGGAGGGGACATTTTCGGCGCGGAGCACGTTGTAGATGTCGATTTCTTTATCGAGAACGCGATAGCCGAGGCAGCCGGCGGGGTATTTTGTGGCGGCGTCGTGGATGAGGAAGATCCAATCGCCGGGGCGGGTGGAGTAGGCGTCGAACCACTCGCGCTGCTGGGTGGCGGTAATTTTTTCCTGGTGAAAGAAGCGATGGCTATGGTTGTTCTTCCAGAGGCGGAGGAGTTCGAGGTGCTCAGACGTGATCGATTCGAGGGTGATGCCGGGAGCGGCGGTGGAGGAGAGAATGAGGGCTGGTTTCACGCGGCGGGTGTGACCAGACAGTTGGAATGGACGGGCATGGCGCGAGGGAGCATATCTGGAGGTTAACACAGGGCCAGTTGACGGAGCGCGTCGGGGCCGACGGGTTCCTGGGCGAGCCAGGGGAGGACGGCGAGGCGGGTGGCGTGTTTCGTTTTTACCTCGTCGATGTAGGTCTGTTCGCGGGTTGCGCGGGCGAGGAGAGTGGGGTCCTGGGTGGCGGTGAGTAGGAAGCTTTGGTTGATGACCCAGGCGAAGGGTTCGATGCCGGCGCGGCGGAGGTCGGATTGGAGGCGGGCGGCTTCGTGGACGGGGGTGGCTTCGGGGAGGGCGATTAACAGGACTTTGGTGATGTTGGGGTCGCGGAGGGTGGGGAGGAGGTCGCGGACGGATTGGGGCATGTCGCTTGTGGTGCGGGAGATTTCGCGGTGGTAGGATTCGGCGGCGTCGAGGAGGAGGAGGGTATGGCCGGTGGGGGCTGTGTCGAGAATGACGAAGCCATCGCGGCCTTTGGCGACCTCTTCGGCGAAGGCGCGGAAGACGGCGATTTCTTCGGTGCAGGGGGAGCGGAGATCCTCTTCGAGGAGGGCCTGGCCTTTGGCGTCGAGGCTGGACTGGTTGACGATTTCTTCGGTGTATTTGCGGATCTCCTCGGCCGGGTCGATGCGGGAGACGGAGAGGCCGGGGACGGTGTCGCGGACGGCGGCGGCGATGTGGGCGGCGGGGTCCGTTGTTGTGAGATGGACCTGGTGGCCGCGGGAGGCGAGGGCGACGGCGAGGGCGGCGGCGACGGTGGTTTTGCCTACGCCGCCTTTGCCCATGGTGAGGATGACGCCGTGGCCGTGGGCTTCGAGTTCGTTGAGGAGGGTTGAGAATTTGTTGGGGGCCGGTTGGGAGATGCGGCGGAGGTTTTCGAGGCCGATGGGGGCGAAGGAGAACGTGGGGACTTCGTAGCGTTTGAGGGGTTGGAGGGATTCGGGGATTTTGGCCAGGGCTTGTTGGGAGCGCTGTTGGAGAGCCTGGGCGATGGGGTCGGCAGTGGTGGCGCGGAAGACGGCGTTGATGGCGAGATGGATGTTGGAGATGCCGGCTTCGGTGAGTTCGGCGAGGGTGCGGGCGGCTTCGCGGAGGGAAGCGGCTTCGGGGCGGCTGACGAGGAGGACGGTGGTTTCGGCGGGGTTGGTGAGGGCGGCGACGCTCGCGGCGTAGAGGGATTGTTGGGCCTTGAGGCCGACGAGCGGGCCGAGGCAGGAGGTGCCGGATTGGTTGGTGGCGATGAAGTCGTTCCAGGCGGCGGGGAGCTTGAGCAGGCGGAGGGTGTGGCCGGTGGGGGCGGTGTCGAAGATGACGTAGTCGTGATTCGTCGGGGTGGCGAGTAGTTTGGTGAACTCGTCAAAGGCGGCGATTTCGACGGTGCAAGCGCCGGAGAGTTGTTCCTCCATGCTGGTGAGGGCGGCGGGCGGGAGGATGCCGCGGTAGGGGCCGACGATGCGTTCGCGGTAGGCGTGGGCGGCGGCTTCGGGATCGATGTTGCAGGCTTCGAGTTGGGGGAGGGCGGGGATCGGCGTGGGGGTGTTGGAGAGGGGGGTGGCGAGGACTTCGTCGAGGTTGGAGGCGGGGTCTGTGGAGACTAGCAGGACGCGTTTGCCTTGATCGGCGAGGGCGACGGCGGTGGCGCAGGCGAGGGTTGTTTTGCCGACGCCACCTTTGCCGGTGAAGAGGAGGATGCGGGTTGGGTTTGTTAGCAGCATGACGTGGGCCCGCTGGACATCAGAACGGGGAGTTCCACGGGCTTGTTCATGGGGACGCCGGCCCAGTGGGCGAGGGTGTAGCGGACGGGGTATTTGCCTTTGGATTTCACTTCGCCGTTGACGATGATGAGGGGCAGGCAATCGGTTCCCATTTCGGTGAGGGCGGCTTTGACGGCGTCGTTGGCCGCGAAGGGGGCGGGGTCCTGCGAGAGGTTGTGGCGGAGGACGGTGACGCCTTGGGAGGCGAGCCAATCGAGATCGGCGGCGAAGCGGGGGAGGACGGGGTTGGGCGCGGGGCCGCAGACGCCGGTGGAGCAGCACATGGCGGGGTCGAAGACTTCGACGGTGGCGATGGGCTTGATGGCGCGGACGAACATGGAGGCGAATTTGCCGTCCATTTGCTGGGCGATTTCGGGGGTGTTGAGGCCGGATTCGGTGAGGAAGCTTTTGGCGTCATCGACGGTGTAGACGCGGGTGGGTTCGAGGTCGACACAGGTGAAGCCGGCGGTGGTGAGTTTGGCTTTGTAGTCCGATTCTTCGAGGGCGCCGGCGACGCAGCCGACCCAGAGTTCGACGTTGCGTTTGAGTTCGGCGGGGACTTCGCCGCGGACGACGACATCGCTGACGGCGAAGCGGCCGCCGGGTTTGAGGACGCGGAAGGCTTCGCGGGGGACGCTGTCTTTGTCGGCGGAGAGGTTGATGACGCAGGTGGAAATGATGACGTCGATGGAGTTATCGGGGAGGGGGATGTGTTCGATTTCGCCCTTGAGGAATTCGACGTTTTGGACGCCGGCTTTTTGCTGATTGTCGCGGGCGAGGGCGAGCATGTCGTCGGTCATGTCGAGACCGTAGGCCTTGCCGGTGGGGCCAACGCGGCGGGCGGAGAGGAGGACATCGATGCCGCCGCCGGAGCCGAGATCGAGAACGGTTTCGCCGGGCTGGAGCTGGGCGAGGGCGGTGGGGTTGCCACAGCCGAGGGAGGCGAGGAGGGCGGCTTCGGGGAGGGTCTCCGATTGAGCGAGGGTGTAGAGGCCGCTGGTGATTGGATCGGAACTGCAGCAGCTGGTTTTCCCGGTGGCGACGCGGCGGGCGGCTTCACCGTACTTCTCGCGGACTACCTCTTTGACATTGCCTTCGATCTCGTTCATAATTCGATAATCGCAGAAATACAGAATCTCGTCAAGGAGGATTTCCGTCATGGCTGAAGTGGATGTGGCGCGGTACGCGGATATGTTCGCGGCGATGGGGACGGAGGCGCGGTTGCGGATTGTCAGGTTATTGCTGGCGGCGCATCCGGAGGGGATGGTGGTGGGGGAGATTCAGAGTGAGTTGGGGATCCCGGCGTCGACGTTGTCGCACCATTTGGACAAGTTGAAAGCCGAAGAGCTGGTGACGGTGGAGCGGCAGGGGACGTTTCTTTGGTATCGGGCGAATGAGCATGCGCTGCGGGATTTGCTGGCGTTTTTGTATGCCGAGTGCTGCACGCGGAGCAAGGCGGTGAAGCCTTCGCTGGTAAAGATTGGGGGTTGATGTGGACGCGGCTTTGCGGGGGTTTTTGGTTAAGAGAGTGGCGAATGTGGCGGACCGGGAGGACCTGGAACAGGAGATTTTGTTGCGGGCTTGGGCGGGGCGGGATGGGGTTGTTGGGGATGAGCGGGCGTGGTTTTGGCGGATTGCGCGGAATGCGGTGATTGATTATTACAGGCGGGGGCGGAAGGTTTCGGTGGGGGTGGAGGGGTTGGAGGTGGCGGCGCCGGGGACCAATTTGGACGGGGTGGTGGAGAGCTGGCTGGGGCCGATGGTGGAGGGGTTGCCGGAGACGTATCGGGAGGCGGTGCGGCTGAGCGAGTTGGAGGGGATGGGGCAGGCGGAGGTGGCGGCGCGGATGGGGTTGTCGGTATCGGGCGTGAAGTCGCGGATTCAGCGGGGGCGGGCGAAGTTGCGGGAGGAGTTGCTGGCATGTTGCGAGTTCGCGTTTGATGGGGAGGGGCGGATTTCGGGGTATTGGAAGACTGGGGGGCGGTGCGCGGGGAAGAATTGTTGAGGGAGTTTGCGTCCTTTTCCGGGTGGGCCGTCTGTTGGGGTAGACACTATGAATATTCCAACGTTTTCTCAAGCTGATGTTTTGATTCTGGGCGCGGGCCCGGTGGGGCTGGCGGCGGCGGCGCATGCGCTGGCGCGGGGGCTTTCCCCGATTGTGCTGGAGGCTGGTATGGCGGTGGCCGGGAGCATGCGGGAGTATGCGCATGTGCGGCTGTTTTCGCCGTGGCGGTACAACGTTGACAGGGCTTCGGCGGCGCTGTTGACGGCGCAAGGGTGGAAGGCTCCGGAGGCGGATGGCTTGCCGACGGCGGGGGAGATGGTGACGCGGTATTTGGAGCCGCTGGCGGCGGTGCCGGAGATGGCGGGGCGGATTGTTTTTGGGGCGCGGGTGACGGCGGTGGCGCGGGAGGGGATGGGGTTTGTGGCGCGGTTTGCCGGCGGGGAGATGCGGGGGCGTTTTGTGATTGACGCGACGGGGACTTGGGGGACGCCGAATGGGTTGGGGGCGGCGGGTGAACGGGAGAACGCCGACCGGATTTTCTATGGGATTCCGGATGTGGCGGGGGCTTTGCGGGAGCGGTATTGGGGGCGGAGAGTTTTGGTGGTGGGGGCTGGGCATTCGGCGGCGAATAGCTTGTTGGCGCTGACGGGGGATGTTGTTTGGGCGGTGCGGGGTGGTGAGCCGCGGCGGGTGTTTGGGGGTGGGGTGAAAGATGCTCTGCCTGCCCGGGGAGAGCTGGGGACGATGCTGCGGGAGAAGGCGCGGATGGGCGGGTTGCAGCTGGTTACGGACTTCGTGGTGGAGCGGGTGGAACGCGTGGGGGAGACGTTGACGGTTTCCGGCGGCGGGCGGCGGATTGAGGGGATTGACGAGATTATTTGCGCGACGGGGCAGCGGCCGGATTTGACGATGACGACGGGGCTGCGGCTGGGGTTGTATCC
Source organism: Bryobacteraceae bacterium (assembly GCA_044358225.1). Classification (GTDB taxonomy): domain Bacteria; phylum Acidobacteriota; class Terriglobia; order Bryobacterales; family Bryobacteraceae. The sequence continues at coordinate 74,756 of JBIKOG010000008.1, read as the reverse complement.
GGGGTTGGATTCGGTGGCGGCGTTGGGACCGCTGATTGATCCGAGCGTGCATAGTTGCGGGACGGTGCGGCCGCATGGGCATCGGGAGTTATCGCATCCGGAGCCGGGGTTTTATACGGCGGGCGTGAAGAGCTACGGGTGGGCGCCGACGTTTTTGCTGGCGACGGGGTATGAGCAGGTGCGGTCCATTACGGCGGCGCTGGCGGGGGATTTGGCGGCGGCGGACGCGGTGGAGTTGGAGTTGCCGGAGACGGGCGTTTGCGGGTTTGCGCCGAAGGGGGAGCCGTGTTGTGAGGTGAAGCCGACGGGTGGGTGCTGCGGGCAGCCGGCGGGGGCTTGTTGCGGATGAGCTACTGGCTGCCGGTGTGGGTGTTGTGCGTGACGCAGGTGTTGAGCTGGGGCACGCTTTATTACGCCTTTTCGGTGTTGCTCGGCGCGATTGGCGCCGGGCATGGATGGGGCGTGGCGGAGATGGTGGGGGCGTTTTCGGTGGCCCTGTTGGTGAGTGGGATTTGCGCGTATCCGGCGGGGAAATTGATGCAGCGGTTTGGGGGGCGGGTGGTGATGAGCGTGGGGTCCGTGGTGGGGCCGGGGGCGATGCTGGTGGTGGCGTTTTCGCCTACTTTGTTGGGGTTTTATGCGGGTTGGGCGTTGGCTGGGCTGGCGATGGCGGGCACGTTGTATGAGCCTGCCTTTGCGGCGCTGGCGGGGATTTATGCGGGGGATTATAAGCGGGCGGTGACGTTCGTGACGTTCGCGGGCGGGTTTGCGAGCACGGTGTTTTGGCCGCTGACGGAGCGGATGGTGGTGTGGGCGGGGTGGCAGGGGACGTTGGTGGTTTACGCTTTATTGCATCTGCTGGTTTGTTTGCCGTTGCACTGGTTTGGGTTGCCGGCAGTGGTGGGGGCGGTGGCGCAGGCGCCGGTGCGGATTTCGGGGCTGGTGCGGGAGCGGCGGTTCCTGTTACTGGCGGGGAGTTTGACGATGTACGCGACGGTGTTTTCGGTGGTGTCGGTGCATCTGGTGCCGTTGTTGCAGGCCAAGGGGGCGACGTTGCAGCATGCGGCGTGGATGGCGGCGGTGGCGGGGCCGATGCAGGTGGTGGGGCGGCTGATTGAGTTCCGGTATGGGGCGAATTGGAGCGCGCGGCGGACGGGGGTGTTGTCGCTGGCGGCGTTCGTGCCGGCGCTTATTTTGTTGATGCTGCGGCCTGTGCCGGTGGGGGTGTTGTTGCTGGCGATCGGGGTGTATGGGATGGCGAACGGGATTATGACGATCGTGCGGAGTGTGGCTGTTGTTGAGTTGTTTGGGCGGGAGCAGTATGCGCAGGTGAGCGGGGCGTTGGCGGCGCCGGCGACGCTGGCGCGGGCGGGGGCGCCGTTTTTGGCTTCGTTGCTGTTGGCTTGGGCGGGCGGGTATGGGGAGGTGTTGGGGGTATTGGTGGGGGTGGCGGTGTTGGCGGCGGTGTTGTTTGGGCGGGCGGGGGGTCAGGCGGATTCTTCGTCGAAGTAGTCGCTATCGAGCTTGGGGATTTTGAGGGTGCGGGCGGTGACGCCGATTTCGTAGTCGATCATGAGTTCGGCGAGGCGGGGGCCGTCGACGAGGACGATGCCTTCGACGGAGCGGGCGAAATCGAGGGCTTGTTGGGTGAAGACGGAGGTGGTGATGAAGACGCCTTTGCGGGCGCGGTTGCCGGCGAGGGCGCCGTAGAAGGCTTGGATTTCGGGGCGGCCGACGGAGTCTTTCCAGCGCTTGGCTTGGACGTAGACTTTTTCGAGGCCGAGTTTATCGAGGGAGATGACGCCATCGATACCGCCGTCGCCGGTGCCGCCGACGCGTTGGAGGTCGGAGCGGTTGGCGCCGTAGCCGAGACGGTGGAGGACGTCGAGGACGATGGTTTCGAAATAGGTGGGTGAGACGTTGGCGAGGGTTTCGCGGAGTTCGCGGACGACGGCGGCGCGGAGTTCGGCGAGGGCTTCGCCGAGGCGTTCATCGGGGGTGGCTATTCGGTCTTCGGGGATGGGAGCGGCTTCGGGTTCGCGGGGGTCAGTGAGGCGCACTTCGCTGGCGGTGGCAGCCATTCCGGCGATGACTTCGCGAGAGAGGGGGGGCGGGTTCTGGCGGGCGAACTCGATTCCCTTTGGCGTGAGTTGCCAGACGCCGCGGCGCGGGCTAATGGAAAGGCCGACGCGTTTTAGACGGTCGTGGCCCCAGCCGGCGCGGTTTTTGTAGGCGGTCTGCACTCCACTTGGAAGGAGTTGTTGGCGGTCCGCATCGGAGATTTGAAGGGCGACCGCAGCGGCCTCGTGAACGTCGCGAGCTGGCGCGCCTTCGGGGTGGGCGGCCAGGTACCGCAGTATGGGGTCGATGAACTTCTCGTAGGTTGGGACGGCCATTCCGGGTTCTCCAGAGGACGATCATCCCACACTTCTTTTGCGGGCGATGGTCGCGTTTGGGGGACACTCGGCCTACGGTCGCTGCGCTCCCTCCGGCACGAATGTCCCCGGAGGGGGTGTCGCTGTGTGGGTGGTGATGACGCTGATCAGGCGGCTTGGCGGCGGAGTCGTTCGATGCACTTGTTTGCGTTGGCGGTGCGGTTGCGGGCGATGGTCGGGTTTGGGGGACACACGGCCTACGGTCGCTCTCGCTCCCTCCGGCACGTATGTCCCCGGAGGGGATTGCTGATCAGGCGGCTTGGCGGCGGAAGGGTTGGGCTTTGCCGTAGGTTAGGCTGCGCCAGGCCCATTCGGCGGGGCCGTAGTTGAAGACCTTTAGCCAGAGCACGCTGAAGGGGAGCTGCAGGGCGTAGAAGGCGAAGCAGTAGATGAGGCCTTGGAGCGGGTGGATCTTGCCGTACAGGCCCATGCCGTAGCTGTTGGCTACCGTGGTCCAGACGAGGGAGTGGAGGAGGTAGTTCGTCAACGCCATGCGGCCGACGGCGGCGAAGGGGCTCATCCAGGATTTGATACCGATTAGCAGCAGCAGCGCCGCGTAGCCGTAGGCCATGGCGGGGCGGCAGAGGAACTCGCGGAATAGGCCCAGGAGGGTGCGCCAGTGAGGGGTGTCGGCACCGGGGTGCTGATAGCCCCAGACCTGGTCCGCCGTGGTGATGAGGATGGCCAGGGGCAGGGCGATGTAGGCGAGTTTGGTGAGTAGCGGACGGTAGGACTGCGGGTCCTGCAGGATGCGGCGGCGGGAGACCCAGAGGCCGATGAGGAAGTTGGCGAAGAGCTCCGTGGACCAGCCGATTTCGCCGGGGAGATGGCGGAGGTTGCCCTGGAACCGGTGGGCCAGGAGTTGCGGGAATGGGGCGGAGGAGTAGGCCTTCACATCGTCCATCAACCGCTTGGCACTTTGCTCTTTGCGTTCGGCCTCCTTCTTCTTTTCTTCGACGGTGGGTTCCTTGCGGGTGAAGTGTTCGACGGTGGTGCCGATGGAGGCCAGTGTCAGGGGGAGGAAGGTAAGCGCGGCGATCCAGATGGCGAGGGTCTTATCTGATCGTTCGCGGAAGAAGATAAGGAGGAAGCCGAGCAGTGCGTAGACGTGCAGCACGTCGCCCCACCAGACGAGGAAGAAGTGCAGGACTCCAATTGCGAGGAGGACGGAGAGGCGGCGGCGGAAGGTGGAGAGGAAGTTGGGCGAATGGCGTTCGGTGGCGCGCATGAGTTGCACGCCGAAGCCGAGTCCGAAGAGGAACGAGAAGAGTGTGTAGAACTTGCCCTGGGCGAAGATGTAGATGAACAGAGTGGCCAGGCGGTCCGGAACGGAGGTCCAATAGGGGTTGTTTTCCCAGTTGAAGAACGCATTCATCGGGCCGACGTAGAGCGGCATATTGATGAGAAAAATGCCGAGGACGGCGAGGCCGCGGAGGACGTCCATGGCGGCGATGCGCTCCTGGCGGGCTACCGGGGTGAGCGGGATTTGCTCGGGTTCGGGCTCCGGGGCCGGCTCGGGGTCCGGAACTGGGTCAGGGACCAGTTCCGGCTCTGGCACTTCTTCTTCGGGCATACCCCCAAGTGTAGCGGAGGCGCTACTGTTCGCGACCGAACTTGAGGAAGCCGGCGCCTCGGTAGAGGATCAGGAGTTTATTGGCGGGGGTGAGGTCGATGATGGGTTTGGAGAAGACACCGGAGGCATCGACGGTTTCCCACACGCCGTCTCTCCAGAGGCGGACGACGTCGGCGGTGGAGGTGTAGGCGACGACGGGATCGCCGGCGGAGCGGACCTGGATGGAGCAGTGGGGGCGGGCGGTTTCCAGAGGCGCGGTGATGAGGGGCGCGCCGATCCACAGGCCGTTGATGGTGCTGCGCTTGACGAGGCGCAGTTCGCCGGGGTCCTTGGTGACGCAGAACTGGGAGGGGCCGAGCACCTTCTGCATGTCGGCACTGGTGAGGCCGGTGACGGGGAGGGTGTTGAGGCTATTGTTATCGCTAAAGACGCCGTTGAAGCGGCTGACATAGGTGGCGCCGCCGCTACCGGCGGCGAGGAAACCCATGGAGGAATCCGACGTGACTTCAATGGCCACGGGGCCTTTGCCGGTCATGCTGGCAAGGGTGACTTTGACGGGGGCGGACCAGAGGCCGGCGGCGGAGCGCTTGACGTAGAAGATGCCGTTGTTGAGGCCGTTCGAGGTGCGGAGGCGGTAGAAGAAGTGGGCGTTGAGAAGGGCGTCGGCCTGGCCGACGATGGTGTCGACGATTTGGCCGGTGGTGTTGGCGGGCATTTTGACGGTGCCGCACTGCCAGTTGGAGCTGGGGCCACAGTTGCCGGCGCCGGGGGTGAGCTGGAGGGCGTACCAGAACGCACCGGCGTTCCAGAAGCTGATGAGGCCGGCGCCGCGGGTACCGACCGAGGCGTAGATATTGCTGGGAATAGTTACAGGGAGCAGCGTTTCGGGCACGAGCGCGCCACCGGTGGAGGTAGCGGCGACAAGCGCGGTGCCGCTTTTGTAGGCGACGAGCGTACGTTCCTGGTCAATCGCTATGACGCGGGAGGCCATGTGGCCTTCGGAGGTGTTGGAAATGGTTTCAAACGTCCAGGCGGCGCGGAGGCCGATGGGGAAGAGTAGAAAGAGACTGAGCGCAATGGTTCTCATGGATCCTCAGGACGGAGAGCGGAAACGGCGCGAAAACTTTTCACGCTAATTAGCTGAGGAGGTAGTCGAGGTCTTCTTTGCGGAGTGTGGCGAGGGTGGCGTTGTCCTCGCTCAAGATGGCGTCGGCGAGATCGCGCTTGCTCTGCTGGAGTTCGAGGATGCGCTCTTCGATCGTATTCTTGGCCACGAGGCGGTAGGCGAAGACGGGGCGGGTTTGGCCGATGCGGTGCGTCCGGTCAATGGCCTGGGCTTCGACGGCGGGGTTCCACCAGGGGTCGAGGAGGTAGACGTAATCGGCGGCGGTGAGGTTGAGCCCGGTGCCGCCGGCCTTGAGGCTGAGCAGGAAGATGGGGCAGGACTCGTCGGCCTGGAAGTGTTCGACGCGTTTTTGGCGGTCCGTTGTCGAGCCGTCGAGATATTCGTACTTGAGATTCAGTTCGTCGAGGCGGGGCTTCAGGAGCGCCAGGAGGCTGGTGAATTGAGAGAATACCAGCGCTTTGTGGCCTTCTTCGGCGATTTCGGCAAGCTGATCGAGGAGCACGTCGAACTTGGCGCTGACCGGCTTCGCCGTTTCCTGCACCAGTTGCGGATGGCAGGCGATTTGGCGGAGGCGGAGGAGCGCTTCGAGGACGTGGAGCTTCGACTTGGCCAGGCCTTCCTGCTGGATGCGCTTGTTGAGATCATTCTTCACCTTGAGCAGGATGGTGTTGTAGAGCTTGCGCTGGTCGGTATCGAGCTCGCAGTAGAGGACGTTTTCGGAGCGGGCGGGGAGGTCGCTGGCGACCTGCTGCTTGGTGCGGCGGAGGATGAGGGGGCGGAGCGATTTGCGGAGCCAGTCGCGGGATTCGGGCTCCATGGTGGTGCCGGCCTTGAAGAACGTGGAGGCGCCGAGGAGGCCGGGGTTGAGGAACTCGAAGAGGCTCCAGAGTTCGCCCAAGTGATTTTCAACGGGGGTGCCGGTCATGACGACGCGGCTGCGGGCGTTGAGGATGCGGGTGGCTTTGGCGGAGTCGGACGTGGAGTTTTTGATGGCCTGGGCTTCGTCGAGGACGATGGTGTTGAACTCGAAATCCTTGAGGTCGACGACGTCGCGGCGGAGGGTGCCGTAGGTGGTGAGGGCGACGTCGTGGCGGGCGATCTCTTCGTTGGAGCGGGCGGTGCCGGTGTAGTTGAGCACCTTGAGCTTGGGCGTGAAGCGGTGGGCTTCGGCTTCCCAATTGAAGAGCAGGGATTTGGGGACGATGACGAGATCGGGCGGGAGGGCTTCGCCGGCGGCGCGGCGCTCGCGGTGGAGTTCGAGCAGCGCGAGCATTTGAATGGTTTTGCCGACGCCCATATCGTCAGCCAGGCAGCCGCCGAGGCCGATGGATTCCAGGAACAGCAACCAGGCGAGGCCTTCGCACTGGTAGGGGCGCATGGTGCCGGTGAAGCCGGCGGGCTGGGGCGCAGGTTTGAGGCCCTGGAACCCGCGGAGGCGGCCGCGCACCTTCTGAAAGCCTTCGTCGGTTTGGACGTCCTTCTTCTCATCGAGCAGGGCATCGAGGAGCGGGGCCTGCGGCATTTTCAGACGGTAGGCGCCGTCGACTTCCTTGCCGAAATTGGCGAGGGGGGCGTAACGCTGGATCCACTCTTCGGGGAGCAGGCCGATGGAGCCATCGCCGAGTTTGACGTAGCGCGACTTGTTCTGCATGGCCGCGATGAGTTCGGGGAGATTGGCTTCGAGGCCGTCGAAGTTGGCGACGGCTGCGACATCGAACCAGTTGATATTGGTGGCGACCTTGACCTTGGTGAACGAGGACGTGCGGACGGGTTTGCCTTCGGCGAGGACCTCCCACTTGTCCTCGAGCAGGTGGCGGACGGCGGTGGCGAAGCGCGGGAGGGCGAGGTTCCAGATGCGTTTGCTGGAGACCGGATCCTGGCCGGACTGGAGGCCGAGGCCGCGGAGGAGAACGCGGCAGGCTTCGTGGAACGGCTGATCGAAGATGACGACTTCGGCGGCATCTTCGGACATGGTGAAGTGGATGTCGTTATCGGGCGCTTCGGTTTGGCGGTCGCCGTCGTTGTAGAGGAACGAGAGCATGCCTTCGGCGGTGGCGCGATGGGTGTCGAATTTCAGGCGTAGGCGAGGCGTGGGGCGGCCGCGGACTTCCTTGGGCTTCAGCTCTTCGGGCAGCTCCCAGGTGGGGCCGCGGCGGAGGCTGGTGACGAGGCCGAAGAAGTGGGGCCAATCGGAGCGGGGGACGAGGAGGGACTGGCCGTTGGCGGCCTGGCGGATCCAGGCGTTGGAGGAGCGGGTTTCGAGTTCGGCGAGGGTGTTGTCGAACAGAACGACGCGGAAATCGAGGAAGGCGGCCTTCTTGATGGGGACGATGTGTTCGCCGTCCATGAGGTCGATGGACGCTTCGATCCACTCTTCGTTTTTGATTTCGGGGCGCAGGCGGAGGCGCCACTTGTTGTTGCTCCAGGTGACGGGGCGCCAGTGTTCCTTGGCGAAGGAGGGGCCGGAGAAGAGACGGTTGGTTTGGGCGAGTTTGCGGGCGAGTTCGGGCAGGCGGGGGCCGGTGAGGTAGAGGGTGGATTTCAGGAGATCGTTTAAGTAGTAGGTGCTCCAGGCGGCGTGGTCCGGCAGGACGAGGAGGAGCTCGGCGAGGATGTCGCGGTCGGCAGGGTCGGGGAGGCGCTCGATATCGGCGCGGCGGATGCGGGCGGGTTTGGGGACGGTGAGTTCGCCGTTCTTCTTGCGTTCGCGGTAGAAGATCTCGATCTCCATGGCGTGATGGACGGCCGAAGGGGGCTGGGAGAGGCGGTAGATGAGGTGTTCGCCGAATTTCGAGTCGTCGCCGAAGCGGGGTTCGGGGTCCTCTTCGCTGATGGCGGATTCGACGATGGGCTGCCAGTTGGCGCGGAGGGTGGGGGTGGCGCGGGGGGTGAGGGGGAGCGTGGAGTGCGGGTCCTTACGGGCCATTTCATCGATGGCGAGCAGGAGGGCGAAGAGGTGCTTACAGGCGCCGGTGTCTTCGAAGTAGGCGCATTCGCAGAGCAGGTCGCCCTGGTAGATGGCGACTTCGTAATCGCGTTCCCCGTGGGCGACGGAGGCGAAGCCGGACTCTTCCACTCGCACGGGATCGAGCAGCCCGTCAGCGAGAAGCTGGCGGCCACGATCCTTGATGTGCGGGGGAAACAGCCGCCCGTACTCGCGCATAACCAAATCTGGACGCAACCTCATGATGCTTATAGGAACCGCGCGAGCCTCTCCATGGCATCTTCCAGTATGGGCTTTTCCACGGCGTAACAGATACGAACGTTACCTTCACCCCCCGCGCCGAAGGCGACACCGGGGGCGATGCCGACTTTGGTTTCAAGCAGGAGACGCTTGCAGAAATCGAACGAGTCCGTGAGGCCGTCGATTTTGGGGAACAGATAGAACGCGCCTTCGGGTTCGGGAACCGTGACGCCGGGCATCGAACGGAGCGCGGAGAGGCAGAAATCGCGGTTCTCCTTGAGCATGGAGACGAGACCTGTGACGGTTTCGTCGCCGCCATCGAGCGCTGTTTCCCCGGTGCGCTGGACGAACGACGGGGCACAGCTGATGATGAACTCGTTCAACTGCGCGGCGCGCTGGGCCAGATCCTTGCGGGCGATGAGCCAGCCGAGGCGCCAGCCGGTCATGCACCAGGCTTTGGAGAAGCTCTGGGCGACGAGGACGGCGTCTTCCCGGGTGGCGAGTTGGAGAATGCTGGGGACGACGGAGCGGCCGTCGTAGACGAGGCGTTCGTAGACTTCGTCGGCGAGGAGCCAGAGATGGTGGCGGCGGGCGAAATCGAGAAGCTGTTGCTGCTCTTCGACGGTGGCGACCCAGCCGAGCGGGTTCGAGGGAGAGGTGTAGATGAGCAGGCGGGTGCGCGGGGTGAGCGCGGCTTCCATCTGCGCGATGTCGATGGTGTAGCGGTTGTTGACGATGGGCTGGGCGAGCTCAATGGGCCGGGCGCCGTACATCTGCAGAATGGAGCAGGCGTTGGGCCAGGCGGGGGTGAGGACGAGGGCGTCGTCACCGGGATTGATGGTGCAGCGGAGGCCGACGTGGAGCGCCTGGACGCCGGAGTTGGTGACGACGATTTCGTTCTCGGGGTTGAGCGTGACGCCCTGGTGACGTTGGTAGTAGCGGGCCAGCGCCTGGCGGGTGGAGAGCAGGCCGGAGTTTGGCGTGTAGAAGGTAAAGCCGTCGCGCATGGCCTGATCGGCGGCGCGTTTGAGGAACTCCGGCGTGGGTAGATTGGACTCGCCAAAGTACAGCTTGTGGACGCCGTCCATGGTCATGGCGATTTCCGCCAGCTCCCGGATACGGGAGTAGGGCACGGCGCGAGCGGACTCAGCTACGGCGATTGGCACTATGTTTAGGTTTTACCCCAAATCGGGGTTTTCGCGCATCAACTCGGCGATTTGGACGAGTTCGGTGGGATACTCGCCGGTGTAGCAGGCGTAACAGAAGTCGCGGTTGCCATCGGAGACGGCGCGGCTCAAGCCACCTTGCGAGAGATAGCCGAGCGAATCGGCTTCGACGAAGCGGCGGATGTCTTCGATGGTGGAGTTGGCGGCGATGAGATGTTGCTTGGTGGGCGTATCGACCCCGTAGAAGCAGGGGCTGATGGTGGGCGGGCAGGAGATGCGCATATGCACCTCTTTGGCGCCGGCCTGACGGACCATGCGGACAATCTTGCGGGAGGTGGTCCCGCGGACGATGGAATCATCGACCAGCACGACGCGCTTGCCTTCGAGGAGATGGCGGACGGGATTCAGCTTCAGCTTGACGCCGAAATCGCGAATGGCCTGGGAGGGCTCGATGAACGTCCGGCCGACGTAATGGTTGCGAATCAGCGCCTGGCGGAAGGGAATGCCGCTTTCGGTGGCGAAGCCGAGGGCGGCGGCGACCCCGGAATCGGGCACGGGCACGATGACATCGGCATCGGCGGGGGCTTCACGGGCAAGCAGGCGGCCCATCCATTCCCGGCTCTGCTGCACGGGGCGGCCGAAGACCAGCGAATCGGGCCGGGCGAAATAGACGTGTTCGAAGACGCAGTGGGCGAGCGGGCGCTTGGGCGCGTAGCGTTCGCGGGTGACGCCGTTGGGCCCGACGATGACCATTTCGCCGGGTTCCACATCGTTCAAATAAACGGCGTTGATGAGATCGAAGGCGCAGGTTTCGCTGGCGAAGACGTAGCCGGTGCGGTGTTCGCTCAACTCCATCTGGCCCATGGCGAGCGGGCGGAAACCGTGCGGGTCGCGGGCGACGATCAACTGATCCGCAGCGAGGAAGACGAGCGAGAACGCCCCTTCCAATTGGAGAAGGGCTTCGCGGAGGGCGCCGGCCATGGTGCGCTCGCGGGAGCGGGCGACCAGGTGGAGAATGACTTCGGTATCGCTGGTGGCTTGGAAGATCGACCCGTCGGATTCCAGTTCGCGGCGCAGTTCGGCGGCGTTGGTAATGTTTCCATTGTGGGCGACGGCGATAGGCCCTTTGTTGCAGGTGACGCTGAACGGTTGCGCGTTCAACATCTTCGAATCGCCGGTGGTGGAATAGCGGGTGTGGCCGATGGCCATGTGGCCGGGGAGCTGGGCCAGAACCTCGGGCTTGAAGATATCGGCGACGTGCCCCATATCCTTCCGGCAGGTAACGACGCGGCCGTTGCCGCAGGCGATACCCGCCGACTCCTGCCCACGATGCTGGAGGGCGTAGAGGCCGAGATAAGTTACGTTCGAGGCTTCCGGGTGGCCATAAATGGCGAACACCCCGCACTCCTCATGGAGCTTATCGAAGTGCAGGTCGTCATCTTCTTCATGCATGTAGCAGCCTCTCCAAACTCGTAGACCAGGGTTGGCGAAGTTCTTCAATGCTGGCATCGATACGGTCGGCGATTACCAGTTTCCCAGCTTCGGTTGTCCCAATCTCCACCACTTCCACTTGGAACTCATCGGCAATCGCGCGGACTTCTTGCGCCTTCGCCGTAGAAACGAGGATGCGGGACGGTGCTTCCTGAAACAGCTGTACTTCCGGACGTTCGGAGGCCGGCAGGGTGATGTGGGCGCCGATGCCGCCGAAGCTCGATTCGGCTAGAGCGACGGCGAGGCCGCCGTCGGAGAGATCATGGGCGGACTCCGAGAGCCCTTCGGTGACGATTTTGCGGATGGCGCTGTGGACACGCTTTTCGTAGTCCATATCGAGCGCCGGGGGAAGGCCCCAGGGGCCGCCGACGATGACGTTGGCGTATTGGGTGGAGCCGAAGCGGACGAGATCCTGCTGATCGCGGAAGCCGCCGAGGAGGAGGACTGTTTTGCCCTCCGACTGGAACTCGATGGGCATCGGCTTGCCGGTTTTCAGCACGCCAACGATACCCATAACAGGCGTGGGGTGGATGCCTTCGCCGAGGGTTTCGTTGTAAAGACTGACATTGCCGCCGGTGATGGGCGTTTCAAAGTGCAGGCAGGCTTCGGCCATGCCTTCGATGGCTTCGACGAGCTGGGCCATGATTTCCGGCTTCTGCGGGTTGCCGAAGTTGAGATTGTTGGTGGCGGCCATGGGCTGCGCGCCGACGGTGGAGATGTTGCGGCAGGCTTCGGCCACGCCGAGCTTGGCGCCTTCGCGCGGGTCGAGCGAGCAGTAGCGGCCGTTGCCGTCGAGCGAAACGGCGACCGAGGTATCCGTACCCTTGATGCGGACGACGGCGGCATCGCCACCGGGGCCGGCCAGGGTGTTGGTGCGGACCATGTAGTCGTACTGCTCGTAGATCCACTTCTTGCTGCACATGTCGCCGGAGCTGAGGAGGCGGATGAGGTCCGCTTTCAGATCGGCCGAGGTGAAGGCGGGGGCGTCCATGGGCGCTTTTCGCGCGGGTTTGGTGAAGGGACGGTTATAGAGAGGCGCTTCGTCGGCGAGTTCGCGGTTGGGGATATGGGCAACGATTTCGCCGTGGTTCTTGACCACGAGCATGCCGGTATCGGTGACGATGCCGATTTCGGCCGCGTCGAGACCCCACTTTTCGAACACGTCGAAGACTTCCTGTTCGCGGCCCTTGATGGCGACGAGCAGCATGCGTTCCTGCGATTCGGAGAGCATGATTTCGTACGGCGTCATACCGGTTTCGCGCTGGGGAACGAGAGCGAGATCGATTTCGATACCGGTGCCGGCGCGGCTGCCCATTTCACAGGTGGAGCAGGTGAGGCCGGCGGCGCCCATGTCCTGGATGCCGACGACGGCGCCGGTTTCCATGACTTCAAGACACGCCTCGAGGAGGAGCTTTTCGAGGAACGGATCGCCCATCTGGACGTTGGGCCGTTTCTGCTTGCTCTCTTCGGTGAATTCGTCCGACGCCATGGTGGCGCCGTGGATGCCGTCGCGGCCGGTTTTTGCGCCGACGTAGATGACGGGATTGCCAACGCCGTGGGCCTGGCCGAGGAAGATCTTTTCTTTCTCAATGACGCCGAGGGCGAAAACGTTGACGAGCGGATTGCCGGAATAGGATTTATCGAAGACGCATTCGCCGCCGACGGTGGGCACGCCGAAGCAGTTGCCGTAGTGGGAGATGCCGCTGACCACGCCTTCCACAATGCGGCGGTTGCGGGCGCCGGTTTGGGGATCGTCGAGCGGGCCGAAGCGGAGCGAATCGAGCACGGCGATGGGGCGGGCGCCCATGGTGAAGATGTCACGCAGGATGCCGCCGACGCCGGTGGCGGCGCCTTGGAACGGTTCGATGAAGCTGGGGTGATTGTGGCTTTCGATTTTGAACGCCACGCCGAGGCCGTCACCGATGTCGATGATGCCGGCGTTTTCGCCCGGTCCGAGCAGGACGTACTTGCTGCGGGTGGGCAACTTCTTCAGATGGACGCGAGAGCTCTTGTAGGAGCAGTGTTCGCTCCACATGACGCTGAAGATGCCGAGTTCGGTGAGGTTCGGCTCGCGACCCAGAATAGAGAGAATTTTGCTGTACTCGTCCGCGGTCACATTGTGCGCGGCGAGTATGTCCGGGGTGATAGTAGCCATGGATTATTTGGCCGCGAATGCGGTGACGATGGAACGGAAGACAGTGAGACCGTCGGTGGAGCCCATGAGCGGGTCCGTAGCGCGTTCGGGGTGGGGCATCATGCCGAGCACGTTGCGCTCTTTATTACAGATGCCGGCGATGTCGCGCAGGGAGCCATTGGGGTTGTCGACGTAACGGAAGACGACGCGATCTTCGGCTTCCAATTGATCCAGAGTTTCGGGGTCGGCTGTGTAGCGGCCTTCGCCGTGGGCGATGGGGAAGGTGACGATCTGGCCTTTGGTGGCCTGATTGGTGAAGGGGGTGTTCGTCGTTTCGATCCGGAGATCGACTGGCTTGCAGATGTACTGCAGGTTGGTGTTCCGCACCAGGGCACCGGGGAGAAGGTGGCATTCGGTAAGGATTTGGAATCCATTACAGATGCCGATGACGAGGCCGCCTTTGGCAGCGAACGCCTTCACCGCGCCGATGATGGGCGAGAATTTAGCGATCGCGCCGCAGCGCAGATAATCGCCGTAAGAAAAGCCACCGGGGAGGATGACGGCGTCGATGTCGTTGGGAATCGCGGCATCGCGGTGCCACAACATTTCGGCCCTTTCCCCAAGATTGGCCGTGACGCTGAACTGCGCATCGTGATCGCAGTTGGAACCAGGAAAGACAACTACGCCAAATTTCACTTTCCTTCAGGGTACCACCCCGCGCGGCAATTACTGCGGCGCAATGACAGGAAAAAGCTACGGCTGGGGATCGGCGGCGGGTGCGGCCTTGATGGCGATGTGCATGGCGTCCTGGAGGCCGACGGAGCCGATGCGGGCGCCGACGATGACGTTAGCGGACGGCGCGATGTTGGCGGGAATGCGGGCATTGACCTGCAGGAGGCCGATGGAGCCGGGGGCAAGGCCGGCGAAGAGGACTTCGGCGCGCTGGCCATCGATGAGAATGACTACGGGTTCATCGGGGGTGGCGAAGGGCGCCACGGAGGGGGCGAGGGCCCCGGTTTCAACGCGCGGAGTGGTGAGGCCCTGGCCGGTGAGGAAGAGCTGGATGACTTCGCCGGCGGCGGCGGGCGTGGTGGGGGTGTTGAACGAGTAGTCCTGGTTGAGAGCGGCGGCGCGGACGCCATCGGCGGAGAAGAGGCCGGGGGCGGCGGGGGCGACGGGAACATCGATGGGCGTGGAGGCTTCGTAGCCGGCGGATTCCACGCTGACTTTCACGGTGGATCGGCCGGCGATTTCAAAGGGCACCATGGCGTTCACTTGGTTGGTGGAGGCGTAGAGCACCACGCCGGGAACGTTATCGAAGAGTACGCGGGTGCCGCCGAGGGCGGTGGCGTAGCGATTAGTGGACTCATTGGGCTTGGCGGCGAGGCCGTTGCGGGGGCCCATGCGGTCGCCGGCGAGGGTGATTAACTGGCCGGGGGCGATGGGGCCGGAGCGAAGGCTGGCGGCGTTGACGATGCCGTTGGCGGTGAGGAGGGTGCGCTGGCGGGAGATGGTGAACGAAACGGGGATTTGCAGGGTGGGGTTGGAGGCGGTAGGGGCGCGAAGGTCAATGCGCGCGGCGTAGGTGCCGGCGGGGAGATCGGCGAGGCGGGCGGTGGCGGTGATCTCGCCATCGGCCTTGCCGGCGGCGGGAGTGATGGCGAGCCAGTTGCCGCCATTGAGGGAAGTAACGGTGGCGGTCCAGTCGGGCTTGGTTTCGCCCTCCATTTTGATGGTGATCTGCTGGGAGGCGGGGTTGGTGGTATCGCCTTCGCGGGCGGTGAAGGCGAGGGAGGTGAGGCTGGTGCGGAGGGTGGCGGGGATGGGATCGCGGACGCGGAAGTTGACGCGGAAGTTGGCGGGGCTATTGGTGGAGCCGGGGGAGACGATGGTGACGCGGGCGGTGTAGCTGCCGCCTTTAAGACCGGCGGGGTTGGCGACGACGCGGATGTCGGAATCGCCTGTGCCCTGGCCGGGGGTCATGGTGAGCCAGGAGGCGCCGTCATCCGTCTTGATGTCGGCTCTCCAATAGGCGCCTTCGCCGAGGAAGATCAGCGGGTAGGTCATGCTGGCTGGGGAGGAGGCGCCGGTCATGGATTCCAGGAAGACCTCGGAGGCGACGATGTAGATGCTGGTGGTCTCGGGCGGAGAGGTGGGGTCTGGCGGGGGCGGAGTGGGCGTGGGGGGCGGTGTAGGAGTGGGTGTAGGGGTGGGCGTCGGCGTCGGCGTTGGTGTTGGTGTTGGCGCGGGAACGGTTGGACATGTGGGGTAGAGTTCAAAGCCAGGAATGGCGCAATGACCCCAACCCACGGAAGCGAAAGCCAGACTGATCCATAAACGACGCATGGAGGTACCCCTCAACGTAAGACACGTTGCCTACACTAGTGTATCTATTTTTCGAGGGGCCTAAGGTCGTATACGGCAAATTGGGGATCGGAGTAGACCTCTTTGGGAGTAAGGGATAAGAGGGCCTGCTGGCGAAGGGGCGTGGGGGGCAGGATGACGAAGCGATAGGCGCCGGTTTTGATCTCGTCGAGGAGGCGAGGGGCGGAGTCGTTGAAATCGGAGTGGTGGAGGCAGCGGACGGTGCCTGGGAAGGGGGCGTAGGGGGTGGGGCAGGCGTCGAGGGCGAGGATGCGATCGGCTTTATTGGCCTTGCCGTGGAGGGATTGGGAGGCGGCGTACACGGGGAGGGCCTGGCGGAGGAAGCCATCGGTGTTCAGGCGGCCGGCGGCCCAGAGGAGTTGGGGCGGGGAGACTTCGATGAGGGTGCAGACGGCGAGGGAGAAGGTGAGGCAGTAGAACGCCGCGGGCACCGAGAGCCAGCGGGGTAGGCGGAAGAGGGCGGGGGCGGTGAGGGAGATTAAGAGGAGTATCGGCACGAAGGCGTAGCGGAGGGTGACGAGGATGGAGACCCAATACAGGAGATAGATCCCGCAGAAGAGGAGGGTGAGGCGGAGGGCGGTGGTGCGGTCTATGATCCAGGAGAGCGCGGCGAGGGCGAAGAAGACGAGCCAGAAGCCCATGGGGTTGGGCGAGGAAGATTCAAAGGCGCGCTGGCCGTCGAAGTGGAGGAGCCAGGGGATGCCGACGTAGCGCATGACGCGTTCGCCGGTGGACTGATAGGGATGGTTGACGACGCTGACGTCGACGGTGCGGCTGGCGTTTTCGGGATAGAGTGGGTTGCCGGTGAGCACGTAGGTGCGGACGAGGGAAAACGTCCCGAGGGCGAGGAAGAGGGCGGCGACGGCGGCGAGGGTGCGGATCCGTTTGGGCGATTGCCAGATTTCGCGGAGGAAGAGCGGGGTGAGGCCGATGGCGCCGAACAGGGCCACGTGTTTGATGCCGAAGGCGAGGGCTAGGAAGACGGTGGCGAGTAGGACTCGTTTGCGGAGGAGGCAGACGAGGGAGGCGAGGAGGAAGAAGGCGAGCGGAGTGTCGTTTTTGGCTACGAAGGCGGTCCAGTGGAGGAACGGGGTGGAGGCGGCGGCGACGATGCCGCAGAAGACGGCGGCAGGTTGGAGGCCACATTCGCGAAGGACGGCGGCGGTGAGGAGCAGAATGCCGAGGAAGTAGACGGGGGCGACGAGTTGGGCGGCGGGTTGGCCGCCGAGGGTCCAGAGGAGCGCCATGAGCACTTCGGCGCCTTGCGGGTAGTAAGATTCGGGGACGAGGGGGACAGGGGAGAGTGTCCCGGTTTCGACATACCAGCGGGCGCTGGCGAGGTGCATTTTCAGGGGGTCCCAGGCGATGTTGGGGGTTAGGATCCAGAGGGCGCCGAGGAGGGCGAAGCCGAGGGCGAAGAAGTAGGCCAGAGAGACGGCGGGGTGGCGGATGTCCTCGGCGTCGGCCCAGCGGGTGCGGAGGAGTTCGATGTCGGGGAGGAGGGCGCGGATATCGAGGGCGGGGAGGAGGAGGAGTACGGCGAGGGGCCAGCGGAGGAGACCGGCGAGGCCGGCGAGGAAGAGGACGAAGGTGATGACGCCGATGCCCAAGCCGAAGCGGAGGCCGATGCGGAGGGCGGGGGAGGCTGGCGGATCCGAGAGCAGGCGGGCGCCGATGGCGTGGGCGGAGAGGAAGAGCGCCGCGGCGAGGAGGGTGGGGATGGGGGCTTTGACGAGGCAGAGCAGTGTGGGCAGGGCAATTAATAGGATGGGTTCCCAGCGGGGGAGGCGGAGGCGATGGGTGAGCCAGGCGCCGAGGGCGAGCAGGAACGGGATGGCCGGGAGGGCGGCGGCGACGGGGGCGGGGCTATGGATGCGGAAGACGTCGGCCAGGGTGCGGAAGGGCGTGAACGTGACGGCGAGGGCGAAGAGGAGCCAGATGATCCAGAGGGGATTCGGTTTCATGGCCGTGGCAGGCGGACGGTTTCGCCGGTGTTGGCACTTTCGTACCCGGCGAAAACGAGGCTGAGGACGTCACGGGCGTGTTCGGCGGCGTCGGTGGGGCGAACGGGCAGCTCCATTTGTTTGAGGAAGAGCTTCAGGTGTTCGGCCGTGGCGGCGGCGAATTCGGGCTTGGGGCTGTTGCAGTAGGTGTGGGGCACACCGTTGATTTCGGCGCGGGCCTGGCCGCCGCGGACGAAGCCGTGTTTCAGGTAGAAGCGGCGGGAGTTTTTGGCCCAATCGATGGAGACGCGGGCGACGCCGCCCAAGGAGATGCGGAGGGAGGCTTTTTCGCAGTCGATGCGCATTTCCAGGTACTTTTCGGGGGCGTGGCTGACGCGGTTGAAAGAGAACGTGGCCAGGCGTTCTTCGGGGAAGCGGAGGGTGGCATTGACGAGGACGTCGGCGTCGAATTCCGGGCGGACCTGGGGGGTGAAGACGTTGACGGTTTCGGGCAGGGCGTCGAAGAAGAAGCAGGCCAGATCGAGCGCGTGGGTGCCGAATTCAAAGAGCGTGTATTGCTTCAGCGAACTGCGCCAGTTGGTTTCCTTGCCGGGGGGGTGGAACATCTGCTGCCAGCACTGGATGTAGAAGGGCCGGCCGAACTCGCCTTGTTCCAAGCGGCGCTTGGTTTCGGCGTAGTAGGTCATGTAGCGGTACTGGTTATTGACGCGGAGGAGAAGGTTTCTGGCGCGGGCGAGTTCGACGATTTTGGTGGCTTCTTCGACCGTGGGCATGAACGGTTTTTCGCAGAAGACGTGGACGCCGGCTTCGAGCGCTTGGCGGCAGATGTCGTAGTGCGAACCGGGCGGGGTGCCGAGGATGATGAAGTCGGGCTTGGCTTTGGCGAGGAGTTCCTCGAAGCCCGCGTAGGTTTCACGGATGCCAAACTTGGCCGCCATGGTCTGGCGGGTTTGCGGGTTGGGGTCCGCTCCGGCGGCAATTTCCAGCCCGGGGATGGCCGCGCAGGCGGGAAGGTGGATGCGATCTGCGACGCCGCCGAGGCCGACGACGCCAGCGCGTACTGGCATAAGGGACAATCTTAACATCGTGGTCCGACAGTTCCTTACATTGAGCGCGGGGGAGGGCGTGGCGCGGGGGCTGCATGCGCTGGCGTTTCTGCTGCTGGCGCGGCGGTTCGGGCCGGAGGCGTTGGGGGCGTTTGGCGTGGCGCAGGCGGTGGCTTCCTATGGGTTGTTGGCGGTGCAGCGGGGGCTGGACGTGCCGGCGATGTTGCGGGTGACGCGGGAGCCGGATGTGGCGGGTGCGGTGCGAGCGGCGGTGGTCCGACTGCGGGTGCCGGTGTTTGTGGTTTTGCTGGCCGGGGCGGCGGCGTGGGGGAATTGGTTGCTGTTGGCGATGGCGGGGATGTGGCTGGCGGCGGCGCTGCAGGTGCGGTGGTTGCTGTTGGCGCGGCAGCAGAGCGGGCCGGTGGCGGTGGGGGCGGTGTTGGCGAGCGCGGTGTTCCTGGGCGCGGTGGTGGCGGGGTGGCCGTTGCTGTGGGTGGCGGGAGCGTGGAGCGTCGGCGAGTGGGCGGCGTCTGTTTGGTACTGGCGGGCGGCGGGGGGAGCGGCGGGCGCGGGGGCGCGTTTGGACGGGGAGTTGCAGCGGGAGGCGTGGCCGTTTTTGGCGAGTGTGTTGCTGGGGAACCTGCTGTATAACCTGGACGTGTTTGTGTTGGGGGCGGTGAAAAGTGGTGCGGAAGTGGGGTTATATGTTGCTGCTTATCGACTTTTGACGGTGTTTTCGCCGGTTTTAGGGGCGTTGCAGAACAGTTCTTTGCCGGAGTTTGGACGGTTGTATCCGGACGGGGCGGCGGCGCAGCGGTTGGCTTTCGGGGTGTGGCGGACCAGCGCGGGGGCGGCGGTGGGATTTGCCATTTTGCTGGCGGGGGCGGCGGGGGTTCTGTTGCCGCTGCTGTATGGGGAGGCGTTTGGCGGGGCGAAGGGCGTGGTAGGGGTGTTGGCGCTGGTGTTGCCGGTGCAGGTGACGCGGATGGTGTTCCGGCAGCCGCTGCTGGCATTCCGGGGGCAGCGGGAGGATTTGCGGAATCTGGCGATTGCGGTGGCGGTGAATCTGGGGTTGGATGTGGCGCTGGCGCCGGCGTACGGGGGGATGGGGTGCGCGGTATCGACGCTGGTGGCGGAGGGGTGTTTCGCGGGATTGACATGGCGGTCGTGGCGGAGGGTGGCGTGCGCGTAACGGTGGTTTTATTGGGGAATGGCGCGGGTCCGCGGCTGGCGGCGGGTACGGAAGTCCTGCGGGCGGGGAGCCGGGAGGAGGGATGGGCGCGGGCTGGCGGGGATGTTGTTGCGTTTTTTGACACGCGGTATGAGGCGGGGCCGGAGTGGGCGTTGGCGTTGGGGGCGGCGGACACGGTGGGCGGGTATGTGCGTCCCGGGGACGGGTATGGGTGGGCGGAGTGGGTTTACTACGTTGTGGAGTATGGCTGGGCGGAGCGGCTGGCTGCGGGGAACGTGGCGTACCGGCGGGGGGCGGTGGAGCGGATTGACCCGTTGTTACCGGGGGCGGGGGTGCATGACGCGCGGATGGACGTGCGGCTGGCGCGGGCGCCGGGGTTTGGGGCGTATTTGCGGGAGCGGTATGCGTATTCGCGGGAGTGGGGGGCAAGGCAGGTGTCGCCGTGGGCGGCGGTGTTGCGGGTTGGTTTGCCGTTGTTGGTGTTGGCGCGGGTGCCGTGGTGGCGACGGCCGTCGACGCTGCCGGGGGTGGTGGTGGTGAGCGTGGTGATGGCCGTTGGCGAGGCGGTGGGGGCCTTGAATGGTAAAGTGAATTCTTAATGAGTAAGACGGTGGCGACGCGCCCGCAGATTGGCATTGGCGGGTGTCGCGTGTCGGAAAACGCAAAACGGTTGGTGATGGAGGTGCTCGATAGTAATCGTCTGAGCGCCGGGCCGATGATTGACCGGTTTGAACGGGAGATCGCGGGGCTGCATGACCGGCGGTTTGGGTTGTTTACGAACAGCGGGACGAGCGCGTTGCAGATTGCGCTGGCGGCGCTGAAGGAGCGCTACGGGTGGCAGGACGGCGACGAGGTGCTGGTGCCGGCGCTGACGTTCGTGGCGACTTCGAACGTCGTCCTTTATAACGGGCTGACGCCTGTGTTTGTGGATGTGGAGCCGGATAAATACTGCATCGATCCGGCGCAGATTGAACAGCACATCACGCCGCGGACGCGGGCCATTATGCCGGTGCATATTGCCGGGTTGCCGTGCGAGATGGATCCGGTGTTGGAGATCGCCGCGCGGCATGGGCTGCGGGTGGTGGAGGATTCGGCGGAGTCGATGTTCGTGCGGTATCGCGGGCGGCCGGTGGGCAGCATGAGCGATATTGGCTGCTTTTCCACGTACGTGGCGCACATCATTACGACCGGCGTGGGCGGGTTCTGTGTGACCGATGACACGGAGCTGATTGTGAGTTTGAAGAGCCTGATGAACCACGGGCGGGATTCGATCTATACGCGGATCGACGACGACGCGGGCCGCGAGGGCCAGGCGCTGTTTGATATTGCCGACCGCCGGTTCAGCTTTGTGCGGCTGGGATATAGCTATCGATGCACGGAGATGGAGGCGGCGCTGGGGCTGGCGCAGTTGGAAACGCGGGAGGCCGATTGGCAGCGGAGGCAGGTGATCGCGCGGCGGTTGTGCGCGGGGTTGGCGCCGTTGGCGGACCATTTGCAGTTGCCGGTGGAGCGGGACGGGGCCGAGCACGCGTGGATGTTTTTCCCGCTGGTGCTGCAGGGCGAATCGATTCCGCGGAGCGCCATTATTCAGTACCTGGAAGACCACCAGATTGAGACGCGCTATTTGCTGCCGCTGTTGAATCAGCCGATTTACCGGCAGTTGTTTGGGGATTTGGACTCCCGGTATCCGGTGGCGGCGCGCCTGAACCGGCGGGCTTTTTATATTGGGTGCCACGCGGGCATGACTGACGAAGAGGTTGATCACATTTTGGACTGCTTCCATTCTTTCTTCCGGAACAACGCATGACGACGCCGGAAATTAAACTACCGAAGAAGAGTAAGGGCCTTCCGGCACGGCGCAACCTGACCGACCGTGTGCCGGCGGTGCGCTGCAAGATTTGCGGCGGCAAGACCTACGCGGGTCTGGACCTGGGCGCGCAGCCGGTGGGCGATTTGATTCTGACGCGTGCCGACCTGCGGAAGCCGGAGACGTTCTATCCGATGCAGTTGTTCCACTGCGTGGATTGCGGGCTGACGCAGTTGGGCTACATCGTGAACCCGGCGGTGGTCTATAAATACTTCCCGTTTGTGAGCGGCACGACGCAGACGGCGACGAAGCATTTGCAGACGATTCCGGGGGAGTTGGCACAACTGGGCGGGCTGGGGCCGCAGTCGTTCGCGTTGGATATTGGTTCGAACGATGGGACTTTGCTGAAGGCGTATCGCCCGTTTGGCGTGAAGACGCTGGGGGTGGATCCGTCGGCGATTCCGGTGCAGATGGCGATTGAGGCCGGCATCCCGACGGTGCATGGGTTCTTCAACGAAGAGACGGCGAAGGTGATCCGCGAGGAGCACGGGCAGGCGGACGCGATCAGCGCGGCCGGCGTGTTTGCGCATATTGCCGATTTGAGTGGCGTGATGCGCGGGATCCAGTTGCTGTTGAAGCCGACCGGAATTTTCGTGAGTGAGAACCAGTACTGGCTGGACATGGTGCTGACCGGGCATTACGACAACATGTTCCACCAGCACCTGCGCTATTACTCGTTGCGGCCGCTGGCGCGGCTGTTTGCGAAGTATGGGTTGGAAGTTTTTGACGTGCGGCGGAGCGAAGTACACGGCGGTTCATTCCGTGTGTTTGCGTGCTTTGCCGGGGCGCATCCGGTGCACGCGCGCGTGGGCGAATTGATGGCGGCCGAGGAGCAGGCGAAGCTGTACGATCCGGCGACGACGGCGGCGTGGGCGCAATCGATTGAGCAACGGCGGCGGGAGTTGCACGATAAGGTTTGGAGCCTGGTGCGGGCGGGCAAGAAGGTGATCGGCATCGGCGCGCCGGCCAAGGCGGCGACGGTGTGCAGTTACTGCCGGCTGGGGCCGGAAGTGATCGATTACATCACCGAGATTAACCCGCTGCGAGTGGGCAAATATCTGCCCGGCGCGCACATTCCGATTGTGGACGAGGAACTGATGTTCACCGATCCGCGGCCGGCGGACGCAGCCATTCTGTTTGCGTGGAACTACTACGACGAAACCGTTCCGAAGCTGCGCGCGCGTGGCTGGACCGGCGAGGTGATCTGCCCGTGATCGCCGACGGCTGGCGTGGCGAAGGAGCGGTTCTCTTCGGCGGCAGCGGCTTTGTGGGCACGTCGATATTGCGGCTCTTTCCGGAGATGATTTCGGCGGGCCGCACCGCGCCTTTAGCGGGTAACCGGCATATTGCGGTGGCTGATTTGGGTGAGCTGGGCGCGTTGCGGGATGTAGCGTTTGACCGGGTGATTAGCTGTGTGGGCACGTCGCGGCATGTGGAGTTGATGGAGCAGCCGTTGACGGAGGCGTTGGCCATGCACATGATGCCGTCGGTCCGTTTGTTGGAGCAGTTGCGGGACCGGCCGTTGCGGAGTTTTGTGCGGTTGTCGACGGTGCTGCTTTATGACGAGACGCGGGCGGAGATGCCGGTGTCGGAGGCGAGCCCGATTGATCCGTACCCGAACCGGTATTTGTTGAGCCAGTTTTTGGGCGAGCAGGCGGCGCACTATTACGAGCGCTACTTTCCGGTGGCGACGGTGCGGCTTTGTAATCTGTTCGGGCCGTGGGCGGGGGAGCGCACGGATATTGTGCATGAGGTGGTGGCGCAGTTGCGCCGGGATGGGCGGGCGACGGTGCGAACGCGGGCGCCGGAGCGGGACTTTCTGTACGTGGAAGACGCGGCGCGGGCGGTGGCGGCGTTGGCATTTGCGGGGGTGGGCGGCGTGTTTAACGTGGGCACGGGGGAGCCGGTGGCGGTGGGGCGGATTGTGGACGTGTTGAGCGGGTTGAGCGGGTGCCCGGTGCTGTCGAAAGAGGAGCCGGGACGGGGGGCGCCGCGGATCTGGGTGGACTCGTCGAAGCTGCGGACGGCGACTGGCTGGGCACCGCGGTACACGTTGGAAGAAGCGTTGGCGAAGACGTGGGGGGCGGGCGATGCGGCTGGGAATTAACGGCTGGCGGATCCACGGGCACCGGACCGGGGTGGGCCGGTATCTGCTGAACACGGTGCGTTGCTGGACGCCGGAGTTTACGCGCGGGACGTTCGACGATATCCGTTTTTATTCGCATTTGCCGCTGGACCGGGGGGAGATTCCGTTGCCGGAGGCGATCCGGCACACGCAGCTGGGGCCGGCGATGCGGATGCTGTTTTGGGAGAATCTGCGGCTGGGGCCGGCGGTGGACGACGATGTGTTGTTTTGCCCATCGTTTTCGCGGCCGCGGGTGACGCGGGCGAAGACGGTGGTGACGGTATATGAAGCCACGCTGGCGTTGTATCCGCAGTATTTTCCGCGCAACCATTTTTTCGCGCGGCCCGATATCTACATCCCGATCTACCGGTGGAGCGCGCAGAACGCGACGCTGGTGTTGACCACGACGCAGGCGGCGAAGAACGACATCATGAAGGCGTTCGATGTGCCGGAAGAGCGGATCCGAATGGCGCCGCTCGCGCCGGCGCCGGAGTTCGTTCCGATCCGCGACGAGGCCGCGCTGCGATCCATCCGGGAGAAGTATTTCGGTGCGGATGTGCCGTACTTTTTGTTTGTGGGCAAGCTGACGCCACGGCGGAATGTGCCGATGCTGATGGAGGCCTTTGCGCGGATTAAGGGCAAGCACAAGTTGCCGCATAAGCTGCTGGTGGCCGGGATCAATACGACCGGGTTCGACCTGGCGGGACATGCGAAATCGCTGGGGATATCGGAGCATTTCGTGCATGCCGGGTATGTCCCGAACGAAGACCTGCTGCTGCTTTATAACGCGAGCGATTGCTTTGTGTTGCCGTATTCGTATGAAGCGCTGTCGCTGACGACGATGGAGGCGCAGGCGGTGGGCGTGCCGGTAATTACGACCGATGTGCCGGGGCTGCGGGAGACCACGGGAGGGCACGCGCTGTTGTTGCCGGAGGCGGCGGTGGAGCCGCTGGCGGAGGCGATGTTGCGGATTGCCGAGGATCGGGAATTGCACAGACAGCTGGCGGCGGCGGGATTGGAATTTATGAAGCAGTTCACGTGGGAGCGGACGGCGCGGGCGACGCTCGCGACGCTATGGGAGGCGGCGAATCTATGAAGACATGGGTGACGGGGGGAGCGGGTTTTCTGGGTTCGCACGTCGTGGAGGCGCTGGTGGCCGGGGGGCGGAGCGTCACAGTAGTCGATGATTTTTCGACGGGGCTGGAGGCGAATCTGGCGGGCGTTCCGGTTTCGATTTTGCGGCATTCGTTGCGGGATGACGCGGTGGAGGACGCTTTGCGAGCGGAGCAGCCGGAGGTGATTTTTCATCTCGCGGGCGACGCGCTGGTGGCGCGGAGCGTGGCGGATCCGACGGCCGATTGCGAACGCAATTTGCTGGCGACGCTGGCGCTGTTGGAAGCGGTGCGTCGGGCGAGTCCGGAATCGAAAGTGCTGTTTGCGTCGACCGGTGCGGTGTATGGGGAGCGGGCCGAGAAGCCGTTTCAGGAGACCGACGGCGTCTGGCCGATTTCGCCGTACGCGGTGGCGAAGCTGGCGGCGGAGCGGTATTGTTATGCGTTTGCGCATACCTATGGTTTGCGGACGTGCAGCCTGCGGCTGTTTTCGGTGTACGGGCCGCGGCAGACCAAGCAGGTTGTGTATGACCTGATTCGGAAGATTCACGCGAATCCCGAGGAGTTGACATTGTTCGGGGACGGGACGCAGGAGCGGGACTTCAGCCATTCGCGGAATATTGTGGACGCGTTCCTGTTGGCGGCGGAGAAGGCCGATTTCCACGGCGAGGTGATCAATGTGGCCGGTGATGAGATTGTGACCATCCGGCAGTTGGCGGAGATGATCTGCCAGATGATGGGTGCGCGTCCAGCGTTTGCCTTTACCGGGCAGCGGCGGCCGGGGGATTCGCAGCGCTGGGTGGCCGATACGTCGCGGCTGCGCGGGTTGGGATACAAGCCGCGTGTGGCCCTGTCGGAGGGGTTGCGCGACACGATAGAGTGGTACGTCCGGAGCCAGCAGTGAATGTCAGCGTCATCATTCCGGTTTATAACGGCGAGGCCGAGCTAACGCAGTGCCTGGGCGCGTTGGCGAAATCGCTGGTGGCGCCGTTGGAAATACTCGTCGTGGATGACTGTTCCACCGATGGGTCGCGGGACGTGGCGGCGCGGCTGGGCGCGCGGGTGTTGTCGACCGGGGTGAACAGCGGGCCGGCGAAGGCGCGCAATTTGGGGGCGCGGGAGGCCCGCGGAGAGGTTCTGTTTTTCCTGGACGCGGACGTCGTCGCGCATGTCGACGCGGTGGGCCGGGTGCAGCAGGCGTTTGCCGCCGATGCGGCTGTTGACGCGGTGATTGGCTCCTACGACGACAATCCGGCGGAGGCCGATTTTCTGAGCCAGTACAAGAACCTGATGCACTGCTTTGTCCACCAGACGGGGCACGAACAGGCGTCGACCTTCTGGAGCGGATGCGGCGCTATTCGGCGCGACGTCTTCCTGGCGCACAGCGGATTTGACGAGAGCTATGCGCGGCCGGCGATTGAAGACATCGAGCTGGGTTACCGGTTGTACCAGGCGAATCGCAAGATGGTGCTGGATAAGGGCCTGCGCGTGAAGCACCTGAAGCGGTGGACGTTTTGGAACCTGCTGAAGACGGATATTCTGGACCGGGGCATTCCGTGGACCGAGCTGATTTTGCGCGACCGGAACATGCCGAACGATCTGAATCTGCAGTTGAGTCAGCGGATCAGCGTGGCGCTGGCGTTCCTTTGCGTGGGGTTCGCTTTGTTGATGACGCTGTATTGGCGCGGCTATTTTCTGACGCCTGTTTTCGCGCTGCTGCTGTTCATGATGGGGCGGTTCTGGCTGGACGGATCGGCCGGGCCGCTGAGCCGGACAGTGTTCCTGGGCGTGAGCGGGGCGTTCGGTGTTCTGGTTTTGCTGGCGTGGCAGTCGCACATGTTGGGGATCATTCCGCCGGTGGTGCTGGGGTATGTGCTGTTGTTCCTGCGGCACCGGTACTCGTTCGACGACAGCCGGAAATCGCAGGTGGTTTCGTGGCTGATGGGGCTGTACGCCGCTCTTTCGGTGCTGTTCATTCTGGCGTATTTACCCAGCCATCTGGTGATTGGCGTGTTCTTCCTGATCGTGATGGCGCTGGTGGTGTTGAACAATCAGTTTTATCTGTTCCTGGCCGCAAAACGGGGCCGGGCGTTTGCTTTCGCCGCGATCCCATTTCACTTGCTGTACCACTTCTACAACGGCATTTCCTTTGGCGCCGGGCTGCTGCGATACAGCTGGGGAACGCTGACGGGGCGGGGCCGCTCCGCGGTGCCGGGCAAGTAGCGTGGGACTGAGCGTGATCGTCACGGCGTACCGGTCGGCGGAGACTCTGCTTGCTTGTGTGGAGCAGCTGCGGCGCGATCCGGACGTCACGCAGATTCTGGTGGCGGATTGTTCGGAGGTCGCGCCTGTGTTGCCTGTCGCGGTTCGCCGCTTTCCCACGCCGACCGATGTACCGGTGATGCGCTGGCGGATGTTGCCAGAGGTAACCGAGCCGGTAGTGGCGTGTTTGGAGGGGAGATGTGTGCCGGAGCCGGGGTGGGGCGCGTCGATTCTGGCGGCGCATGGGTTGTATCCAGACGCGCCGGCGATTGGCGGTGGGGTGGGGTTGGCCGCGGGGTCCGGCTGGTTGGATGCGGTGGTTTGGTTTTGCGAATACGCCGCGTATGCGCCACCGTTGGCGGACGCGCCGGCGGCCGATATCAGCGGGGCTCATCTGAGTTACAAGACGGCGGCGTTACGCGGGGAGCGCGAGTTGTTGCGGACGGGCGCGTGGGAGACGCAGCTGCATTTGAAGTGGCGCGGGATCCGCACGGCGCCGGCTTGCATTACGTTTCGGAACTCAATGGATGCGGGCGATTTCGCCCTGCAGCGACTTCACTATGGCCGGGGGTATGCGGCGGCGCGGCGCGGACGGCGGTGGGTGTTTGCGCTGATGAGCCCCGCTTTGCCGTTTCTGTTGACATTGCGCACGGCGCGGGCGGCGCGAAGGGCGGGGCGGATGGACGACTTTTTTCCTTGCCTGCCGGGGATATTCCTGTTCCACACACTGTGGAGCGCGGGCGAGTTGTTAGGCTATTGTTTTGGCTCCTCAGGAACGCAGCATAACTACTAGACCGCTCGAAATCGGCATCGACGGTGGCACCTGGAGCAACCGCCGGGGGTACGGCCGTTTCCTGCGGGAGTTGCTGCCGGAACTGGCGCGGGTGCGGCCGCAGTGGCGCTTTACGGTGTTCCTGGATCAGGAGCAGAGCGACACGATCGAGGCGCCGAATGTGCGGTGGGTTGCCGCGGGTACAGCCGGCAGCGTGAGCGCCGGAGCAACGGCGGACAGCGCGCGCAGCGTGACAGACCTGCTGCGGATGAGTGCCGTGGTGGCCAGGGCGAAGTTGGACGCTTTCTGGTTTCCCACTGTGTACTCCTACTTCCCGATTCTGGGGCGCATGCCGGTGGCCCTGGGGATTCACGACACGATGGCCGACCGGTTTCCGCAGTGGGCCTTTTCCGGGAGGAAACAGAAGCTGTTCTGGGATTGGAAGGTGCGATTGGCGCTGGCGCAGGCGGCGCGGATTGTCACGGTTTCCGAGTATTCGAGCGACAGCATCGCGGCGCATTTTTCTTTGCACCCACGGCGCATCAGTGTTGTCTCCGAAGGGCCGGCGCCGGTGTTTCGGCCGTCGGCCGCCAAGGAAGAACCATTCGTTCTGGCCGTTGGCGGGATTAGCCCGAACAAGAATCTGGGAACGTTGATTCGGGCTGTGTCGAAGCTGCCGTCGCTACGGCTGGTGCTGGTGGGGGATTACAAAAACGACGGGTTCCGCGGGTGCTACGAACAGCTACGCGCGGAGGCAGTGGCGCTGGACATGAGGGACCGAATAGAGTTCGCCGGATATGTGTCCGACGAGGAACTCGCCGGACTCTACAATCGGTGCATGGTGTTTGCCATGCCGTCGCTGGAAGAGGGGTTTGGACTGCCGCTGGTGGAGGCGATGGCGTGCGGTTGCGCGTGTGTGGTGGCCGGCGGACATGCGCTGGAAGAGGTGGGCGGGGACGCGGTGCGGGTGGCGCGTCGGCAATGGGCGGAAGAACTGGGAGCCGTGGTGGATAACCCGGCTTTGCGCGCCGAACTGCGGCGGCGGGCGCTGCTGCGGGCGGCTGAGTTTTCCTGGGAACGCGGTGCGCGGGCGTTGGCGCGGGTGTTGGAAGAATTGGTGGGCGAGTGACGCTTTCGATTGTGATTCCGGTGCGGCGGGCGACGTCGACGTTGGTTCGTTGTGTGGAGAGTATGCGGGCGGCGTGTGTTGGGTTGGACGCGGAGATTGTGGTGGCGTATTCGGCTGCCGATGAGACGGCGGCGATGGCGGCCGGGCTGCAGGGCGTGCGACTGGTGCGCGCGGAGGGGCGGCGCAGCGTGCCGCAGTTGCGGCGGGATGGGGTGCGGGCCGCGGCGGGCGAGTTCATCCTGATTACCGAAGACCACTGCACTGTGAATGCCGATTGGGCGCGGGTGCTGCTGCGCGCGGCTGCGGAACATCCGGCCAGTTGCTGGGGTGGGCCGGTGCGGAACGGGCGGACGAGCTGGCTGGGCTGGGCGCATTACTTCACGCGGTATACGGCGTTTCTGCCGCCGGGGCGGGCAGGGTATTGCCAGCATCTGCCGGGGAACAACGCGTTGTACCGGCGGGATGAGTTGCTTTCCTTTGCTACCGAGTGGAGCGATGGATTCTGGGAGGCGGAGTTCAACACGGTGCTGCGGCGCGAGCGCGGGCCGTTCTGGTATGTGCCGGAGGCCTGCGTCACACAGCAACAGCAGCGTGGGTTATTGGAGTACGTTGCGCTGCGGTACCGGCATGGGCGGTGCTACGGCGCGCGCTGCGGCAAGCCGCATTCGGCGGTGTTCTTCTTCGTCGCGGCGCTGCTGTTTTGGCGCGGGTTGCGGGCGGCCGTGCAGAACGGCGAGGCGGGACGCTTTGCCGTGGTGGCACCGCTACTGGCTGTCTACTACGCGGCTTGGGCTGCCGGGGAGATGGTGGGCTTTCTGGGCGGGGCGGGGACGAGTTGCAGCGATACGGATTAGCCATGGAATTCGTCTGTCCCCAGTGCAAGTCGGAGTTGCGGAACGAGGCGCCGGGGTTCGCCTGTGCGGCCTGCGGGCTGCGGTTTCCGGTGATCTGCGGCATCCCTGATTTCCGGCTGTTTGCCGATCCGTACATCGACATTGCGGCCGATCGGGCCAAGGGCGAGGCATTGGAATTGGCCACGCGTGGAATGTCCTTCGCCGAGGCCGTGCGCTACTACTACTCGATTACGCCAGACGATCCGGCGGACCTGGCGGAGTTGTGGACCGCTCGAGCGCTGGCGGAAGTGGCGATTGCGCGGGAGATGTTGGCGTATGGGCGCGGCGGCGGACCGGTGTTGGATGTGGGCTGTTCGACGGGGGCGGTGCTGATCGCGGCTGGTGGCGGCGTGGGCGTCGACATTGCGTTTCGATGGCTGGTGCTGGGTGCGCTGCGGCTGCGGGAGGCCGGGGTGGCCGGCCAGCTGGTTTGCGCGAATGCGGAGCATCTGCCGTTCCCAAGCGGCGCGGGTTTTCGGTTGACTTCGTTCGACACGCTGGAGCATCTGCGCGACGCCCCGCTGGCGCTGCGCGAGATGCGGCGCGTGGGCCGTTCACTGCTGCTGACCAGCAACAATCGCTGGGCGCCGGTGCCGGAGCCGCACGTGCATTTGTGGGGCGTGGGCTGGCTGCCTCGGGGTTGGCAGGCCGGCTATGTCGCATGGCGGCGAGGGGATTTGCACCCGTATCGGATTCAACTTCGCGGTGCGCGGGAGGGGATGGCGCTGGCTCGGGAGGCGGGGTGGGCAAGCGGGTCGACAGAGGCCGCGCCGCTGTATGCGCCGCAGATGGGCTGGTTGGCGCAGCGGGTGGTGGCGCTGTACCGCGCGGTGCGCCGATGGCCCGGGATGCGCTGGCTGGGGCCGCGGTGGATGCTGCGCGCCTAGCCGATGTTGATGAGATCGTTCGATGGGCGCGGCGAGGGGGGCTTGTCGACCGTGTCGGGCTTCTTCCACGGTTTGGACAGAGCCATGGCGCGGACCAATTGCTGCGGCTGGAACACGATGCTGGGCCAGAGGAAGACTTCGTTGGTGCACCAGCAGGCGCGTTCGTCAATGGACTGGCGCAGGGTTTCGGCTTCCGGTGAATTCCACATTTCCGTGAAGCTGGTTTGGCGGAGATTGCCCAGCGGGGCGTGAGTTTCGCAGAAGCTGACGTCGCCGTTGGCATAGACCACCGCGCTCATCCGCCCGGCGCGGCACGGGACGACCTGGCGCTGTTCGATGGCGGTCTTCACCTTCGCCCACTGCAGCATGGGTTCGACGATGCTGCCGAAGCGGTTCTCTTCGCGCGGCGCCCACACGGACTGGACGTAGCGGTAGAGTTCGCGATAGTTGTCGAGAGTCGGGCCGACGAGCGAGGGGTTCTTGCGGTCGCCGCGGATGAGGGCCAGGTTGTGGTGGTCCATCGCCGGACAGTTTTCGTAGAGGTAGCGGGTGAGTTCGGCGATCTCGCCCATGTTTTCTGAAGTGGCGGTGGAGATGGCGTGAATGCGCAGCCGCGGGTCGCGCTGTTGGAGCTTCGCCAACGCCTGATAGGTCTCCATGGATCGGGCGAAGGCGTTCTTCATTCCGCGGAATCGGTCGTGGTAGTCCGCCATGCCATCGAGCGAAAGTTCCACGGCAAACAGGGTTAACGACGGCTCGCGGAGGACCTCTTCCAGCGCCGCGATGGTGCGATCGGTGAACGTGCCGTTGGTGGGCACGTAGATCTGCTTCACGCCGTTGTTCTGGATGAAA
This sequence comes from Bryobacteraceae bacterium, assembly GCA_044358225.1. Lineage (GTDB taxonomy): Bacteria > Acidobacteriota > Terriglobia > Bryobacterales > Bryobacteraceae. The sequence goes on along the minus strand of JBIKOG010000008.1, from coordinate 43,161 downwards.
AAGCGGCAGATTTCACCGAACTCCTTGCGCAGGAAGGGTTCACCGCCGGAGAGGTTCAGGTTCTCGATCGAGCCGAGTTCTTGGGAGAGCGACCGCAACTCGTCAACGGTCAGATCGTCCTTGCGATTGAGGTTGCGCCAATAAAAACAGTGCTCGCAGGTCTGGTTGCAGATGGAGTTAATGAAGAGGATCAGGAAGGGCGGCGCGGGCCGATTTCCAATCCGCTCGCCGACACCGTAATTCCGTAACGTCAGCCGGAGATGACGCTGTGTTCTGGCAAAGAGGTTCAATCATCTCCTAGACTAACAGAGACCTCTTCATGCGTTTTTGCCTGTTGACGACATTCTTCCCGCCGATGCATTTTGGCGGCGACGCCATTTTTCTGGCGTCGCTGGCGAACCTGCTGGCCGAGGCCGGGCACCACGTGGAAGTCGTCCATTGCGCGGATTCCTACGAACTGTTGCGGGGCGCCGTGCAGCCGTCGCCATTTCCGTTGCACAAGAAGGTGATCGTGCATACGCTGCGTTCGCCGTTCAAGACGCTGGCGCCATTGTCGGCACACGTGGCCGGGCGCGATTGGCTGTACGCGGGCGCGCTGCGGGAGATTCTCAGCAGTGGTTTCGATGTGACGCACTGGCACAACGCGTCTTTGCTGGGCGCTCCGCAGGCATTCCGTTGGGGCACCGGACTGCGGCTGATGACGCTGCATGAGTATTGGTTGATTTGTCCCTCCCACGTGCTGTTTCGCAATGGCGAGGAGATCTGTACGCAGCGCACGTGCCACAGTTGCACGATTCGCCGGGGCCGGCCGCCGCAACTGTGGCGCCAGAATGGCGTCATTCGGGACGGGCTGGAGAACATCGACCTGTTCCTGGCGCCCAGCCGGTTTGTGCAGGATAAGGTGCGCGAATTCCTTCCCGAACTGCCGATGAAGGTTTTGCCGCATTTCCTGGGGTCGGCGCGTGCCGGGCAGATGGAACGGGAAGACTATTACCTGATCGTGGCCCGTTTGGAAAAGGCGAAGGGCATCCACACGGTGCTTCCGCTGTTCCGGAAGAACGGGTTGCGGCTGAAGATCGCCGGGGCGGGGGAGGCGGAGCAGGAGCTCCGTTCGATGGCGGCCGGGGCGCCGAATATTGAGTTTCTGGGCCGTGTGCCCTTTGCGGAGTTGCCGTCGCTGTACCGGCGCGCACGGGCGACGATCGTGCCGTCTGTTTGCGATGAGACGTTTGGGCTGGTGGTGTTGGAGTCTTTGCAGCAGCAGACGTCCGTCTATGTTTCGCCGCATGGAGCGCTGCCAGAATTGGTGGCGCAGACGGGGGGCGGGCGCGTGTTCCGGAGTGCGGAGGAGCTGGGCGGCATGCTGGGCGGGGAGCAGCCGGTTTCCGCCGATTTAACGGCGTTTGCACCGCAGACGCACATGAATCGTTACCTTTCCCTGATTCGCTCCATGAGCCGCGGCAAAGCCGTAACGGTGTAAGTTCGCTAATGTAAGCGGTACAATACAAATGTAAGCGGTACAATACAAGGAGTCCGGTCCTGCTAACGACCAACATGTTTTCCATGCGGCTCCCAGTAACTCTCGCGCTTCTCCTTTCTCCTGTTTTTGCGCAAACCGGAATCATTTCGACGATCGCGGGAACCACCCGCGGTTTCGGCGGCGACGGAGGGCAGGCGACATTGTCCTCTCTGACGCTGGCTGGGATCCAGAACGAATGTGACCCTGCGCGGTTCGAGGAGATGAATCACCTCTCCGTTGACCGGGCTGGGAACATCTACATCGCCGATACGAATGCCAATCGCGTTCGCCGCATCGCCCCGGACGGAGTCATCACCACGGTGGCGGGCAGCGGGCAGCGGCCGTCGATCGATGCCAGCCGTTGTTCCCCGCTCGGCGGCGGGACCGAAGCTGGCGATGGCGGAGCTGCCTCGGCGGCGAAACTATACGGCCCTTCGCATGCGATTGTGCTTCCTAATGGGGCGCTTTTGATTTGCGACGAGAAGAACAATCGCATCCGCCAAGTGGCGCCGAACGGGACGATCACTACGATCATTGGCAGCAATCTGCATTCGTTTTTTGCCCCGTCGATTCCCGCCACGCTTTCGCCGTTGGACTGGCCGAGTTCCATCGCGGTCGACAGCGAAGGCCGGATCTACTTCGCCGAACTGCACTCCAACCGAATCGCCCGCATGAATGCGGATGGCCGCTTGCAGACGATCGCCGGCACCGGTTTGCCGGGCAACGGCGCCGATGGTCCGGACGCCACGCGCAGCGCGCTGTCGATCCCCTCGCACCTGATTTTTGATCGCGCGGGCAACCTGCTGGTCACCGAACAGGGCAGCCATCGCGTGCGCCGGATTGCGCCGAACGGGGCCATCTCCACCGTGGCTGGAACGGGTGCGCCGGGCTTCAGCGGCGATGGCGGACGCGCAACCGCGGCCCAACTCAGCCAGCCTAACGCCACCGCCGTCGACGCGGCCGGTAGTATTTATATCGCCGACATGGGCAACCATCGCGTTCGTCGCGTGGCGCCGGACGGGACCATCTCCACCATCGCCGGCAACGGCCAGATCGGGCGCGGTACCGAGGGGATTCCGGCGACGCAGAGTCCGCTGAACTTCCCGTCTTCGGTGGCGGTGGATAACAACGGCGATGTGCTGATCGCCGACTGGCAGAACTATCTGATTCGCAAAGTCAGCTTCGCCATCCGGCCGGCCATCTCGCCGGGCGGCATCGTCAACGCGGCCAGCTTCCTGCCCGCGCCGGTGCCGCTGGCGCCAGGCGCGCTGATCTCGATTTTCGGTATCAATTTCGCAACCGGTTTAACGCAGGCCGGCGAGTTGCCGCTGCCAACGGAGATGGCCGGAACTTCGGTCACGGTCAACGGGACGCGCCTGCCGCTGGTCTTCATTTCGCCGAACCAGATCAACGCGCAACTGCCCTACGATCTGCGGGAGGGCGAGGCGAAGATTCGCGTCGCCACCGGGCAGGGCGCGAGCTCCGAAGAGACGGTAAACATTGGTGCCGCCGCGCCGGGGATCTTTATGATCGCCGGCAGCACGCGCGCGGTGGCGATCAATCAGGACGGCACGTTGAACACCGAAGCCAACGCGGAGACGCGCGGGCGGGTGATGACGATCTATCTCACCGGCATTGGTCCGCTGGACGGCGACCTGACGGCGGGCCGCGCGGCGCCGTTGACGACGTTGTACCGGGCGGCGCTGGATTCGACGGCGACCATCGGCGGCCGTGAAGTACCGCTGCTGTTTCTGGGCCTGACGCCCGGCTTCGTCGGGCTGGCGCAGGCCAACGTGCAGGTGCCGGCGGATGCGGCGACGGGAACGGCGTTGGAACTGGTGATCAGTGTGAACCGGCAGCGCAGTAACCCGGGGCTGGTGGCGATTCGATAATGCGATTCACAACTCTCCTGATGTTGGCGGGCGTGGTCTGGGGACAGACGGAATTGCCTGCGGTGCGGGCCGGGAAGTACCAGGTCACCCTGCGATTGCCGGCCGATGGCCTGGCCGCACAGGAAGAGATGCAGATCGAGTACCGCGTTGTGGACGCCACGCAGGTGGATGCGGTGATGGGCGCCGCGCCGGTGATTCGGGCGCTGGCGCGGAGCGTGATCGACATGCCGACGATGCCCGGTATGGCGAAGATGACCGAAAGCGCGCACCCGGAAGGCGTGCCCGGCGAGTACGGCGTGCACCCCCTGTTCCCGCACGGCGGAGAGTATCGGTTGCAGTTGTTCATCACCCCTCCCGGCGGTACCGAGTTTCAAGTACAGTTTCCGCTCCAAGTGGGCGATGCGGTAGCGGCGAAGAACCGCAAAGCCAAGCCCCGGCCCTTCTATGCGGAGGTTCGCGCAACGCCGAAGAGCCCGAAGGCGGGCGAGGCGGTGGACCTGGATATCGCGGTGTTTTCCCGCGCGCAGAACAACGCGCGGGTTCGCGAGTTCGACGTGCAGCACGAAAAGCTCATGCACTTCATCGTGGTCCGTGAGGACCTGGGCGTCTTCGCTCACGAGCATCCGGAGATGGCCGCCGATGGCGCGTTCCGTCTTCGCTACACATTCCCGCAGGCCGGTGACTACACGCTGTTCGTGGACGTCGCTCCGAAGGGTGCCGGCGGGCAGGTGATTCCGGTTCGTATGAAAGTCGGCGGGAAGAAGTCGGACCGGTTTGTGATCGCCGCGGAAAAGCTGACTGGGGAAACAGCCTCCGGTTCCATCCGCGTGGCTTTCGCGCAAACGGAGTTCACCGCGGGCAAGACGTTGCGGATGGCCTGCGTGGTGCGCGATGCGAAGACCGGGGCGCTAGTGAACGATGTGCAGCCGTATTTGGGCGCTCTGGGGCATCTGATCCTGGTGCATGAGGACGGCGAAACGTTCGTCCATTCCCATCCCGATGAACTGGACCCGAAGGCGGGCAAGGACGGGCATTTGGCGTTCCTGGCCCGGTATCCCAAGCCCGGTCGTTACCGCGGGTGGGTGCAGATTCAGCGGGCCGGCGTCGTGGAGACGGGCCCCTTCACCGTGGTGGCCGGCGGTAAGTAGATATGCGGCTAGCGTTGACACTGTTGATGACCGCCAGCCTGCTGCTGGCCCATGAAGGCGGGCGGCGGAACACCACCCCCACCAAAGCGGACAAAGACTTGAAGCAGGCCCAGGCGAAGCTGGCGGCGGCGAAAAAGACGCTGCAGGCCAAGGGCCGGTATGCCTGTTGCGTGAAACCAAGCTGCGACCTGTGTATGCGCAAGAACGGATCCTGCGCGTGCGCGGCGAACGTGATGCGCGGGATGGGCGCCTGCGGCGAGTGCATGGCTGGATGGAAGAGCGGTCGCGGATCCCTGCCGGGAATCAAGGCGGAGAACATCAAACTGCTGCCGGCGGAAAAGCAGGCCATGCCGGGCACCGGCGAGTTGCCCCCGGAGTTGAAAGAGGGGCTGACCGCTTTGCTGGCCGCCAAGAAAACGCTGGTGGGCGAGAAGCGCTTCTTGTGTTGCGTGAAAGGCGGCTGCGGCCAGTGCGCGTTGGAAGCGGAGTGCCCGTGTGGCAGTGATCTGGCGAAGGCTACGGCCCCGGCGAAGAACGGGAAGAAGCCCGAGTCAAAAGGCGTCTGCGGCGATTGCTACGACGGCTGGCAGGCAGGTGAGGGGATCTTCGCTGGCATACCGCTGAGCGACGTGAAACTGGCCGTCATGGACGGCACGATGACGGCGGGGATGACGGCGAGTTCGGCGGCGTTCGCGGGCATGTTCGTCAGTGGCACCAGCCAGACGCCGGGCGCCCGGCCGATGCAGATGCTGCACAAGCAGATCGGCAATTGGAATGTGATGTTCAACGGTACGCTGTGGGGCATTTACACCAATCAGGGCGGACCGCGCGGGCGCGACAAGACCTTCGGCGCCGGCTGGGTGATGCCGATGGCCAGCGGCCGCTTGGCGGGTGGCATCTTCACCGTCCGTACGATGTTCTCCATTGAGCCGCTGACGGTGACCAATGGCCGCTACCCGCTGCTGCTGCAGACGGGTGAAACGTGGAAGAACATTCCGATTCTGAACGGCCAGCACCCGCACGACTTCGTCAAGGAACTGGGCGCGTCGTATCAATACCGGTTGAGCGAAAACACCACGTTGAACCTCTACGCGGGCCTGCGCGGCGATCCGGCAATCGGACCCACCGCCTACCCGCATCGCATCTCGACATCGGAGAATCCGATGGCGGTGATGTCGCACCACTATCAGGATTCGACACACATCGCCGCCAACGTGACCACATTGGGTGTGACACATCGCTGGGTGACTTTGGAGGCCAGCGGTTTCCACGGCCGCGAGCCGGATGAGAAGCGCTGGGGCATCGAACTTGGCCCGATCAATTCCTTCGCCTCCCGTGTCACCGTCACCCCAACCTCCCGCTGGGCCATGCAGTATTCCGTCGGGCGCATTAACAATCGCGAAGCCACCCACCCCGATCGCGATTCCTTCCGCCAGACGTCCTCCGCCACCTACGTATTGCCAACCGCGCGCGGCCACTGGGCCACGACGCTTGTCTGGGGCCGCAATCACGATCTGGCCTACACGCAGAAACCCAACGGCGAGTTGTTGTCGATTCTGCAATCGGCGCCGCCTAGGAAGCCAAACGGGCAACGCGAACACATCGTGCTGGTGCCCACCCGCGTACAGGGGCAGACGTTCAACTCCTACACCGCCGAATCCACGATGTTTTTCAAGGACAAGCACTGGATCTGGGGCCGCGCGGAATTGACGGACAAGGACTCGCTGCTGCTGTTTGAAGAGGCGCCCTACGTGCGTCTGTTGGAGGAGTACCGGTATACGCGCATCAAGGCGTACACCGCCGGGTATTCCTACGAACTCCCCAAGGTGAGCAGCTTTCTCCGTCCCGCGTTGGGCGGCCAGTTTCAAGTCTTTCAACTGCCGGCGAATCTGTCGCCGATCTACGGCGCCCATCCCATGGGCATGCAGGTGTGGTTGCGCCTGCGGTTCCAGCCCACCGGGAACTGATCGCTCAGCCCCGCTTTTTCGCGACGCAGATAATGGTGTGCCCGAAGGGCAACGGCAAGCCCAGCGTGTAGGACCAGACTCGTTCCATTCGCAGATACAGCGCCAGGCCCGCCGATCGCGGATCCCCTTCCGCATGGCAACTGATGCCCTTCACCGGCGCATCACCCCGGCTGTTCGCCGACATCCGCTCCCGCAACTCCGCCGCCAACGACGGCAGCGTGTTCACCAGCGAGAGATACACCACCTGGAACCCGCAGCGTTCCAACTGTTGCCGAACTTGCGCGGGCGTGAACGTGACGGAGTAGTCGGTATCGGGCGTGGCCGTCAGCCAGCGGGGGCCGCGCAGTCGCAACGCCACCAGCCCGCCGGGGCTCAGCACGCGCGCGAACTCTTCAAACGCCGGGCCTACTTCGTGGATTGCCAGATGCTGCAAAACGTCCGCGGAATGGATCGCGTCGAAGGATTGATCCTGCAGGGGCAAGGCCGCCGCGCTGGCCGTCACCCATTCGGCTTCCGTGCGTTGTCGGGCGAACTCCAACGCGGGGTAGGCGAAGTCCACGCCCGTCAACCGTTCCGCCGTGCCGCGCCGCCGCCAGTTGTCTAGAAAAAGCCCGGTTCCGCAGCCCACATCCAGGCGCCGTTTGCAGCCATCGCCGCCGGCTCTGGTCAGCAGGTCCAACGTCAATTCGCGCATGTGGCGCGTCCACGGGTGTTTGTCTTCCAACTCCGCCATCCGGGCGAAATATGCGTGGGAAAACTCGGCGATCTCTGGCGGCACTCTTTACACACTACCAGCCCGTGGCCGCGCCAGGTTAGCGTTTTTCAAACAGGCCCACGACTTCGAAACTGTAGTCGGTGTAGGCGCGCATCTTTCCCCGCAACCACAGGAGTGCGCGTTTCTTTCCAGGCCAGACCGGGATGATCGGGCGCACGTTGTCGGCCGCCGAGTTCGCCGTCACCGGAGTCCACGTGAAGCGGACAAAGTCCTCTGTGCGCCCGCGGAATATCTCGCGATAGGGCAGTGCGGCGCCGGAGTTAGGGTCGATGTTCGTGGAGATGAAGAGCGTCTTCGGGTCGTGCGGGTCGATCGCAGCCAGCCCGGTGTAATTGTCCTCTCCGGCATAGAGCCGGGTGCCGGCGCGCGCGATCTCGTGGTCGTGCCAGGCGCGTCCATCCCATCGCGCTAGCCGGAAGCGATGGTCGAACCCGTTCGGCTCCGTCATTCGCCGCGCGCCGTCCTTCTGCACCGTGTAGAAAAGCAGCAACTCGCCGTTCGAAAGAACGTGGAAGTCCGTCGTCCACGCAACGGCCTCCGGCCCGCCCTGGAAAATGCGGGTTCCCTCTTCCGGCGCCTTCAGTCCCTCTCGCAGCGAACGGATCACGGTGCCATCGGAGCGGTGCAGTTGGCCATCGCGATAGAACACGTGGTAAATGCTGTTGTCGAAGTTGCGCGGGTGACCTTCGGTGTAGGCGATGTGGATGGTGTCGGTGTTATTGGAGCAGTATTTGGCGTAAGGACGGTGTCGGAATTGAAGCGGGACATCGATGACGATGCCACCAGCTTTCCACGTATTGCCCAGATCGTCCGACCAGGCGTAGGACGGCTTATACGAGTTGTCGAATCCCCGGAAGAAGTCGTACAGGCGGCGTTCTTTGCTCAGGTAGTAGAGGTTTGAGTAGGTAATGCGCGACTTCCGGCTTGGGATGAAGACCTGCTCCGCTTCCCAATGGGCGGCGCTCCCTTTGCCGGTGGAGATGCGGTAGTGAATCTCATTGCGCGTGCCGTGGCGGGCGTAGGTGGTCAGCAGCTTCCCGTCGGGCCGGAGGAGGAAAGCCGGAGAGTTGTGGTCGTCCGTCCACTGCTTCTGGTTCTCGTCCTTGGCCGGATCGTGGAGCGTGAAGGTGGAGGAAGCGCCGCTTCTCAGGTTGTACTGCGTGGCGCGAATCTGCCCGGTAATGGCAGGGTCTTTGTAGCCGGTGGCCACCGTGCCGAAGATGAGGTGATCGCCAACAATCAACGCGCGCTCGTCTTCGAACCAGCACCAGCCGCCGTCATCCAGCAGAACGACCGGCGCGGGTGCAGCGTTAGCGGCCAAAGCGGAAGCAAGAAAGTTTCGGCGGTTCACGGTCCAACTCCTAGGCGCGTGAGGTGAGCCGTATCGAGACAATCTCCGGGTTCGTACCCAAACGCGCCGGCACTCCCACGGTACCAAGTCCGCTGGTGACAAAGAGCGACGACCCGTCTTGCGTGTACCTGCCGTAGGTGTAGGGCGTGTAGAAACGTGCCGGATTCAACCGCGAATCCAGGTGCTCCAGCGTGATCTGTCCGCCGTGTGTGTGGCCCGATAACACAACGTCCCACCTCTGCCGCACCGCCACCGGGAACACGTCCGGACTGTGCGAAAGCAACAGGTTCAGCTCACCCGGCCGCACCATTCTCGCCGCATCCGCCAGATACGGGCTGCCCAGGCGCTGATAGTCCACGCCCGCGATGTTCAACTTACTCTGCCCAAACCGCAGCGTCGACGATTGCGATCGCAAAAACCGCATGCCGCGACGGGCCGCCAACTGCGTCGCCGGCGCCTCGCACTCCGCCACAATCTCATGGTTCCCCAGGCACCCGTAGATCCCGGCGCTCGGACGCAGGCGCGCCAGTTCGGCAATGGCCTCCTCCAACGGGTCGCCATAGGAACTGATGAGGTCACCGGTGACGATAGCCAGATCGGCGCGCAGCCCGTTGGCCTGTTCCACCACCCGGCGCAACTGCGCTTGCGAGAAGAACGCGCCCAGGTGGATGTCGCTCAGCTGAACCAGTCGCAGGCCCTGCAGATCGGGTGCAAGGTTCGGGATAGCCAGTTCCACTTCCCGCACTTCGGCGTCCTGTCGCGCCTTGTGAATCGCGAACCCCGTGGCCGCCAGCGGCGCCGCGGCCAGCGTGGCGCCAGCGCGCAACAATTGCCGCCGGCCCGTGTCCACTTCCACGCGCGATTGCTTCCACAACCGCGCCAGCGCATACCCGGGCAATGCCAGCAAAAACCACAAAAACCCCAGCGCGCGGACCCACGTGGCGCCGGGCATCCACTCGTAGAAGCGGATCCCTTCGGCAACGCCGGAGCAAAGGCTGATCGTCGTCCACGCCGATAGCAAGACCCACAGCCTTCTCGTACCCCGGGCGACGGTATAGTTCACACCCATCGCCAACGCCGCCAGTGCCACCTCCGCGAACGCCATCTAGACAACCTGTCCGGCCGGCAGATTCAACCCGTACTGCGCCTTGTAGTAGTTCAAATACTCGCCATTGCGAACCGCCTTCACCCACTCCTGATTCTGGCGATACCAGTGAATCGTCGCGCGCAACCCGGTGGTGAAAGAGATCTCCGGACGCCAGCCCAGCTCCCGCTCAATCTTCGCGTAGCTGACGGCGTAGCGCCGGTCGTGGCCAAGCCGGTCGGTGACGCGCTTCATCAGCGATTCGTGGCAACACAGCATCGACAGCAGCGTCCGCAACACGTCGATGTTTGTCTGCGGGCTCCCCCCGCCGATGTGATAAGTTTCCCCGGCCTTGCCCTGTAACAGTGCCAACTGCAGCGCCTTGCTATTGTCGGCCACGTGAACCCAATCGCGAATCTGCAGCCCGTCGCCGTAGACCGGAATCGGCTGGCCCGAAAGCGCATTGCAAATCGCCAGTGGTAAAAGCTTCTCCGGAAACTGATACGGGCCGTAGTTGTTGCTCGTGCGGGTGATCACATAGTCCATGCCGAACGTGGCGCCGGCCGCGCGGACCAGATGTTCCGCCGCCGTCTTGCTGGCGGCGTACGGGCTCCGCGGGTCCAGCTTGGAGTCTTCGAAGAACCACTCCTCCGGCCCCATCGTGCCGCCCACTTCGTCGGTGGAGATGTGCAGGAACCGTTTGGCGCCGCGCTCGCGAGCCACGTCCAGCAGCACCTGCGTCCCCATCACATTGGTCCGGACGAACTCGGCCGCGCCGGTGATGCTGCGGTCCACGTGGGACTCGGCGGCGAAGTGAACGATGGCGTCCACATTCGCCGGCATCGCTTCCAGTAGTGCGTTGCGGTCGCAGATGTCGCCGCGCACGAAGCTGTAGTTGCGGCGCCCTTCCACCGCCGTCAAATTCGCCAGATTGCCGGCGTAGGTCAGCTTGTCGAAGTTGGTGATGTGCGCTTCGGGAAACTTCTCCGCCCAATCGCGAATGAACTGGGAGCCAATGAATCCGGCGCCGCCGGTAACAAAGATGTGCATGATGTTCCTTTACTTGTGTTGGGTGGACCAGTCATAGGCCAGCGCGGGATGGTCGTGGGCGATACGGCCTTCGTCGGCCGGGTCGTAGAAACGGTCGGTTGCGTACACCAATACCCCACTGCCGGGGCTGACGATCTTGTAGCCGTGGGCCACGCCGGGCGGGATCAGGATGCGCCACGGCCGCTGTTCACCCACATACAACGTGTTCTTCTCGCCAAACGTTGGCGACTCCGGCCGCAGGTCCACCAGTGCCACCTGGAATAGTCCGGTCATCGGCGCCCACACGTCCGTCTGGAAGTGGTGAATGTGGAACGCCTTGATGATGGAGGGAAAACTCACCGCCGCCGAAACCTGCGTCGTGGCCGCCGGGTAGTTCTGCACCAGCCCGCGCCCGAAGCGGAAGATCTCCTGGAACCAGCCGCGATCGTCCGGCCACAGCGCGGCGTTTTCCACCAGCACCCCGTCGATCAACTTGGCCGACGTCGGGCTCATAATCAGATGCCCCAACCCCGGCGTGCACGACGGAATCTCCGTCCGCACCGGACACTCCATCACCGCGCTCACGCCGCCACCGCCAGTTGCACCGTCTCCGCCGCCTGCTGCGCCATCTCCGATGCCTCCGCCAGCGAATCGAACGTCCCCGCGTCAATCCAGTTGCCGTCCAGCATCGCGTAGCCCAACTGTTCGTCCTCCAGGTACAACCGGTTCAAATCCGTCACTTCCAATTCCCCCCGCGCCGACGGCTTCAACTGCCGGATCTTATCGAACACCGTCGCATCGTACAGGTACAATCCCGTAACCGCCAGGTTCGATTGCGGCGCCTTTGGCTTCTCTTCAATCGATGCAATCCGCCCATCCGAAATCCCCGCGATGCCGAACCGTTCCGGATCCGCAACCCGTTTCAAAAACACCTTCGCGCCTTCCGAATGCGCCGCAAACTCTCGCACCGCGCCCGCCACATTCCCGCCGAAAACCAGATTGTCACCCAGCACCACGAAGGTCTTATCGCCCTGCGCGAACTGCTCGGCCAACGCCAGCGCCTGCGAAATGCCGCCGGCCTTTTCCTGCACCGTGAAGTACAAACGGCTCAACCCAAACTGGCTGCCGTCTTTCAGCACCCGCATCATCTCGCCGCAGTTGGCGCCGCCGGTCACGATGAGCACTTCCTCAATGCCCGCTTCCGCCATCATCTGCAGCGGGTAGTAAATCATGGGACGGTCGTAGACCGGCAACAAGCTCTTGTTCGTCACCGCGGTCAACGGCATCAGCCGTGTGCCGTTGCCCCCCGCCAGGATAATGCCCTTCATGTGTGTTTCAAGCTCCGATTTGGTTGGATTAAGCGGTGCGTTTCGCCGCCGTGTATTTCGCCAATGAAGAAGGCACGCCGCATGCCAAACGGCCAAACGAACGCAAGCTGATGAAATCGCGCTGCTTACTGCCGGCAGCGCCAAACAAGGTGTTTCCCCGAAAGTGTTTCGCTTCGTGACGGTCGCGGCGGGACTGTTCTGTTGCGTGCGATCGCGGCTCGCCACAACCCACCGTCTTTTCAACACATTGACGTTTGGCACTCCGCATGCCTTACAAACAGCCATGAACTCCGATATCGTCCTCGCCGTTCGCGCGTCCCGTCTCGAAGGCAATGCTCTTACCACTTTGAAAGAGGATCTCCGCTTCCTCGCCCAGCCCGGCCGCAACCTCAGCCTGGATCTCTCCGCCGTCGAAGCCGTCACCGCGGCCGCGGCGAAAGTCATCGTCGACGCCAACGCTCGTCTCCAGCCGCGCGGAGGCAGCCTTCAACTCATCGGCGTTCGCAACACCGTCGCCGCTTACTTCGAACTGCTCCGCGTCCACCGCCAGTTGCCGATCAACCCCGCCTCCCCGATCGCCCTGCCGCTCGCCGCGTAACCCAGGGACACCGTGCGAACAAAGCTCATCAAAACCAGCTGGCGTCTCCAGGCCGCGCTCCCCAAACAAGCCAAGCGCACGCTGGAAGCCCTTCTCTCCGGCCTCGCCCTCCTCGGCCTCCTGCCCCTGTTCGGCTTCATCGCCGCGCTCATCAAACTGGAAGACGGCGGCCCGATTCTCTTCTGGCAAACGCGCGTCGGCAAGCACGGCCGGCACTTCGCCTTCCCCAAGTTCCGCTCCATGGTGGTCGATGCCGAAGCCCGCCTGGAAGCCATCCGCGCCCGGAACCAACACGGCGCCACCATCACCTTCAAGATGCAGGACGACCCGCGCATCACCCGCATCGGCAAGGTCCTCCGCCGCTTCAGCATGGACGAACTGCCCCAACTCTGGTGCGTCTTCCGTGGCGACATGTCGCTCGTCGGCCCCCGCCCGGCCCTGCCGACGGAAGTGGCCCGCTACGATCTCTCCGCCCGCCGCCGCCTGAATGCCACGCCCGGCCTCACCTGCGTCTGGCAGGTCAGCGGCCGTTCCAATCTGGCCTTCCCCATTCAATGCGAAATGGACATCGCCTACATCCGCCAGCAAAGCCTCCGTTACGACATCGAACTCCTCGCCCGCACCATTCCCGCCGTCGTCAGCGGCAAAGGGGCCTACTAACCGTGCGACTCTCCATGCACCAGTTTCGGATTGCCCTGCAGGCCGCCCTGCCAGCGGCGATCGGCCGCACCCTGGCCGCGCTGCTGCTAGTGTTGACGGCACCCGTCGCCACCCTCCTTTGGCTCCGCGGCGCGCGCGTCCGCCGCACGCCGCGCCTGGGTCGCCACGGCGCACTGGTCATGGAACAGACGCTCGTCAATCGCGCCGGCGCCCCCGTGGCCGTCTTCCACGCCCTGCCCCGGTTGGTCAATCTCGCCAAAGGGGACTTGACCTGGGTCGGCCCCGCCGCCCGCGAAGTGGGCCCCAGCGAACTCCGCACGGAAAAGTGCCGCGTCGTCGCCTCCGTCCCGCCCGGCCTTTTCTCCACCTGGGAACTCCGCCAACGTACCAACGTCGCCTACGGCACCCAAAACGACATCGACGCCGAATACGTCCGCACCCGCTCTCTCCGCGCCAACAGCGGCATCCTCCTCCGCTCCGTGCTCGCCTCTCTCTACGGCGGCGAAACCCGCGGCGAACTGACCGACCGCGCCGACATCCTCGGCCTCCCGCTCGACAATCTCTCCATGGATCAAGCCATCGACGCCATCCTCACCCCCGCCGCCCGCCTCCGCCAGGTCTCCTTCATCAACGTCGATTGCGTCAATCTCTCCCATCGCGACCCCGCCTACCGCAACGCCCTCGTCAACAGCCATCTCCGCCTCGCCGACGGCATCGGCCTCCGCATCGCCGGCCGCATCCTGCGCAGCGAAATTCGCCAGAACGTCAACGGTACCGATCTCTTCCCCCTCCTGCTGGCGCGTCTCGCCGCCACCGGCCAAAGCATCTTCCTCCTCGGCGGCCGCCCCGGCGTGGCCGCCGACGTCGCCGTCTGGGCCCAGGCCAACTACCCCGGCGCCCGCATCGCCGGCACCGCCCACGGCTACTTCACCCCCAACGAGGAAGGCGCGCTCATCGAACGCATCAACCAATCCGGCGCCGCCATTCTCCTCGTCGCCTTCGGCGCGCCGCGCCAGGAAAAGTGGATCGAACGCAACGCCGGCCGCCTTCGCGTCCACGCTGCCCTCGGCGTCGGCGGGCTCTTTGATTTCTACGCCGGCCGCATCCCGCGCGCCCCGCAGTGGCTGCGCGAACTCGGCCTGGAATGGACCTTCCGCCTGTATCAGGAACCCGGCCGCATGTGGCGGCGCTACCTGGTGGGCAATGTGGTCTTCCTCTCCAAAGTAGTGGCGGAACGCGCCAAACGGCAACTCGGAATCGGACAAATTCAGGAACAGGTGAACTCGTAATGAAAGCAATTCTCTGGACGCGGCGCCCGGAAGCGAATCTGATGGCGCAAGTGGTGGATCGCCCCTATATCCAACACGTCGTCGAACAACTCATCAAGGGCGGCGTCACCCGCGTCGAATTCTGCCTGCCCACGCCGCTCGGCCCCGTCGCCGCGCACCTGGGCGACGGCACCCGCTGGGGCATCGAAATCGTCCATTGCGCCGACGCCACCGACGCCAATGAAACCGTCCTCCTGGGCGAAGCCTCCTGCCTGCCCCAACTGCCCGCTCTCGGCGGCAGCTCCTGGCCCACGCTCTTCTTCCACGACGAAGACCGCATCAGCCGCTGGACCGGCTGGGCCACCATGCCCGCCGCCGCCGTCACCGAATTTCTCGCCGCCGAAGACGACTGGCGCACCGCCTGCCGCACCCTCTGCCTGCAAGCGCAGAAGGTGTTTCTCGACGCGCCCTCCCTCTCTGCCGCCACCCCAAAACACGTCATCCTCGCCAACCGCATCGCGCTCGAAGGCGCCTTCCCCGGCCTCCATTTTGAAGGCGAAGAACGCACCCCCGGCGTCTGGGTAGCCCGCGCCGTAAAACTCCCCGCCAGCGTCCACATCACTGCCCCCTGCTACATCGGCGAAGAAAGCTGGATCGGCGAAAACAGCCGCCTCGGCCCCCATGCTGTCATCGGCCGCCAGTGCGTCGTTGAACCGGGCACCGTGGTCTGCCGCAGCGTCGTCGGCGAAGGCACGTACCTCGGCAAAGATCTCGAAGTCTCCGACTCGGTCGTCTCCCGCAACATCCTCCACAACGTCCGCCTCGACGCGCAAATTCAAATCGAAGAACGCCACATCGCTGGCGCTCTGCTCGAAGGTGGCGTTTCCTTGAAGTGGCTTGCCCTTCCCATCCTCGCCGGCCTCATCACCCTCCTCGTCAGGGCCCTCTAACCCGTGAGCATTCTCGCCATCCTGCCCGGCCTCTTCGCCATCGTCTGGATCGCGAGACGTTCCACACGTGCGGCCTACCTCGACGTCTACCTCTTCTCCCTCTTCCTCCTCCCCGGCTGGTGCCGCTTCATCACCCCCGGCACCCCGGACCCCACGTTCTACGAAGCCGCTATCCTCCCCATCGCCGCCGTCGCCATCGGCCCCCTCCTCCGCCGCTGGAAGTTCTCGTTCATCGATATCCTCGTCTTCGCCTTCGCCGCGCAAATCGGCTATTCCGAATACGCCAACGCCGGCTACAAAGAAGCCCAAAACCTCCTGTTCGACATGATCGCCGCCGGCGTCCTGCCCTACATGCTCGCCAAAGGCTTCACCACCACCACGGACGACCGCGTCCGCTTCGCCAAACGAATCGTCTGGTACCTGGCCATTCTCACCGTCTTCTTCACCTACGAATTCCGCTTCGGCTATAACCCCTTCCGCCTCATCTTCGATCGCTTCTTCCCCGGCCAGGGCGATGGCTGGGTGACGACGTTCCGCTACGGCCTCGCCCGCACCGCCGGGCCCTTCGGCCACGCCATTCTCGCCGGGGTCGTCTTCCTCGTCGGGCTCCACCTGCAACGCTGGCTCGAAAAAAGCGGCTACTGGGAACAGAACTTCGCCAAGCTCAAACTGCCCGGCTTCACCAAGTCCCGCGCCCTCACCATCACCCTCTTCCTCGGCATCGCCATGACCATGGTCCGCGGCCCGCAAATCGGCGCGGTCCTCGCCGCCGCCGTCTGCGCCATCGGCTCCGGCCCCAACCCGCGCCAGCGTGCCCGCTGGGTCCTGCTCGCCATCCTCGCCATCGGCATCCCCGCCGCCATCGTCGGATATCAATACGCCTCCGTCGGCCGCGAAGCCGCCACCACCGCCTCCCAGGAATCGGCCGCCTACCGCAAGGAGCTGATCGACAAATACGTCGATATCGCCAAGGAACACAGCCTCCTCGGCTGGGGCCGCAATGGCTGGCCCAAAGTGTCCGGCATGCCGTCCATCGATAACTACTACCTGCTTCTCTCACTAATGCACGGCGTCACCGCCACCGCCCTGCTGGCGCTGCTGATCATCACGCTCATCACGAAGCTGCTCCGCAACGGCATCCAAACCGGCCAGCTCAAACCAACCGGCAGCTCCCTCAGCTTCCGCCTCGCCGGCATCTACGCCGGCTTCGCCTTCGCCATCCTCACCGTCTATATGGGCGACAACGTCATCCCCATTTTCTTCACCCTCACCGGCTTCGCCGAAAGCTATCTCCAATCCGGCGGCGACCGCACTCTCCTCCTCTCCGCCCCCCAGCCCATCCCCGCCACCCGCGCCCGCCGCTTCGCCACTGTCTTCGCCTGAACGGCACGAAACGAAACACCCCGCGCAACGCGAAACACCCGTCTTTCCTGCTTTCAACGACTTACGATGGCCCCCCGGTTGCATTACCCAAGACATGCTCCGCGTCGCCTATCTCATCAGCCGCTACCCCGCCCTCTCTCACACCTTCATCCTCCGCGAAATCCGCGAACTCCGCCGCCTCGGCGTCGAAATCTACCCCGTCTCCGTCAACCCTCCGGACCGCCCCGTCTCCCAGCTCAGCGAAGAAGAACGCATCGAAGCCGCCACTACCGTCTGCCTCAAAAGCATGGCCTCCGCGCAGATGGCCGGCGCCATGTGGCGCACGCTCACCGCCCATCCCGCCGGTCTCCTCGCCGGTCTCCAACTCGCCTTCCGGCTCGGCGGCACGGACCCCAAAGCCATCGCCAAACGCCTCTTTTACTTGGCCGAAGCCGTCCTCACCGGAGACTTCCTCCGCCGCGAACAACTCCCCCACCTCCACGTCCACTTCGCCACCCCCGCCGCGACCGTCGCTCTCTTCGTCAAGGAAGTCTTCGGCATCCCCTTCTCCATGACCGTCCACGGCCCCGACGAATTCTACGACGTCACCGCCCACCACCTCCCCGAAAAAATCGCCGCCGCCTCGTTCATCTGCACCATCGGCAGCTTCTGCCGAAGCCAACTGATGAAGCTCAGCGCGCCCGAACATTGGTCCAAAATGGAGGTCTCCCCGCTCGGCGTCGATCCCCAACTCTTCCGCCCCCGCCCCGTCTACAAAGACGAGCACTTCCGCATCCTTTGCCTCGGCCGCCTCGTCGCCGCCAAAGGCCAGGCCGTCCTGCTCGACGCGGTTCGCCTCCTCGTTCGCCAGGGCCGCCCCGTCCTGGCCACCTTCGCCGGCGACGGCCCGGATCGCGAGCGTCTGGAAACCATGGCCCGCGAATACGGCGTCACCGAACACGTCGCCTTCCTCGGCGCTGTCAACCCCGAATCCGTCCGCGACCTCTACGCCGCCACCGACGCCTTCGTCCTCCCCAGCTTCGCCGAAGGCATCCCCGTCGTCCTCATGGAAGCCATGGCCATGGAAGTCCCCTGCGTCACCACCGTCGTCAACGGCATCCCCGAACTCATCACCTCCGGCGAATCCGGCCTCCTCGTCTCCCCGTCGGACGCTCCCCAACTCGCCGCCGCCATCGAAACCCTCATCGCCAATCCCGCCCTCCGCCAATCCCTCGGCAAAGCCGGCCGCCGCAAAGTCACCGCCAGTTACGACCTCGTCCGCAACGTCGCCCGCTTGCACAACATCTTCCGCCGTCGCCTGGGCAACACCGCCACCGTGGAAGCGCGGCGCGCCGCATGAGGTTGCTCCTCCTCACCGCCTGCCTCTGCAGCGCCCAGGCCCCGCTCGCCGATGACATCGTCGACGCCGTCGTCTCCCGCTCCGCCTCCCTCCGCGATGTCCCCCGCATCGGCCTCAACCTCGGCGTCTGGACCTCCTGGGGCGCTGAACAGCTCTCCGCCAACGTCTTCATGAACCCCGGTTTCGAAGGCATCATCGACCGCGCCCTCGTCACCGTCCGCGACCCGCAAGGCGATAGCTTCTCCGACGATACCGATTGGCTCGCCCGCGCCCCCGGCTTCTGGAACCAGGCCGCCTTCCACGTCCTCACCGGCCGTGAAGCCGGCAAGCACGGCACGGTCCTCCAGTCCAACCGCACCGCCTTCCAAATCGACAACCCGCTCCCCGCCCTCGCCCCGGGCGACGTCGTCGCCCTCACCAAAACCGACGACAGCCAACTGCCCACCCAGTGGTGGCTCGAAGGCCCCGGCCACACCGTCGACGGGCCTCGCCCCGCCAGCCCCGGCCGCCGCTCCCTCCGCCTCCCTCCCACCGCGGCCGCCGCGTCCTATCTCGACGCCATCAACGACCGCGCCGGTAAACTCCTCCCCCTCAACGGCGAATGGACGCTCTCCCTCTGGGCCCGCGCCGCCACCCCCTCCGCCAAACTCCACGTGCAAATCGACCGTAGCGGCGCCCCCGCCTTCCTCAACGTGCTCGTCCCTCTCGCTACCGAATGGCGCGAGTACCGCTGGACCATCCACCCGGCCGACACCGGCGCGCCCGCCACCCTCGCCGTTCGCTTCACCAACGAAAGTGAAGGCGCCGACATCTGGCTCGATGACACATCGTTCCGCCCCCGCACCGCCAACCCCACCGCCTTCCGCGACGAAGTCGTTCAAACCCTCCACACCCTCCGCCCCGGATACCTCCGCGACTGGCAGGGCCAGCTCGGCGATACCCTCTTGAACCGCCTCGCCCCCACCCACGCCCGCCGCGCCACCCGCTACCGTCCCGGCGGCACGGAAGCCACCGATTTTGCCTACTCCCTCCCCGATTTCCTCGCCCTCTCCCACGAAATCGGCGCCAATCCCTGGGTCGTCCTGCCCACCACCTTCACCCCTGCCGAGTGGGCCGAAGCCGGCGCCCTCCTGCGCGCCAAGGCCGATGAATACGGCTTCCGCGAAGTCGTCGTCGAATTCGGCAACGAAAACTGGAACGAACTCTTCCGCCCCGCCGGCATCCTCTCCGCCGCCACGCTCACTGAAGCCGCCGGCCTCGCCTTCACCCGCCTCCTCGAAGGCGCCGGCCACGACCCGCGCATCCGTCCTGTTCTAAGCGGGTCGTTCTCCAACCTGTCACAACACGAAACACTGTGGGAGCGAACACCACCGTCCACCATCCTCGCCTTCGCCCCCTACTGGGCCTACGATCCCGAAGCCCCCCGCGCCTTCTTCCCCGAAGATCACAGCCGTCGCCTCCGCACTCTTTCCAACCGCCACGAAACCGCCATCTACGAAATGAACGCCCATTCGCTCAACGGTTCCGCCCCCGCCGAAACCGTCAATCAGATCCTCGCCGCCCCCGCCACCGCCGCCGCCTTGGCCTGGAATACCATCGGCGCGCTGCAGGCCGGCGTCGAGCGAATCTGCATCTACACGCTCGCCGGTTTCGACACACATGGCGAAGGCAACGGCCGTCTTATCAATCTCTTCGGCATCACCCGGGACCTCGCCGCCCCCAACCGCCTCCGCCCCGAAGGCGGTGCCCTGGCCCTGTTCAATCAAGCCATCGGCGGCAACTATCACGCCGTCGAAGCCACCAGCCCCGACGTCCGCGCCGCCGCCTTCGCCACCGAAGATGGCTGGCGTGTCCTGCTCGTCTCGCGCTCCGCCTCCCCCCAACGCGTGCGCCTCATTTTCCCCAATCTCCGCCAGCGTGGCCGAACCCTCGAAGTGTTCCTACCCGCGTTTGGCATTCAGCTTGCCCTACCAGAAGGAAACCCCAATGACCGCTGAACTCATCACCTCCGTCGCCGGCCTCGCCGCCGCGGCCGCCACCCTCCCAGGGACCATCGAACTCGCCCTGGTCACCTTTGGCAGCTGGCTGCCCGCCCGCCCTGCCCCCCGCCCCTCTGCCGCGCGGCTCCCTCGCCTCGCCGTCGTCATCCCCGCCCACAACGAAGGCGAAACCATCCGCGCCTGCCTCCAAAGCGTCCGCGCCTGCCACCGCTTCGACGAACTGGCAACCCTCTTCGTCGTCGCCGATAACTGCACCGACGCAACCGCAACCATCGCCCGCGCCGCCGGTGCCGACCTCATCGTCCGCAACAACGACACCCTCCGCGGCAAAGGCCACGCCCTCCACTTCGCCTTCACCCTCCTCGGCCAGCGATCTTACTTCGATGCCTTCCTGGTCGTCGACGCTGATACCGAAGCCGCTCCCAACCTCATCGAAGAAGTCGCCATCGCTTTCCACAACGGGGCCGACGCCGTCCAGTGCGCCTACCTCGTCTCCGACCCCGAACGCTTCGCCCGGTTCGATCTTGCTCTCCGCGCTTTCAATCTCGTCCGCCCCAAGGGCCGTTCCCGCCTCGGCTTCTCCGCCGGCATCCTCGGCAATGGCTTCGCCGTGTCGGCCCGAACCCTCGCCCGCGTCCCCTATACGGCGGATTCGGTCGTCGAAGATCTCGAATACCATCTCCGCCTGGTGGAGCAGGGAATTCGCGTCCAGTTCCTGGAATCCACCACCGTCCGTGGCGCCATGCCCGGCACGCAAACCGGCCGCGTCACCCAGCGCGCCCGCTGGGAAGGTGGCCGCCTCCGCATGCTCCGCGAACGCGGCGCCGAAATCGCCGGCGGCTGGCTCTTCGGCAACCGCGCGCTGAAGGAGGTGCTGCTGGAACTGTTGACGCTCCCCCTCGCCTATCACTCCATCCTGCTCCTCACCGCGCTGCTCATCCCGTCCCCCATCGGCCGCGGCCTCGCCCTCGCCGGCGCCGCCGTCCTGTTCGCGCATCTCCTCACCGCCGTCGGCCACGGCAGCAGCCCCCGCCGGGACTTCGCCACCATCCTCTCCGTCCCGCTCTACCTGCTCTGGAAGCTCCGCCAGATCCCCGCCACCCTCCGCGCCTCCAGCAGCCGCGCTGCCTGGGTCCGCACCGCCCGCAGCCAGGCGGAGACCGCCCGTGCGTAATCAAACTCCCGACGTCTCCATCGTCATCGTCTCCTTCAACACTCGCGACATGCTGCGCGAGTGCCTCGAAACCACCCGCAACCAGGGCGTAACCACCGAAGTCATCGTGGTCGATAACGCCTCCCGCGACGGCTCGGCCTCCATGGTCCGCGCCGAATTCCCCGAAGTGCGTGTCATCGCCAGTACCGACAATCTCGGCTTCGCCGGCGCCAACAACCTCGCCTTCGCCGAGGCCACCGGCCGCTACGTCGTCCTGCTCAACTCCGACGCGTTCCTCCGCCCCGGCACCCTCGCCCGCGCCGTCGCCCACATGGATGCTGAACCCAACGTCGGCCTCGCCGGCGGCCTCCTCGTCGGCCGCGATGGCCACTGGCAGCCCTCCGCCCGCCTCTTCCCGTCTCTCTTCAACGATTGCCTCAGCCTCACCGGCCTCTCTGCCCGCTTCCGCTCCTCCCGCCTCTTCGGCCGCGCGGACCGCACCTGGGCCGACCCCAAACAACCCACCGATACCGATTGGGTTCCCGGCGCCTTCTCCATCATCCGCGCCGATGTCCTCAACACCATCGGCCACTTCGATCCCCGCTTCTTCCTCTACTACGAGGAAGTCGATCTCTGCCGCCGCATCAAAGCCGCCGGCTACCGCGTCGCCTACTGGCCCGATATCGAAGTCGTCCACATCGGCGGCGAATCCTCCAAAACCATTCGCCGCTTAAGCCTCTCCTCCAGCGGTTCCCAGCTCACCCTCTGGCGCATGCGCAGCGCCCTGCTCTACTACCGCAAACACCACGCCGCCCAGGCCTGGCTGGTCATGTTTGCCGAAACCCTCTGGCACCGCGTTCGCCTGCTCCGAAACTCATTCCGGAGCTCCCCCGACGCCGCCGCCAAGGCCGAAGAATCACAAGCCGTCGTGGCGCTCTTCGCCGCCGCCTGGCAGGAAACCAATGGAGGAAGGGTCTGCCCCCAGCGGCCCTGGTAATCACCATGTTTGAAAACATCCGCGAAGACTACCGCATGCACGAAGGCCACGTCAGCAGCCAGGGCTTCTGGGTCATGATCCCCTACCGCTTCGGCCGCTGGCGCTACCAGCTCCGCCCCGCCCTCCTCCGCAAACCCATGTCGATGATCTACCGCGTCCTGAAGACCCTCTCCCAGATCCTCACCGGTATCGATCTCCCCTGCGAAGTCTTGATCGGCCAGCGCTTTCGCATTGAACACTTCGGCGGCATCATCATCAGTGGCGATGCCGTCATTGGTGACGACGTTGTCCTCCGCAACGGCGTCACCATCGGTCTCAAACACCGCGACGACCCCGGCTCCCCCGTCATCGGCAACCGTGTCGATATCGGCGCCGGCGCCAAACTCCTCGGCAAAATCCACATCGGTGACGACGTGCTGATCGGCGCCAACGCCGTCGTCATCACCGACGTCCCGGCCAACTCCATTGCCGTCGGCGTCCCCGCCCGTATCCTGCCCCGCAAGTCTCGGGAACAGGAGGTTCCTCGCCGCTTCGTCGCCCACGCTCAACCCGCGGAAGAGGTAGCCCTGGCAGGCCAGTAAGCCACCCAGGACGTCGCCTTTCTCGTCAATCGCGTCCAGGCCCACTGCTTCGAACCTTCCCCACACTAAACTTCGGCCTCTCCAGCCAGCCGGTGAACGCAAACTCTACTGCCACCTCGTCGGCAGCGCCGAAGCCTCTCTCACCAAACGCGATCTGTCCCACTGGGGCATCGAACAAAGCATCGTCGAAACCGTCGTCCTTCGCACCGTGGACGATTACTGCCAGCAAATCGCCACCACCCGCATCGACTTCCCAAAAAACGACGTCGAAGGCCGCGATGATGCTCGGCGAACGCCGCATCCGCTTCGTCTTCCAGGGCCTCTCCCCAGGGAGTTCCACGAAACCTTCGCTACCGCCAACTTCCTCGCCGTGGCCCGCTAGCCCCTTCCGTGCTGTTTCGAATCATGACAACGCCCCGCCTAAAAACAAAGGAGCCTCCCAAAAGTTGTTGAAAACAAAGGAGAGCAGTTTTGGCCTGTCGTGTGCATTTCTACAGGCGAATGCAACCCCTCAAGTTCGTGGCCGCTCTCCTCTTCCTCGCCACGCTGCTGCCCGCCGAAGAAAAATCCGGCTTCGAAACCCCCAATAAGGAAAATCGCGTCACCGCGCTGGACCTCCTCCGCGAGTTCGAAGCGCCCGAAGAAAAGGACTACCTCCTCGGCGAAGGTGACGAGATTCAAATCGCCGCCTGGGGCCGCGCCGAACTCAGCGGCAAACACATCATCGGGCCCGACGGCAACATCACCCTCCCCTACGTCGGCCTCTTCCCCATCGCCAATCGCACCCGCACCCAGGCCGCCCAGGCCGCGCAAGAGGCCTGGAGCAAATACTACGACGCCCCCAACGTCACCGTCCAGGTCCAACGCTACGAAGCCAACAAGATATTCGTCCTCGGTCGCGTCGCCAACCCCGGCCTTCTCCGCTTCGAAGGCCAGCCAACGCTCCTTGAAGCCGTCACCCGCGCCGGCGGCCTGCCCATCGGCGGCATCGGCGCCGAAAAGGCCGCCCTCGCCCGCTGCATGGTCTTCCGCGGCCGCGACAAACTCGTCTGGATCGAACTCCGCAATCTTCTCAACGGCACCAATCTCGCCCTCAACATCCGCCTCCAGCGCAACGACACCCTCTACACTCCCGATTCCGACGACCAGCTCGTCTACGTCATGGGCGAAGTCAAACGCCCCGGCGTCGTCCGCGTCACCCCGGAGATGACCTTCCTCTCCGCCCTTGCGCAAGCCGGTGGCCCCACCGACGACGCCAAAACCGGCAAGATCCGCCTCCTCCGCCCCACCGCCGGTATCGATCGCGACTTCAACCTCAACGACTTCTATCGCCTCCCCAAAAATCAGGACGTCCGCGTCCAGGACGGCGACATCATCTACGTCTCCAAATCCGGCATGGCCAAGCTCGGCTACGTCATGCAAAAGCTCAGCCCGCTCACCGGCTGGATGCTCTTCGGCACCGGCTTCGTAGGGGGCAAGTGACGATGACCACGCACCGCCCAGACGCCGAACCCAAGCCCTCCCCCCGTTCCATCAATCCCCTCGAAAGCCTCCGCCAGCACTACCGCCTCGCCCTTGGCATCGCCCTCGCCGTCATCGTTCTCGGCCTCCCCGCCGCCTGGTGGAAGGGCCGGCCCACCTTCCGCACAGAAGGCGTTCTGTTCGTCTCCCCCCGCTTCCTGCGCAACCTCGACACCGACCCTGAACACGAACTCCAGTCCAACTCCCAGTACCGCGAATTCGTCCAGCAGCAGGTCCGCACCATCAACCGCTACGACATCGTCGCCAACGCCCTGGCTCCCGGCTCTCCCGAAGCCGCTACCTGGACCCTCGGCAAGGAATCCCCGCGCCGCGCCACGGACCGCCTCCGCGCCGCCCTCCAGATCTCCCCCGTCCCCGATACCTACCAGATCACCGTCGCCCTTGAAGGCGAAAAGGCGGCCGGCTTGGCCGAAATCATCAACAAAGTGATGGAAAGCTACGTGCGCACCGCCCACCACGAACTGCTCTACGATAGCGATTCCCGCCTCCGCAACCTCGAAGAGGAGAAGCAGCAGGTGGAGGCCGACATCGACAAAATGATCGATGAACGCGCCACCCTCGCCCAGGAACTCGGCACTACGGTCTTCAGCGGAGCCATCGTCAACAGCTTCGACAAACAGCTCGGCGGCACCGTCGACGCCCTTGCCGATGCCCGCCGCCAGCGCTTCGTTGCCGAAGCCGCCGCCGCCGCGCCCGACGCCACCCGCGCCACGGCGCTCCAAAGCGCCATGAACGACACCGGGCTCAACGGCTTCAAAGGCTCGCTGAACACCCGTAAGGCTGAACTCCTTACCAGCATCCGCGGCCTCGGACCCCAGCACGCCGGCCGCATCGCCGCCGAAAAAGAGATCCGCGCTATCGAGCAGGAACTCGAAGCCGTCACCGCCTCCCTCCAAAGCAAACTGGCCGGCAACCTCGATACCATCCAGCGCGCCCGCCAGGCCCAGGCCACCGCCGTCGAACGGAAGCTCACCCAGGAATCGCAGTCCGTCCGCAAGCAAACGGAGTCCTACTACCGCGGCTACCAGCGCAGCTTGGAAGTCGGCGAAGAGCTCGACCGCCTCCGCAAACGCCTCAACGCCATTGAAGTCCGCGTCAGCTACCTCCGCCTGGAAAACAAAGCCCCCGGCTTCGTCCGCGTCTTCTCCCCCGCCATGACGCCGGAATTCCCCATCAGCGGCGGCCGCACAAAACTCGGCGTCTTCGTCCTCCTCGCCGCCCTCGCCCTCGCCCTCATGGTCCCGCTCGGCATTGACTACTTGGACCCCCGCCTCCGTGCCCCCGATGAACTCCAGGTCCACCTCGGCCTGCCCATCACCGGCTGGGTCCCCGTCGGTCGCGATGCCGATCCCGCCCACGTCCTCCGCGCCGCCGTCTCCATCCGCCGCCAGCTCCACATGTTGAAGCACCGTGCCATCGTCGTCTCCGCTCTCGATCACGGCGGCGGCTCCACCACCCTCACCCTCGCTCTTGCCGTCGCCCTCAAACGACTCGGCATCCGCTCCCTCGTCGTCGAAGCCAACGCACTCACCCGCGACGTCCGCTACGAAGGCCACCCCTCCGGCGCAGGCCTCACCGATTGGCTCGCCGGCCGCACCGAAGGGCAGCCCCCCATCGCCCCCGCCACCGCCGCGCTCCCGCCCCGCATCGCCACCGGCCCCGGCCTTTGCGACGATCTGCTCCCCGTCGAACGGCTGATCACGCTCCTCGATTCCCAATGCGACGACTGGGACCTCGTCCTCATCGACGCCGCCCCCCTCCCCGCCAGCCTCGCCACCGAAGAGTTCGTCCGCGTCTTCGGCGCCTCGCTGCTCATCGTCGATGCCGAAAAAGACAACAAAACCGCCGTCTCCGCCGCCCTCGACAAACTCGACATCCTCGCCCCCAGCGCCTTCGGCGCCATTCTCAACAAAGTTCCCAGGAAACGAAACTCGAATGACACCCCTACTGTACTCGCTGCATAGCGGCAACCTCTACGGCACCGAGCGCATGGCGCTCGCCACCGCCCTCGGCCTGAGCGATGAATTCGAAACCACCTTCGTCGCTCCCGAAGGCCCCTTCCATGCCGAAGCCCGCCGCCTCGGCTTCCGCACCATCATCTTCAAGACCCCCCTCCGTTTCGCCGCCGATATTCGTCAGTTCTTCGCGAACAACCCGCGCGCCGCCGCCGTCGGCACTCGCGTCCTCCACACCCTCGCCGCCGCCCTCTGGTCCCGCGTCTACGGCCGCCCCTGCGCCAACATCCAGGTTATCCACGGCGGAGCCGACGAACGCCTCAGCTACGGCCGCAAACGCTGGCTCAACCGTCTCGGAACGAAACAGGTGGCTGTATCGAACTACGTTAGGGAACGGATGCTCGCCCACGGCGCCGACCCCGCCACCCTCTCCGTCATCGAGAATTTCCTCGCCCCCGAACGCGTCGATTCGAGCCCCCTCCGCGAGCCGTTCCAAAAGTCCGGTATCCGCAAAATTGTCATCGTCTCCCGGCTCGACCCCATCAAACGCATCGACGTCCTCCTCGACGCGCTCGACCTCGCCCCCGCCCTGAAGGACCTCCAGTTCGAAATCTACGGTACCGGGGAAGACGAACAACTCCTGCGCTCCCGGGCACTTGCGCGGAATCCGAACGTCCGCTTCCTGGGCTACCACCCCGACATCCCCCTCCGCGTCAGCCAGTCCGACCTCCTCCTCCACCTCTGCCCCGAAGAGCCCTTCGGCCTCGCCATCCTGGAAGCCATGGCCGCCCACGTCCCCGTCCTTGTCCCCAATTCCGGCGGCGCCGGCGCCATCGTCGACCCCGGTAAAACCGGCTTTCACTTCCGCGCCAACGACGCCTTCGATTTGGCATTCCAACTGCAATACCTGCAGTACGTACCCGCCGAAACGCTGACGAAAACGGTCGAAGCAGCCACCCGCTCCCTCCGCACCCGATTCTCAGCCGACTGCGGCACCGCTCAGTACCGAAAACTCATCCACGAATGCCTAGCCTGAACCCAACCCTGTCTGTCGTCGTCATCGGCCGCAACGAAGGCGAACGCCTCCGCCGCTGCCTGGAATCCATCCGCGACATGAACCCCATCCGTGGCCAGGTCGAAGTCATCTACGTCGATTCGAACTCCACCGACGCCAGCCCCGCCCTCGCCGCCACTTTCGGCGCCACAGTCATCGAGCTGAACGCCGCCCGGCCCAGCGCCGCCCTCGCCCGCAACGCCGGCTGGCGCGCCGCCGCCGCTCCGTGGATCCTCTTCCTCGATGGCGATACAATTCTCCACCCGGCCTTCCCTCGATTGGCCCTCCACAATGCCGGCGAAGCCTCCGTCGCCGCTGTGTGGGGCCATCGGCGGGAGATAGCGCCAACCGCCAATTTCTTCCACCGCGTCCTCGATCTCGATTGGGTCTACGCCCCCGGCCTCACGCCCTTCTGCGGTGGCGACGCTCTCTTCCGCCGCGCCGCCCTCGAACAGGTCGACGGCTTCAACGAAACCCTGATCGCCGGCGAAGAACCCGAACTCTGCACCCGCCTCCGCGCCCGCGGCTTTCAAATCCTCCATATCGATGCCCCCATGACCGGCCACGATCTCGCCATCACCCGCTGGAGCCAATACTGGCGCCGCGCCGCCCGT
This sequence comes from Bryobacteraceae bacterium, assembly GCA_044358225.1. Classification (GTDB taxonomy): domain Bacteria; phylum Acidobacteriota; class Terriglobia; order Bryobacterales; family Bryobacteraceae. Next base: position 14,974 of record JBIKOG010000008.1, on the reverse strand, counting down.
GCCGGCTACGCCTACGCCCAGATGGCCTGGCGCACCCGCGGCGAACAGCTCCCGCTCTGGAGCGTCGAAGCCCGCGGCAACGTCCTCCGCGCGCTCGTCCTGCTCGCCCTCGTCGCCGCCATCCCGTTCGTCCCGCTCCCGGCCCTCGCCATCCTCGCCGCCCTCGTCGCCCGCAGCGCCTGGCGCTCCCGCTGGAAGAGCAGCGACAACTTCTCCCTCCTCTGCTACGGCGCCCACTCGCACTTGCAGCAGCTCCCCATCTTCGCCGGCCAGGTCGCCTTCTGGTGGGACCTCGCCCAGAACCGCCGCCGCGGCCTGATTGAGTACAAGTAATGCTGAAATCCCTTCTCCTCGCCCCCGCCGTCGCCCTGGCCCGCGCCGCCCGCCCCTTCGCCGGCCTCTCCCGCCTATGGGCCTTCGCCCGCCTCCGCGCCGCCCTCCCCACTCGCGTTCCCGATTCCGTCGTCGTCCTCGGTGCCCCGGAAATCCACGGCACCGCCAATATCGTCCTCGGCGAAGAGCTCTACCTCTACCGCGATCTCTACCTCGAAACCAAGGACCACGGCCGCATCGAAATCGGGTCCCGCGCCGTCCTCTCTCGCGGAGTCCACATCGTCTCCTTCGGCTCCGTCCACATCGGCGAAGGCAGCATGATCGGAGAGTACTCCAGCATCCGCGACGCCAACCACGCCTTCCTGGCCGATGGCCCCCTCCGCGACGCCGGCCACACCGCCGAGCCCATCTGGATCGGCAACAACGTCTGGATCGGCCGCGGCGTCACCATCCTCGCCGGCGCCCGCATCGGGGACCGTGCCGTCATCGGCGCCAACGCCGTCGTCACCCGCGACGTCGCCCCCGGCGCCATCGTCGCCGGCGTCCCCGCGCGCCCCATCATCTCCCGGAGAGCCGCATGACCCCCCGCATCCTTCTCAGCGCCTACCAATGTGCCCCCGGCCAGGGCAGCGTCTCGCAGATCGGGTGGGAGTGGTACTCGCGCATGGCCCGCCGCGCCCCGGTCACTCTCGTCACCCACATTCGCAACAAGCCGTTTCTCGAAGCCGCCGGCGCCCCGCTCAACGGTTCGGAAATCATCTACATCGATACCGAATGGTTCGCCCGCCGCCTGTACGGCGCCGCCCGGTTCCTCTTTCCCGGTAGCGAGCACTCGGTCTTTCTCCTCTCCTCGCTCGATTTCTTCGTCTACGACCGCGCCGCCCTCCGCGCCCTTGCACCCCGCAAGAGCGAATGGGACGTCGTCCACATCGTCACCCCTGTCTCTCCCTCCGCCCACAGCGTTCTCGGCCGCCTCGGCCTCCCCGTTCTGCGCGGCCCGCTCAACGGCGGCCTCCGCACCCCGCCCAACTTCCCCGAATTCATGCGCGCCGATAGCGCCTGGCTCTACTCCCTCCGCGATCTGGCCAAGCCGCTCCAGGCCGTTCTCAACAACCCGCCCTCGGCCACCTTCTACGCCAACCAGTCCACCTGGCGCGCCCTCTCCCCCGGCGAACGCAAACACGCCGAACACCTCCCTGAAATCGCGGTGGATCCCGCCCTCTTCCCCGCCGCTCCCTGGCCCGCCGACCCCACCCCCCTGCGCGTCCTCTTCGTCGGTCGTCTCATCCCGGCCAAAGCGCTCCCGCTGCTGTTCGAAGGCGCCCGCCGCGCCCTCGCCAACGGCCCCATCGAAGTCACCGTCATCGGCGATGGCCCCATGCGCCCGGCTTGGGAAGCCGAATCGAAATCGCTCCCCTATCCCGTCCACTTCCTCGGCGCTCGCAATGCCGACGAAGTCAGCGCCGCCTTCGCCGCCAGCCACGTCTTCTGCCTCCCCAGCATTCGCGAATCCGGCGGCGCCGTGTTGCTCGAAGCCATGAGCGCCGCCCGCCCCGTTATCGCCGTCAACTACGGCGGCCCCGCCGAACTGGTCAACGAATCCGTCGGCCGCCTCGTCCCGGCGGACTCCTCCGAATCGGTCGCCGCCGGCATCGCCGCCGCGCTCAGCGACGTCATCGCCAGCCCCAACGAATGGCGCCAACGCGGTCTCGCTGGCCGCCAACACGTCCTGCTCCATCACACCTGGGATCAGCGCGTCCAGCGCGGTCTCGCCCTCTATCGCCAGAAAGCCGCATGAACTACCTACTCGTCACCCACATCCCCTTCACCCGCGATGAACACGGCCAGCCCGTTGTCGACAGCCTCTGGGCCCGCGATCTGATCGGCCTTACCAAAGCCCTCGGTCCCATCCGCGTCGCCGCTCCCGAAGTCGACCCCGCCAAAGGCCTCACCACCTGGGGCCCCAACAGCGAAGCCCTCCCCGCCTCTTCCACCATCTCCTTCCGCGGCTTCCCGGAAATGAAATCCGCCCGCTCCTTCGGCGCTATGTGGAAGATCCGCGCCATCCTCAAGCAGGAGGTCGCCGCCGCCGACATCGTCCACACCTCCAACTTCTTCCCGCCCTACACCTGCCTCTCCTACGCCCACGATCTCGCCGTCAAGTTCGGCAAGAAAACGCTCTTCGTCATCGCCGAAGACTTCCACGACATGCTCGCCTGGGAGTGGGTTCGCCCGTCGCAAGGCCTCGCGCGCTGGCGCCGGGAACGCGCGCTCCACAGCATCGATCAGCGCGCCCGGAAAAGCGCCGGCTCCGCCGCGTTAACGCTCCTCCACACCCCCGCCGCCGTCAAGCGCTACCGCCTCGCTGCCCGCCACTCCATGATGATCCGCCAGCCCGGCCACGAACTCGCGCAGGTCATCGCCGAACCCACGCTCGACGCCCGCCTGCAGGCCCTCGCCAACGGCGCGCCCCTCCGCCTCACCGCCGCCTGCCGCCACGCCGAATTGAAAGGGCTCGATCTGCTCATCCGCGCCATCGGGCTGCTCAACGATCGCGGTGTGAAAGTGGAACTCACCCTCTACGGCCAGGGCCCGGAAACGCAGCATCTGGAATCCATCGCCGCCGCCGCCGGTGTCGCCGGTCAGGTCCACATGCCCGGCAGCCTCCGCGCCGGCGAGGAGCTCGACGCCGCCCTCCGCGCCTCCGACCTCTTCGTCATGCCCCACCGCACCACCGATTTCGGCCGCGCCTTCTTCGACGCCATGGCCGCCGGCCTCCCCGTCCTCGCCTTCCGCACCCCGGCCAGCGCCACCACCGTCTACGACGGCCAGGACGGCTTTCTCGCCCCGCTCGATGATGTCCAGGGCCTGGCCGAACGCATCTCCTGGCTCCACACCGAACGCGCCACGCTCGCCGCCGCCTCCCGCGCCGCCCGCCGCCGGGCTATTGAAAACACCCGCTCCGAATGGTTCCGCATCCGCGCCAACTGGACCCTCTCGCTCCTCAACGAAAGCGCTCATGCAGCATAATCGCCGCCTGCTCCAGAACGTCTCCGCCGAAGCCGGCGCCCGCGTCTTCTATCTCGCCACCCGCTTCTTCATCCCGCCCTTCGTCCTCGCTCGCGTCGGCATGGAAGCCTACGGCCTCTATGGCACCCTTTTCGTCCTGGTCGCCTACTTCGGCATGTCCGCTATCGGCTTCTCCAGTGCCTACATCAAGTACGTCGCGGAGTCCCAGGCCAACGGCGAAACCGCCCGCGCCAACCGCCTGCTCTCCTCCGGATTCACCCTCATGAGCGCCATCGGCCTCCTCGGCTTTGGAGCGTTTCTCGCCTGCTGGCCGCGCGTGGAAGCGTGGATGAAGGTCCCGGAACATCTCCGCGCCGACGCCCGCTCCCTCGCGTTCCTCATCATCGGAACCTTCTTCGCCTACCTCGCTCTCTCCGTCTTCCGCGACACCCTCACCGGCATCCAACAGATCGCCGTTATCCAGCGCGTCTGGATCGTCTCCTTCCTCGTCGAAACCGCGCTCATCTTCGCCCTCGTCGGCAACGGCTGGGGCCTCTCCGGCCTCGGCATCAGCTTCTCCGTTCGCACCGCCATCGAACTCGCCGCCCACTACCGCCTGGCCAAGGAACGCATCCCCTGGCTCCGCATCCGCTGGGTCCGGCCCGATCGCGATTCCCTCCGCCTCCTGCTCAACTTCGGCGGCATCGTCCAGCTCAACGCCATGCTGTCCATCTTTCTCAACTCCGTCGAACGCGTCATCGCCACCCCCCTCCTCGGCCTCGCCGCCTCCGGCCTGCTCGATCTCGGCAAGCGCTTCCCCTCGATGGCCACATCGATCCCCAGCTCCTTCGCCTCCTCCGTCCTTCCCGCCGCCGCAGAACTGCACGCCAACGGCGCCAACAAGGAATCCATCACCGGTCTCTACCTCCACACCGCCCGCCTAATGAACGCCGTCTCCGGCCTGCTCTTCGCCTTCCTCGCCTGCTTCGCCACGTTCTGGCTCTCCGTGTGGCTCGGCAAGCTGCCGGAAGGCGCGGCGGTGCTCGTCGTTCTATTCGCCCTCAGCTCGCAGGTCCACCTGCTGACCGGCCCCGGCACCTCCATCCTCAAAGCCATCGGCAAGCCGAAAATGGAGTTCCACTACAGCCTGGCCAACGTCGTCGCCCTCGCCATCGTCGTCCCGTTCGTCCCCCGCACGGTCACCGGCATCGCCGCCGCTTGCGTCGCCGCCACCATCCTCTCCGCCGCCTGGTTCGTCGGCCGCGCCCACACGGAAATGGGCGTCCCGTTTTGCCGCTACGCCGTCGAAGTCCTGCTCCCCGGCCTCGTCCCCTACGCCGCCGGCGGGATCCTGCTTCAGCTATCCCCCGCCGCCACCGGCCGCTGGGAATCGCTCTTCGCCCTCGCCGTCATCGGGCCGGTCTTCGCCGTCCTCTCCGCCGCCGGGCTATACGCGTTCTGCGCCAACGACGCCGAACGCCACGCCGTCCGCCAGCTCGCCAACCGCCTACCGTTCTTCGGGCTCCCAGCGCAGGTTGGCCAGCCAGGCCTCTAGCCCCGCCGCCAGCTCGTCCACGTCCTTCGCCGCGCCCGCCTTCGCCCGCTCCTCCATCGCCGCGCCCACGCGCGTAATCTCATCAAACCCGTACGAAGATCCGGTCCCCTTCAAGTTGTGCCCCAACCGCGCCGCCTGCGCCAGCTCGCCGCTCTCCGCCAACTTCCTCACCGACGCCACCTGCTGCCCCACCGTGTGCAGAAACCCTGGAATCAGATCCGCCAGGTCCATGTCCACCAGAATGAGTTCCGCGGCAACCTCCCGCGGCGGCGACACCCGGCCCCACCGCTCCACCACTTCCACCAGCGCCTGCGGCCGGAACGGCTTGGTCACGTAGTCGTCCATATCGGCCGAAAACGCCTGCTCCCGGTAGGCCTGCATCGCGTGCGCCGTCAACGCGATGATCGGCGTCCGCTTCCACCCGGCCTGCGCCTCGTGCGCCCGAATCCGGCCCGTCGCCTCGAACCCGCTGCCGTCCGGCAACATCAGGTCCATCAGGATCACGTCGAACCGTTCCTTTGTCCCCGCTCGCACCGCCGCGCTCACCGTGGCCGCCAGCGCCACCGAATGGCCCTCTTTCACCAACACCCGGTTGGCATAGTCCTGCCCGGCCGGATTGTCCTCCACCAGCAGCACCCGCAACGGTCGCCCGTGGGGAACTACGTCCCGGTGTCCGCCGTGGACCGCCTCCGTCAGCGTGGCCTCGTCCACAAAGAGCCGCGAAATCGCCCGGCCAATCCGCCCCGGCGTCAGCGGATATGCCAGCTCGCCGCCCCGCCCAGGCATTCCGTCCATGGAGCGGCCGGCGATCCCTGGGCCTGTTATTCGCAGGAATCGCGCCTCTTTCCCCAGCGACGTCAACCGCGCCAGCTGCCGCAATTGCTCCGCCGTTCCCCGGCATCCCTCATCGAACACGAACAGCGTCTCCGCCTCGAACTGATCGGCGAATGTCAGTGCCGCCGCCGCGTCCGTGAACGTGTGGACGGCATACCCCGCCGCCGTCATCGCCTCCTGCGACAGGTTCCTCCGCTCCAGTGCCGCCAACAAAAGAATCTCTGTAATCGGCCGCTGTTCCGTGAACATCTCCGTCACCGGAAGCGTGATCCGCAGCGAGAACCGCGACCCCCTCCCCTCCACCGATTCCAGCGTCAACTCTCCGCCCATCGCCTCCGACAGCAGTCGCGAAATACTCAGCCCAAGCCCCGCTCCGCCAGCCCTCCGCACCGCCGGCGCGTCCACGCGGAAGAACTTCTGAAACACCTGCCCCATGGCTTGCGCCGGAATTCCGATGCCCGTGTCCTCTACGCTAAACCGCGCGTCTACCCGCCCGCTGTCCATTCGCTCCATCGCAAGCCGAACCACGATCGAACCGCGGTCCGTAAACTTAGTCGCGTTGCTGATCAGGTTGATCAGAATCTGCCGGATCCGGTTTGCGTCCCCGCGCAGCCGGAACGAATCCGCCTGCGGAATAAAGTACAGCTGCAGTCCCTTTGCCTCGGCGCGCACCCGCAGAATCTCCACCGCCTGCTCCACCACCTCCATCGGATCGAAAGGCGTCGATTCGATGTCCACCTGGCCGGCCTCGATCTTCGAAAAATCCAGCAGATCGTTGATCAGGTGCAGCAGCGACTCCGCCCCCACGCCCACCGAATCCAGCATCTCCCGCTGGCTCACGTCCAGCCGCGTGGTCTTCAAAAGTTCCGTCAAACCCAGCACCGCATTCAACGGTGTCCGGATCTCGTGACTCATGTTCGCCAGGAAATCGCCCTTGGCCTGATTGGCGTTCTCCGCCTCCCGGATGGCTGCCTTTAGCTGCGTTTCGGCCGCCTTTCGTGCCGAAATGTCACGCAGAATTGCCGTAAAGACGCGCCGCCCCGCCTTCTGGGATTCCCCGTAGGAAACCTCCAGCGGCACGCGCTGGCCGTCCACCCGCTGCCCAATCAGTTCAATCCCGAACGACGCCACCTTGCCCGGTGTTCTCGAAATCATCCGCTGCAGCACCCGGCCGTAAGTTGGCCGCAACTCCTCCGGGGACCACTCAAATATGATGGTCCCAGCCAGAGCCCCCTCCTCGCACCCGAAGATCCGGTGCGCCGCCGCGTTGGCGTACTCAATCCGGTACTCCTCGTCCAGCGTCATAATGCCGTCCGACGCCGTCTCCGCCACCACCCGGTAGCGCTCCTCGCTGTCCCGCAACACCGCCTCGGCCCGCCACCTCTCCGTCACGTCCCGGTAGGACCACAGCCGTCCCACCACCCGTTCTCCCACCCGTTGTGGCTGCGTATCCCGTTCCAACACCCGGCCGTCCAGCAGGTGGATCACGTCGCTGCCGCTTTCCTCCGGGTGCTCGTACAGCCACTGCACCCGTTTGTCGAACACGTCCGGCTTCGCGATCAGCCCTCGCGCCCGCGCTCGCAGTGCCCCAGGAGTCCGGTCCAGCGAATCCCCCGCCGGAATCTTCCAGATCTCCAGAAACCGTTTGTTCACTACAACCGCCCGCTGCGTCAGATCCGCCACCAGAATCCCGTCGTTGGTCGCCTCCAGTGTCCCGTTCAAAGTGGCCAGCAGCTTATCCCGCTCGTCCTGCTCGGCCAGCGATTGCGTTACGTCCCGATAAATCCACACCCGCCCCACAATCCGTTGCTCCATCCGGTGCGGGTTCGATGTCACCTGGATCACCCGCCCGTCAACGAGTCGCAAGAGGTCGTCGCTCGCCTGCTCCGGGTTTGCGAACAATGCCGCGCGCTTTATCTCCCTCTCCTGGCTCTCCAGCAACTGGGGGTGAATCCACCCAAACAACGCTTCCCGGTTCGGCTGCTTTCGCAACTCGGCCGGGATCCTCCACATCTCCACCCACCGCTCGTTAAAGAGCAGTTCGTTCCCCTCGATATCGGTAACCAGAATCCCGTCGTGTGTCGATTCAATCGTCGAGTGCAATAGCGCCAAAGCGTTCCCCCGTTGCGCCTCCGACTCCCGCCCTTCCACAAATTGCCCGAGCTGATTGCCCAGGCCGCTTACCGTCTCGATCAGTACGGCCGACGGCTCCTCGTCCTGCAGGGAAAAGAACTCCATCACCGCATACACTTCCCCGCCGATCTCCACTGGAACCGCCAGCCCGCTCCGCAGTCCGGCCGCCGCTGCCAGTCCCGCGCGCAGGAAGTGTCCTTCCTTCAACATCCCCGTCCATTGCGGCTTCCGGCTGCTCCACACCCCTCCTGGCAGCCCCACCCCTTCCGCAAATCGCATCTCGCGGCTGGCGGTCTCAAAATCCGATCCCAGCAACGAATCTACCCGCCACTGATGCCAGCACCTCAGTTCCTTCGCTACCGGGTTCATCCGCCAGATCGCCCCATACGCATACCCCAGCGCCTCGCTGATCTTCCCCAGAATCAACGGCAGCGCTATATCCACGTCTGTCGACTCCGCCAGGATCTTCGTCACCGAATACGCCAATTGGCTTCGCCGCTCCCACTGCTTCCGCGCCGTGATGTCGGTGACGATCGCCATATACCCTTCGTGTACGCCATCGGCGCCCGCCAGCGGGTGCGCCTCCACGGAGATCCACATCCGCTTCCCGCTCTTGGTGTAATTCAGCAGTTCGAGATGAAACGCACTACGCTGCTCCACCTGCTGCCGGGCGTACTCCGCTGCCCGCGCGTCCGTCTCCGGACCGCGCAGAACCGCCCCGGCCGTCCGCCCCTTCACCTCCGCCAGCGTGTATCCCGTCAGCCGCTCGAAGCTCTCGTTCACCCACTCGATCCGGTCCTCCACGTCGCTGATGATGACGGCGTTAATCGTTCGCGCCGCGATCATCGACAACCGCGTCTTTTCCTTGTCCTGCTCCGCCAATTGGACGTTCGCCGCCCGCAATTCCTCCCGCTGTTTTTTCAGCCGTTCCGTCAGCCGGCGCAGGTCCTCCAGCGCGTGGCTTTGTGCCTGCACCACCTGCAGAAACTCGGGCATCGAATCGTGGACCGGAAAGTCGGCGATCTTCAAGCCCAGTGTCCGCATCGCGCCCACTTCCGGTAGCCACGGGGAACAGAGAAACACCGTATACCCCTGATCCGGCAAATCCATCATCTGCCCGCGCAAGCGTAACTGCGCAATGTTCCGGTGTCGCAGAATGAACAACTGTCCCTGCGTGGCGCGCAGCCCCTGCCAGTCGCGATTCGACGATGGCCGCTCAATTTCAAAGAGTTTACCGACATCCGCCCCGATGACCGTTTCCGGGTAGATCTTCTCCAGCGACCGTCCCACCTGCACCAGCCGCATCTCCGCATCAAACGCAAAGTGAAACGGGAACAGCGCGGCAATCTGTTCCGGCGACAGCCGCACGCTCGCCCCTCGCCCGGCTTCGTTACCAGCGGATGATGAATTCGTCATGATCGGCCCCGGCCGATTTATCGGCGGCGTGCGTCACCTCAACCACCGTGTCAAACAGCTGTCCCAACCCGGTGATCAAACCCCGCACGAACGGCGCCAGCCCAGCCCGGTGCGACTGGTAATGCAACCGCAGCGACCGTTCCTCCACGTCACTGCACGCAAACTCCGGCGGCTGCAGGTGCGGGAAAATCATGCTCAGCCGCGCATGGAAGTTAGGCAGGTTCAGCATGAACTCGCGGAACGTGTCCCCGCCCGACGCCATCAGATCTCCATACCCCTTCTGCGCCGTCTGCACCACCCAGTACACCCCAAACGCCTCCAGAATCTTCTCCGCCGGCACGCCCAGTTCCGCGCTCGCCGCTCCCACCAGGCCGTAGGTTACCGAGTCGTCGTACCCTTCGTTGCTGACGAACACTTCCACGTCCACGCCCGCGCGTTCCTTGATCCGTTCCCACACCGCCTCGCCGTGCCCGGCAATGACCATCTCTTCAATCGCCCGATTCACCATTCCGTACATACGCGCTCCTCCCTATGCTCCGCCCGACTTGCGCAGCTCATCAATCTGGCCTTCCAAGTCGAACTTCCGCAGCATCCGGTAGAATCGCGTACGGCCAATATTCAACTCCCGCATCGCGGCCGATGCGTTCCCTTCGTGCTTCTGCAGCGCCGCCACCAGCAGGCGCTTCGAGGCGTCTTCCAGCGTGCCGCCATCGGCCGCCGCCTCGGTCTGCATCACCGCCACCGCCTCCGGCGCCGATCGCAGCCGGTCCGGCAGGTCCACCGTGTCGATCTCCGACCCATTGGCCACTACCATCGCCCGCTGGATCACGTTCTGCAACTCTCGCACATTGCCAGGCCAGTCGTGCGCCAGCAACACGCCCAGCGCCGCCGGTGTCAGCCCCGTTACCCGCGGGTTGATCGTGTCCCGGTGATGCCGGATGAACACCTGCGCCAGCACCGGAATGTCTTCCTTCCGTCGCCGCAGTGGCGGCAGTTCCAGTTCAAACACCGCCAGCCGGAAGAACAGGTCCTCCCGGAACCGCCCCGCCCGGACGTCTTCGGCCAGGTTCCGGTGCGTCGCCGTAATCAACCGGAAATCCGACCGAATCATGGCCGACCCGCCCAGCCGCTGAAAGCTCCGCTCCTGCAACACCCGCAACAGCTTCGCCTGCACACTGGCCGACAGCTCGCCGATCTCGTCCAGGAAAATGGTCCCGTGATTGGCCTCTTCAAACCGTCCCGCCCGCCGCGTGGCCGCCCCCGTAAAGGCGCCCTTCTCGTGCCCGAACAGTTCACTCTCCAGTAGATTCTCCGGAATCGCCGCCGAATTCACCGCAATGAACGGTCCCTTACTCCGGCTGCTCGATTGGTGCAGCGCCCGCGCAATCAACTCTTTCCCCGTCCCGCTCTCCCCGTGAATGACAACCGACACATCCGTCACCGCCAGCCGGTCCAACTGCCGGAACACCGCCTTCATCGCCGGCGAGTTTCCGGCAATCCCCGGGTACCCGCGCCCCTCCACTTCGCGCTCCAATTGGGTAACCCGTTGCGCCATTCGCCCATGGGCCATGGCGTTCCGGATCGTAGTGAGGAACTTCGTGGTATCCAGCGGCTTCGTCAGGTAATCATGCGCGCCCAGCTTCATCGCCTGCACGGCGGTGCCCGCCGAATCGTCGGCCGTCAGCACCACAACCGGCAACGAAGGGAACCGTTCCCGGATCCGCTCCAGGGTCTCCAGCCCGCTCAGTCCCGGCATGTTCATGTCCAGGCAAACCGCCTCCGGCAAATCTTCCGCTAACGCGTCCAGACACTCCGCGCCGCCGTCAAATCCGAACGCTTCGTAGCCCTCGCGCTTCAGCCACCGCTCCACCAACGCGCGCATCGCCGCGTCATCGTCAACCACAAAAATGAGGTTCTCCGATTCGTTCGTCATCTGTGGGTATGGTGTCATAATTCAGGTGCCAAAGGCACTGAGGAACGGGCCCCAGTCCTATCTTCCGTGCAATCGGATCACCAAGCCCAAACGCTGGAATTCGGTCGTTTTTGTGTTCTTGTGCCGCCGCGGACGTTCAAAGTGGAACAGTTCGTTGCGCGAGCCGTATCGATTCGAAACACCCCCACCGGCTCCGGGTGCCGGCGCCGTTCAGGCTCTATCGCTCCGCCCGGCGCCCAGGGCGGAAGGCCAGACCGTCGAGCGGCCATGCATCACAATCTTAAAAGCCTCCATGACGATCAGCAGGATCGACGCAAGAGCGAACGGCACGATCCACTCCGTCACCGACACCGGCGCCACCCGCAAGGCCCTTTGCGCGGGAAGCAAGAACATCGCCAGGATGTGGATTCCCTGCGCGCCCAGTACGCCCCAAACCAGCATCCAGTTGCGCCGCAGCGGCACACGAAACGCCGAGACGTACTCAGACCGGCAATTGAACACCTGATAGTTCACCATCAGGACCATGAGCAGGAGCAACCGGTTGCGGGCATCGAATTCGCTCAATCCAAGATAGTTCACCAGCAGATAGAAATTGACGTAGGCGAGCAGCGCCATGGCTCCGCTGGCCACGACCGTCTGCTGAACCATGAAACGGTTGAAGACTCCCTCCGTGGGCTTGCGCGGCGGCCTGGACATCGCCCCCGGTTCCCCTCCTTCAAAGGCGAGCGACGCAACCTGAATTCCATTCGCCACCAGATTAAGCCACAACAGTTGAACGGGCAAAAGGGGTATCGGCATCCCGGTGAGCAGCGTGAGCGCGAACAGCAGCACCTCCGCCAGCCCGGTGGAGATGAGCAGGTAGGTGACCTTGCGGATGTTGTCGTAGGCGAAGCGGCCTTCTTCAACGCCCGCCTCGATCGAAGCAAAGTTGTCGTCGGCCACGATGATGGAGGCCGTCTCCTTCGTCACGTCGGTGCCGGACCCCATGGCCACGCCAATGTTGGCCCGCTTCAGCGCCGGCGCGTCGTTGACGCCGTCGCCGGTGACAGCGACGAAGTGGCCCAGCTTCACCAGCGAATCGACGATCTGCAGCTTCTGCAGCGGAGTGACGCGGGCAAATACCCGGCCGTTCTTCACGGTATCGACGAACAGAGGCACGTCGGGTGTACCGATCCCGGCCAGCTCCTTCCCCGTCACCACTTGCTCCTCTGTGGCGTGGATACCCACTTCGCGGGCGATCGCCAGTGCCGTGCGCGGATGATCCCCGGTGACCATCGCCACCTGGATGCCGGCCGCCTGGCACCTCTCCACCGCTGGGCGCACCTCGGTCCGCGGCGGGTCGATTAGCCCGGCCAATCCGGCCAACACGAGCGGCGGCAGATCGCGCTCATCCAGTTCGCGTCCCTGCGGCGGCCGGGCCACGACGCCCGCCGCGATGGCCATGACGCGGTGCCCCGATTCCGCCAGCTGCACGATGGCGTCCTCCGCTTCGGCCAGGCGCGGCAAGTCACCCACACCGCCATGACATTGGGCCAGCACCACTTCCGGCGCGCCCTTCACCGCCACGTGGATCACGCCGTTGAGCAGATAAAACGTCGCCGAGTAGGCACGGTCCGATTCGAATGGGATCTCTCCCACGCGTCGAATGGCCGTCACTCCCGCGGGATCGATCTGCAGCCGGAGCGCCAGCCGCCAGAAGGCCGCATCGACGGCGTCGCCCGCGAACACCCACTCCCCCTTTTCAACCCGCGCGACCGTTTCGCTGGCGATCATCGCCAGCCGGCAGACCTCTTCGGTCCCCTCCGGCGCCGCCGCCTCCGCTTCCGCGCTCATCCGAAACAGGCCCGCTGACGGCAGCCACAGCGTTTGCACCGTCTGCTTGTTTAGCGTTAGCGTTCCTGTCTTGTCGCTGGCGATGAACGTACAGCTTCCCAGCCCTTCCACCGCGGTCAGCTTTCTAACGATCACGTTGCGCTTCGCCATGCGGAGGGTGGCCACCGACAGTGCCACCGTCATCGCCACGGGCAGCCCTTCCGGAATCGCGGCGACAGCCAGCGCAATCGCCAGGAAGAACACGTCGAACGCGGGCATTCCCTGAGAGAAGGCGATGCCGCCCAGCAGTACGCAGGCGGCCAGCGTCACCAGGCTCACCTGCCGCGCGAACGTCTCCATCCGAATCACCAGCGGCGGCTTGGCCGGCTGCGACGAGGTGACGCTTTTGGCGATCTTTCCGACCTCGGTCCGGAGCCCCGTGGCCACCACAACCCCCGTCGCGCGGCCCGTGGCGACGATGGTTCCGGCGAACGCCATGTTCCTGCGGTCGCTCACCGGCAAGCCCTCGTCCAGGATGCCCGTCCCCTTTTCGGCGGACACGGATTCCCCGGTGAGCAGGGCTTCGTCGACGGCCAGGCCGCCGGCTTCCAGGATGCGCAGGTCGGCTGGGACTCTGGACCCGGACTCCAGCCGAACCCAGTCGCCGGGAACGATCTCCTCCGCCGGGAGGTCCACGAAATCGCCATTCCGTTTGACTCGCGCGGTAATGCGCAGGAGCTGCTGAAGGCTGGCGCTGCTGCGCTCGGCTTTCCATTCCTGGTACGCGCCGAGTCCGGCGTTGAGCAGAACGACGCCGAAGATAAAGCCGGCGTCGGAAGCATCCCCCATGACGATGGCGATGACGCCCGCCGCCAACAGGACGTAGATCAATGGACTCAGAAACTGATTGAAAAAAATGACGGGGAGCGTGGGCGGCGCCTTGCTTGGCAGCACGTTCATCCCGAACTCACGACGGCGTTCGGCCACCTGCTCGTCACGAAGCCCCTCGGGGGAGGACTCCTGTCTTTTGAGCACCTCGGCTTCCGGCAGCGCATGCCAGTCGACGGGCGGTGAGGAAAACGGTGCTCCGTTGGCGTCCGCGCCATTGGGGCCGGTGGCCGGCTTCATCTGACGACCTCTACCGCACAGCGAGCGCGAGAGAGGAGGGCGCCTGACACCGTACCAAGAAGCAGCCGCTCGACGAGGGAATGATCGTTACTGCCGGCGAAGATGCAATGGGCCTCCAGGCGGCCGGCCTCGTCCAGAATGAGCTGCTCGGGGTCTGCTTCCCGGATGGTGGTGGAAACGTCCAGCCCCGCTTCCTGCAGCATTTCAACGACGGGAGCAAGCAACACCTCGACGGACCCGCGGTCCGACAGGCCTTCCGGCTCTCCCAGTGGCCGCTCGTCGTCGTCGACAGCCATCACCAAACGGATCTCCGTTCCCTTCGGCCAGTTGCGTGACGCGACCGCCGCCGCGGCCCTGTCGGCGCCCAGGCGCGCGTCGTAGGCCAGTAGGAGTCTCAGTCCCCCGGATTGGCGCCGGCCGCGCGAGATTCGCACCGAACAGGGCGCCTCGTTCGCAATCTTGTGGGACACACTGCCGATGAATACACGCTCGATGGCGTTGTGACCCAGCGAGCCGGCCACCACGAGCTGCGCGCTCCACTCCCGGGCGCGCTGCGCGATCACCCGTGCCGGCGAGCCGGAATGCCCTTCCTCGTCTATCGTCCAATCCGGATGCCGCGCTGCGATCAGGGATGCGCCCAGTAAGGCGGTCCGGGCCGCATGCTCCTGGCTCCGGGTCACGATGGGCTCCGTCGCCACCTCGTAGACGGGTGTGCGACATGAAAGTGGGGAATCGACGATTCTCTTTTTTTGCGGCATGAGTCCGTGCGTATGTAGTACGCTAGGGCTGAAGGAGCCACAATCATGCTTCCCAAGTCCCTG
>JBIKOG010000095.1:0-27601 GCA_044358225.1 Bryobacteraceae bacterium | reverse complement strand
CGACTGCGTCGTCACGGTGCTCAGCGGCGCGAAGCTGCCGGCAACCGTGGCCGAGCCGAGGCCAGGCAGGTTGTTGGACGTGTTGGCAACGTAGGAAACACCGATGCCGAACTCATAGGTCTGCGAGGTCAACGGATCGGCCTGCAGCACTTCCCACACGGCCATACCCGCACCGTTGTTCAGAGCGATCGGAGCCGAAGCGGCGCCGAAGTCGAACGAGGAGGTGTTGGTGCCCGTGACGCGGGAGAACGAACCACCGCCGTTGGCATCGGTCGTAACCAACCGGGCCATCGTCGTGGTCGAGCTCGTCGCCGCGCGAACCGAGGTGATCGCCGGACGGCTGGACGGGCCGCAATCCGAGCAGGTCGACACAGGGTACAAGGAGGCGTACAGAACCACACCAGCCGGGACGTTCGCGAAGCGAGCCATCAGGCGGGTGCCGTGATCAGCCAAGCCAGCAGCAGCCAAACCGTTGGCCGAGGAACCAGTCACAATCGACGGCGTCTGGTTCAGGAAACCAGTCTCCGTGTTGTAGATGGCGCCAGGAACGTTCTGGTCGACGGGCGTCGGCGAGGTGTCACCGTCAACATAAGCAGCGGCGTTGCGGCGCTTGAAGGCCGAGGCGAAACCTTCGCTGAAGCGAACGATCGTGCCCATGCCATTGACCAGAGCCTTGCTGCTGTCCGTCGCGGCGGCGGAGTTGAACGACACGCACTGCAGGTAGCTGTTCACAGCCTGGCGGGTGCTGAAGCTCAGGCCCGGCTGAATGAAGGCAACAGTCTGCTGCGGGTTGTTGATCGGGACCGAAGTCGTGCCGGTAACGGACACGAACATAATGATCTGCGTCGGGATTAGGGTGCTCGACACGCCCAGCTGATTCGCGTTGGCGCGAATGTTGGTGATGCGGATCACGCGGGTCCCGAGTTCACCTGGCGGGTCAATCGGAACGCCAAGCCAAACGATCGAATTGGCTCCAGCGTTGCGCCCCTGAAACACATTGGGAACGCTGCCGGATGTGGCGTCGTAATCAACACCATCTGCGATTCCATCTGTTCCCGCGATGCTATCACCCACGCCCGTCGCCGAACATCCGCCGTTCTGCGAGCAGTAGCGTTGTGCCGCGGAGCTTGGTTCGTCAATCATCAAAAGAGCTTCGCTCCACGGATCGCTCGTCAACCGGCTGGTGATATTTGTGTTCAGGAAGATCTGTACGTTCGCCTGTGGCACGGCTTCACCGGAAGGCGTCGGAACACCACCAGTGCAATTGAGCACCAGATCGCCGACCAGCTCCGATAGCCCTTCGGCCCGCACGATCGGCGGCACACCCGCATTCCCAACGCAGGAGAAGGTCCCCAACCCACGGTTCTGGTTGATGGAGAGCGTAGCAGTGGTGGTGTTGTTTCCCGCATAGGCAGGTGCTTCGTTGGCGCCAGTTACCGTAGCGCTTACCGACACTTGCGAAGACGAATTGCGCGGTACCGTGCCCGTCACAGAGATGACAGGGAAAGATGCTGCGGCTCCAACCGAATCGTTTCGCGTACAAGAGAGCGTCGAACCCGCCACTGCTGGCGTGCAGGACCAACCTTGCGCAGAAATTGCCAATTCACCCCACCCGGCCGGAACAGACAGTGTCGCTGTCACCAGTCCCGTATGCCCAAGGGCGCCATTATTATGGACCGTCAGTATCAGCGAGCCCCGCGTCCCAGCCCGGAGCGAAGAGGGCGCGCTAGAGATCGACGGAACCAAATCGACGTTGCCGTACGTGTACAGCGCGTTCCCGGAGTTTGTGCCAGCAGGCGTGGTGACCAATACGCTGGCCGTTCCCGCTGTTCCCGCCGGAGTCGTAGCCGTGATCGTCGTCGCGTTCACCACCGTCACGCCCGTTGCCGCCGTCCCGCCTATGGTCACTGCCGTCGCGCCAGTAAAGTCAGTACCGGTGATAGTTACGGCAGTTCCGCCAGCCACATTGCCGGATGAGGGGCTTATACTAGAGACAGTTGGAGCAACGGCCGTTGCAGGGGCGGGGCAGGCGGTCAATGAAAATGGTGGACCGTAAACATACCCATTTGCGGGAAGAGGGACAGAAGTAGACACGCCATAAGTGGAAATCGTAATGATGTACGTCGTACCCGCTACCAAGGGAGCGATCAGTTTAGGACACCGTTGTGGCGACGATCCACAAGCCGTTATAGTTATGCCACTTCCAGACGGCGCAGTACCGTTAGAGTCGTCGTTGCCAGCGATAAAATTAGTTGCGACGTTATTCGGGTTCAACGAAGTCGAGTTCAAAAACATGATAGGGTCATAGCTGGCACTTGACACGCCAAAGGTGAAACTCCCCGATGCGTTTGGAGTAAAACACTGGGAAGCGTAACCACGGGTCTGTGCTCCAGGTAGATTACCGCCGGATAAATGCGGGCGACCAGAGGAAGTGAGAGTACCGATATTTACCCCGGTCCCACCAGTGTTTATAGTAAACGTTGAGGCGGAGTCTTGCCCAAAAATGCTTAGGACGGGAGAAAACACAAACAAAATCCGAATTAACGACATTGACATCGCGACCTACTCCTCGAATTTGAATTGGCTACAAAATGACCACAGGACATGATGAAGTCTCGATGGACAAAACGTTGCTTTTTTAGGTATTACTGAAACCGAAACTGGGTTTGCAAGATTCGTTCACTGATGAATGGTAGCAACCGGGCTATCGGCTGACTACAGGGAATCAACCCTGATCCAGCACGAGCCAAATCCTGTAATGCACCCGCATACACTGCTTCTTGTGGTCCTGCCTGTCCAAATCAGCACCGACCGAAAAGGAAGCAAGGTCAGGGTGGAGTAGGGTAGGTTCCGCCAAGGACACAATCCACTGGACCAAGGACTGCGAAGACACTTTTCGCCCCGACGTCGCAGATGAGGGCAGGGCCGTGTGTACACCGAACGAAGCTTCAGTAGCGGCCCACTCAAACACTCACGCGTCATCCTGTCTAGTACCACGGCTGTCCAAATTAGCTCAAGGTCCGGTGCAGTTCGTTTGAAAACAAGGCAGTTTACGAGCGAAGGCGGCTAATCACGTTGTCGTGCCGTGCCAATTAGTCTTCAGTATCGAACCGAGCTCCTCCAAATCCAGCCGCTGATAAACTTGAATGACCTGTACCGGCATCTCTCTTCCTTTAGAACTGCTAGGAGTTTCTGTACCGACAATATGACCAAGTAACATGCAACCAGAAAAAGACACAGAAACGGGGCAGTCCTGGGCAAGTTCACGATTCAGGGCGACAATCAACAGCCTTCCGGACTGCCGTTCTAGCACGCCCCAAGCAGTGGGATTGTCCGCAGACAAGCTTTTTACCTGCACAACACGGCCGGAATGGGCCACACCTAGGCAGTCTAGTAATCGCTTATCAGACATCGCAATAACCAGCACCCTTCTTCGCAATATGTGCACGCCCGGGAGGCATGAAACCGCCCTTCATAGCAATCACCCCTCCACTCAAATGATACCCGCCTGTAGCATATGACATCGGATATGCAGGGAAGTACCGAATGACCCGGCTTTGAGACCCTGACAAACGCGAAAGCCATCCAGTTACCAGAAGCAATAACACGGCATGACACTCAACACGCCAGACATCGTCTCGTTGCAGGCCCGAGACAGAAGGTTAAGCTTAAACCGCCAACATGACACTATTGCGTCGTCACTCCAGCTTGGATCAACAACGCTGCGTGAATCAGAAAGTGAAAAGCATCTCGATCATCGTCAACGTATTCGGTGAGCTCGTCACGGAGGCCTAATTGAACCGCGGCAAACACAGCTGAGAATCTGGACGAGAGTTCGCCTTCGCGATGCATTTCCATGACCACGGCAGTTTTTGCTTGATCGAGAACAACATCGTAGTAGGGACCGTATCGTTTTCGACAACTCTGTATGCGCCCGGCAATCGCATCTTCGATCGTTTCTTTCAAATTCGGATCCTCTTAAGGAAGCAGGAATCTGCTCCGCCTCGTCTACGTAGTCCACTCTGCAGTGGCGGCTTGCTGTTTAGCCCTCTGAACGCCTCGTCATCAGCGCCTCTCCGTTTCACACCGTCACGCAACCCGGAGCAGGTCAGAAACTCGGTCGTCCGGTAGCCCATTCGAGAGATTGATAGAACTCCGAAAACCATCCGCCAGTCTGCCCGCCCTTTTAAGGCGGGGCGTGTTCGATTTTGGGAAGTTGTTAAATCGAACCTCTGGCCTTTAGTCTACGAATTTCCCAAAGGTACCGCGAGAGGCAATCACCCCGCTTCCGCACTCTTTATTACTCGCTCGATCGAACATCTGCTCCGCACAGCAAGAAAGATTCGCTTTCTTCCGCATGGACGCCGACGTGAAAGGCGACATCTACGAAGGCCTCCTGGAGAAAAACGCCGAAGACACCAAGTCCGGCGCCGGACAGTACTTCACCCCCCGCGCCCTCATCCGCGCCATGGTCGAATGTCTCCGTCCCGAACCCGGCAAGACCATCGCCGACCCCGCCTGCGGCACCGGCGGATTGTTCCTCTCCGCCTACGACTTTCTCACCAATCCCGCCAACTACTCGCTCGACAAAGCCCAGAAAGCGCAGCTCAAGTACAAAACGTTCTATGGCAATGAGATCGTCGCCGGCACCCGCCGCCGCTGCCTCATGAACATGTTCCTCCACAACATCGGCGAAATCGATGGCGACGTCATGATCTCCCCCAACGATGCCCTAGTCGCCGCCAGCCCGCAGAGCTTCGATTACGTCCTCGCCAATCCGCCCTTCGGCAAGAAAAGCTCCATGAGCTTCACCAACGACGAAGGCGAAGAAGAAACCGACGACCTTACCTACAACCGGCAGGACTTCTGGGCCACCACGTCCAACAAGCAGCTCAACTTCGTCCAGCATATCCGCAGCATGTTGAAAACCACCGGCCGCGCCGCCGTCGTCGTACCGGACAACGTCCTCTTCGAAGGCGGCGCCGGCGAAACCGTCCGCCAGAACCTCCTCAAAACCACCGACCTCCACACCATCCTCCGCCTCCCCACGGGCATCTTCTACGCTCAGGGCGTAAAGGCGAACGTCATATTCTTCGATAACCGCGAAGCCAGCAAGAACCCGTGGACCAAGGAGGTCTGGTACTACGACTACCGTACCAACATCCACCACACGCTGAAGAAGAAGCCGCTCCGCTACGAGAACCTCGCCCCGTTCGTCGAGTGCTACAACCCGCAAAACCGCAACAAGCGCAAACCGGACTGGGACGCCGAAAAGAACCCCGAAGGCCGCTGGCGCAAGTACACCTACGAAGAACTCACCGCCCGAGACAAGACCAGCCTCGACATCTTCTGGCTCAAAGACAAGAGCCTGACCGATCTCGATAACCTGCCGGAGCCCGACCAACTGGCCGAGGAAATCATCGAGAATCTCGAAGCTGGCCTTCAAAGTTTCCGCGCCGTGTTGAAGAGCCTCAACGGATCAAAGTGATGGGCCGCGCTCCGTTCGGGAAGAATGCCAGCCTCGCAGGTCACGGGACGTCCCCAACATCGACAGTGACCTGCACCCCGAAAACGGTACTAGCCGAAACGGAAACCATCAGAGAAAGGCGGGGCAAACTCAATCGATCTCTGCTCTCAATGTGAGAAACGTAGCCAGGTCCCGTGCTCCATGAACGATACTAACGACTTGGATGGGACTTGCCTCCCAGGCATACACCACAACGAACGGGTAGAGATTCCAGAAGCGGTATCTTCGACCAAGCAATTCCTCGTGATAATGGCCAATGCCAGGGGAACGGCCAAGCGTGTGGAATCCATCGTACAAACGCTCCCGTAAGCGTTGGGCAGCATCAGGGCTGTCTTCTGCGAGATCGAGGAGGATATCGCGAAGATCCGCCTTTGCCGTCGGAGTAAGGACGAAAGGCTTCCTCACAGATTGACGGCCCGTGAACGACGACGTTCCTCGATCATCTCGCGGAGCTCTTCAAAAACTTCATCGCCATCCAGGAGTTCGCCGCGCTCAGCTTCCGCCGCTCCTTGTTCCAGCTTGGACTTCAGTTGCTGAAATGCGTGATCGCGTTCTAGCTCGTGGCGCTCAAGAAGTCGCAGAGCCTCTCTAACAACTTCGCTGGTTGTTTGATATCGGCCAGATTCCACACGCGACTGAAGGAACGCATCCAGCTCCGGGGTGATCGAAACGTGAACGGTGGTGCGGTTTGTAGCCATAGCCAATCAATACCGCGCTCGCCACAATGTGTCAATATGTGGCAACTGCCTGATTTACGAACGGGTAGCAAACTACGTCCAAGCCGCCCGCTTCGCGCCTCCGCCGCCTGTTCTCATCCCGGGAGTGCACGCCTAATTCTGCGAAAGCGGAAGACACGGCGGCAACGTCTCCGCCAACACGATCGGATGCGGCGCAACATCCGTCCAGCCATCGGCGAATGCCACCGGCCTGGGGAAAACCAGAACATCCGGGTATGCATCCAAGCGGCCCAATCTCTTTGCAGACCCCGATAAGAGTCCCCCTCCGATCGCCAGTCACAGCCCGAGAAAATCTATATCTCCCTTATTTGCAACACCGCTTTCCCCCAAAGGCCCGAAACCCCTTGCGCTCCATGTTAGTTTGAGATTGGGGACGGAATACCGTCTCCCATAAAGGCCCACTGCCCACCAGCAGCGGGCCTTTTGCATTTCCAGACGAAAAGAGGAACGCATGATCACCCCGGAAGAGAAGGCAAGAATCGCCCGCGAAAACGGCGCCAAGTCAAAAGGCCCAACCACCCAGGAAGGCAAGGACCGCTCCCGCGCCAACGGCCTCAAACATGGCCAGCGCTCCACCACCCTCCGCCACCTCGCCGAGCCCCACCCGGCCATCCTCTGCAACGAGGACTCCCGCCCCTTCTTCCAGCTCTTCCACAACCTCATCAAGTTCTACCAGCCCATCGGCCAGGTCCCCTTGGACATCGTGCGCGAAATCGCCATCGCCCGCCACGACCTCACCCGCGTCCAGCTCATCAAAGCCTCCACCTGGAACCGCGCCCTCATCGGCGAACAGGTCAAACCCGTCAACCTCCCCGACGAGCTCAAACCCGTCGAACACGCCATGAACGTGGCAATGGCCCTCGCCAAGTCCGACGCCATCTTCGACCGCCAGATCGACAAACTCCACGCCCGCATCGCCAAACTCGAAAAGCGTCTGCGCTACGTGAACCAAAACTTCCCCCAACTGGGCACGCAACCCGAATCCGCCCAACCCGAGGAAGCCGATTACAACCGAACCGACGAAGAAAAATCGCAAGCTACTGAAACAGAAGAGGATACCGAAAACCCCCTCTTCACCGACGACCCCTCCGAGGCCACCCGAGAAGCCTACGAGTACTTCTTCCCGGGCCGAAAACTGGTCGTCATCAAACCGGAGCCCAACTAACAACGCCATGCCAGCCCACTGGAACCCCCTCCGGCCCCCGCCCGAGGAACTCGACACATCCCGGTGGACAGGCGAAGTGTGCCCAAAAACACAAGAAACCGAAAAACTCCCCAAACCCTCCCAATGGGCCAAGGAGACCTTCAACTTCAAGCCCAACAAAATCCAGCAGACCGTCCTGGACGCGAAATCAAAACGACTCATCCTCTGCTGCAACCGCCAGTGGGGCAAAAGCACAGTGATCGCGCTAAAGGCCCTTCACTACGCCCTGGAGCACCCAAAATCGGTGATCGTGGTGGTCTCCCGCACCGAAAAACAAGGCGGCGAACTCCTAGCCCGCGCCATGGATTTCGCCAGCTTACTAAAAATCCCGAAGCGCCGAGTCCCGGGCTACACGCACTCGATCCTCCTCCCCAACGAGGCAAAGATCTACGCGATATCCCACTCCACGCAAACAGCGCCAAGCCGCACCGCCGACATACTCATATTCGACGAAGCCGCCGTAGTCAGTGACGCCGTCTTCTCCGTAACATTGCCCTTCGTAGCAAGAACCGGCGGAGCCGTCTGGATGCTCTCCACGCCAAGAGGCCAGCTCGGCTTCTTCTACAACTTCTGGCACGACAAGGACCCGCAGTGGACAAGGATCTTCAGCACAGTCGAAGACTGCCCGGAAATCCCGAAGGAATTCGTGGAACTCCACCGCAAAGGAGCCCCGCACCTCTTCCGCCAGGAGTTCTACTGCGAGTTCACCCCCGCCCCCGGCAGCCTGATCTCGCGCGACCGGCTCCAGAAGATGTTCGACCCGACGCTCAACGAACGCAAACTCCCGCCCCTCCCCACCCGGAGGACGTGAGCAGCGCCCCCCCGAAGCCGCGATCTTAAAACACCATCGTCGCAGGCCTCACAACGCTCTTTGACAACTCCATATCCAGGGCCCGGCAAGCCCACCAACCCCGGGGGGACCCGCAGAGTCCCCCCCGACGCGGATTTACCATAAAACCATGGAACCCTGGCTCTCCGGCGCCCACACCGCCCTCGCGCCCATCCCGCGCCTCCTCCGCTGCTCGCTCGACCAATCCGAAGCCGACATCCGCCACTGGACCGCCAATCTCACCAACGAACAAATCTGGCAAACCCACTCCACCGCCGGCTCCATCGGCTTCCAACTCCGCCACCTCGCCGGCTCCGTCGACCGCCTCATCACCTACGCCAACGGCCAGCAACTAACAGACGAACAACTCCAGTTCCTCAAAGCCGAAGCCACCCCCGGAGCCACTAAGGAACAACTAATCGCAGAAATCAAAACAGCCTACGAAACCGCCCACCACTTCGCCCAGCACGCCAAGGACTTCGAAGCCCCCCGCTACATCGGCCGCCAGCGTCTGGAAACGCCGCTCGGCGTTCTCCTCGCCCACATCGCCGAACACACCCAGCGCCATACCGGTCAACTCATCGTCCTCTGCAAATTCGCCTATAGCTCCAATAGGTAAATCCATCCCCCCCGCCCCTTGCATTCAGGGAAAATAGAGACGATGGACCTGCACCAGCTTCGCTACTTCCTCACCCTCGCCCGCACCGGTAGTTTCGTCCGCGCCGCCGAAGAGGAAAACGTCGCCCAGCCGTCGTTATCCCAGCAAATCAAGAAGCTCGAAACCTCCCTCGGCGTGCCGCTCTTCGACCGCCTCGGCCGCTGCGTCCGCCTCACCCACTACGGCGAAGCCCTCGTCCCCCGTGCCGAAGACATCCTCCGCTCCGTAGGCGAAACGAAGAAGGAGATGGCCAGCCTCCAGTGTCCAGACAGCGGCAAACTCGCCGTCGGCGTCATCCCGACCATCCTCCCCTACGCCATGGCCCGCCCCATGGCCGCCTTCCGCGACGCCGCCCCGCAAGTCCAACTCGACATCCACGAAGGCACCACCGAACAACTGCTGGACCTCCTCCGCACCGGCAATCTCGACATCGCCATCCTCGCCTTGCCCATCAAGCAGCCCGAGATCGTCTGCGCCGAACTCTTCCGCGAACCGCTCCTGGTCGCCGTCCCCGAAACACATCCGCTGGCCAGCCGTCCCAGCCTCGCCGTCCCCCAGCTTCTAAGTGAGCGAATGCTCCTCCTCCGCGAAGGACACTGTCTCCGCGACGACGTGCTAACGGTCTGCAACCGCGCCAACGTTCAGTTCCAGCAAATCTTCGAAGGCGACCATCTAGCCTCGATCTTCTCGCTGGTCGCCAACGGCTTCGGCATCTCCATCGTGCCCGCCCTGGCCGCCGCCGAAGCCCGCGGCTGCGCCCTCATCCCCCTCGCCCCCGCAGGGGTCCGCAAAATCGGCTACGCCCAGGTCCGAGGCCACCACGCCCTGCCAGTCCAGAAGCGCTTCATCGCCTTCCTCAAATCCACGACCTGGCTCCCCGCAACCCCGTAGCTCACCACCCACGCAGCAATAACACCCTCCGGGGACATGCTTGAGCGTGTCCCCGGACGCGACAGCCCACGAAAACCCTACAGCCCGTCGTCCGGAGCCTCGCCCAACGTCACGGTGACCTTCATACTCCGGCCATTCCGGAACACCGTCAACGCCATCACATCCCCGGCCCGCTTCTTCGCCAACGCCGTCGCAATCGCGTCCCGAGCCTCGCACGGCCGGCCATCGATCGCCATGATCAAATCGCCGCCCACGCCCACCTCGTAGTTCCCGATAATGACGAACTCGCGCGGCCCAACAATGCCGGCCCGCTCCGCCGCCGTCCCGCGCTGCACGCTCTGCACCAGCAACCCGCCATCGGCCGGCAGTCGCAGCGCCTCAGCCCACTCGCCCTGCACCAGAATCGTCTGCACGCCAAAGAACGGACGCTTGAAGCTCTTCCCCGCCCTGTAGTCGTTCAGCATCGTTTTGGCCTTGGCAATCGGCATCGCAAAGCCAATCCCAATGTTCCCATTCGGCCCGTAAATCGCCGTATTGATCCCAATCACCGCGCCTTGGGAATCCAACAGCGGCCCGCCCGAATTGCCCGGGTTAATCGCCGCATCGGTCTGCACCATGCCCTCCAGCTCGCGGTTGCCCTCGTCCCGGATCGTCCGGTTCAAACTGCTGATAATCCCGGTCGTCAACGTCCCGTCCAACCCGAACGGATTGCCAATCGCGAGCACCTTCTGCCCCACCTGCAACCCCTCCGATTCGCCCAGCCGCAGGAACGGCAGCTTCTTCCGCGGCGTGATCCGCAGCAGCCCCAAATCGTTCCCCGGATCCTTCGCCAGCACCTCGGCGTCGTACTTGCTCTGATCGCTGAACGTGACCACGATCTTCTGCCCGCCGGCCAGCACGTGATTGTTGGTGAGAACCAGTCCCTTCTCCCCATCAATCACAAACCCCGACCCCGTCTCGCGGCTCGGAATCAGCTCCGAAAACCACCCGCGCCGGTACACCGTGCTCGAGATGTTCACCGTCGCCGACCGGGCCTGCTTGTAGATGTCGATGTTGTTGAGCTCATCGGAACTCAACCCCGCCCCGCTGACCCGAGCCTCCTGGAACAACGGCGTGTCCCGTAGGCTCCCCGACGCCGGCAGAAACCGGTTCTTCGCCACCGACGTCAAGTACACAAACGCGCCGGCAAATATGCCAGCCATGATGAGATAACGGAAGCGCTTCATAGGCCTCTGAGTTGATTATAAACGTCCACGGTTTGCCGCCGCGCGTCGTCGAACGACAGCGACGTATCTATGACGTAGTCAGCGACCTTTCGTTTCTCCTCGTCGGAAAACTGCCGCGCCAACCGCGCCTCGGTCTCCTCCCGCGTCCAGCCGCTCCGGGCCATGGCGCGCGCCACTTGTAACTCCCGGCCGCACACCGTCAGGACAACCTTGTCGAACCGCCGCCAGGCGCCCGTCTCCACATAAATCGCCGCCTCGCAGATGACAATCGCGTCCGGATCGGCCGCCGCGAACCCTGCCACCCGCTCCTGCCGCAGCGCCTCCACCGCCGGGTGGACGATGGCATTCAGCGCCTCCAACCGGGCCGGATCGGGGAAGACGATGGCCCCCAGACGACGCCGGTCGATGCAGCCATCCGCGCCCAGGATGCCCCGCCCAAACAGCGCCACCACCGGCCCAAACGCCGCCCCGCCGGGCAGCAGCGTCTCATGCCCCAACCGGTCGGCCTCCAACCGGTAACAGCCCAGCTCTTCGAAGACCGAGCCGACAAAGCCCTTCCCCGTCGCCATCCCGCCCGTCAGCGCCACCTGCAGCATCAGCCCAAATCCTCCACCCTCGCCCCAATGGGCCACCGCACGCTACTCGGAACGACTCTGAAGCCGAAGCCCTTCCGAGTACAATGCAGAGCAGACCCGAACGCGTCCCGCGGCATCACGCCTGCCGGCGCTCGGCCGCCTCCACCGTGTTCACCATCAGCATGGCGATCGTCAGCGGCCCCACGCCACCGGGGACCGGCGTCCAATGGCTCGACAGCTCCGCCGCGTCGTAGGGGTGCATGTCGCCCACCAGCACGCTGCCCCGCTTGTCGAACGCCGCCACCTTCTCGCTCCCCTCGCCGAAGATCCGGACCACGTCCTCCCGCTTGTCCAGCCGGTTGATCCCCACATCGATCATCACCGCGCCGGGCTTCATATGCGCCCGCGTCAGCATCGCCGGCCGGCCAATGGCGCCCACCAGAATGTCGGCCCGCTGGCACTCCGCCGCCAGGTCGGCCGTTCGCGAATGGCAGATCGTCACCGTCGCGTGGGCATGCAGCAGGAGCATCGCCATCGGCTTACCGACAATATCGCTCCGGCCCACCACCACCGCATGCTTCCCGGCCACCGGGATCCCGGCCCGCCGCAGGAGTTCCATCACCCCCGAAGGGGTGCACGGCCGAGGGCTGGGCCGGCCAATCGAAAGGTTCCCGACGTTGGTCGGATGGAAGCCATCGACGTCCTTCTCCGGTGAGATCGCGTCCAGCACCCGCTGGGTGTCGACGTGCTTCGGCAGGGGCATCTGCACCAGAATCCCGTCGATCTCCGGCCGCGCGTTGAGCTCCTGCACAATGGCCAGCAGTGCCTCGGTCGAGATGTCCGCCGGCGGGGTCAGCTTCTCGCTCACCATGCCCAGCTCCGCGCAGGTCTTCACCTTGCTGCCCACGTACACTTCGCTCGCCGGATCATTGCCCACCAACACCACGGCCAAGCCGGGCTTCCGCGAGAGCTGAGCGATCCGTGGCTTCAGCTCCTCCAGAATCTCGTCGCGTACCCGCTTGCCGTCCAAAATTTGCGCCATGCTCCCATTATCGCCCCTTCCTTCCCGGCGCTTCCAGGCGTATGCTGTCGGCCAAAGGCCGCCTTATGAAACTCACCCGCAGGCAGTTCCTCCCGCTCGCCCTTGCCCCGCTCGCCGCCGCGCCCAAACGCCGCAAGGACTCCTTCTTCGGGCTCCACTTTGACCTCCACGCCAACAACAACGACCTGGCGCTCGGCCGCGACCTGACGCCCGCCATGGCTGCCCGCCTGCTCGACGCGGTTCGGCCCGACTACCTCCAGTACGACTGCAAAGGCCACGTCGGCTACATGGCCTACCCGTCCAAGGTCTCCCGGCCCGCGGCCAACATCGTCAACGACTCGCTGGCCATCTGGCGCAAGGCCACGGCCGACCGCGACATCGGCCTCTACATCCACTTCTCGGGCGTCTGGGATTCGCTGGCCATCCAGGAGCATCCCGAGTGGGCCGCGCACCGCGCCGATGGCACCCCGGACCCCAACGCCACCAGCCTGTTCGGCCCCTACCCGGACGCGCGTATGATCCCCCAGTTGAAGGAGGCGGTGGACCGCTACAATCTGGACGGCGCCTGGATCGACGGGGAGTGCTGGGCTGTGCGGCCGGACTATTCGCCCGCCGCGGCGGCGGCCTTCACCAAGGCCACCGGCATCCGCACCCTGCCCAAGAGCCCCACCGAGCCCTACTGGCAGGAGTTCCTGGCCTTCCACCGCCAGGCGTTCCGGCGCTACGTCAAGCACTATGCCGACGAGCTGCATCGCCACCGTCCGAGCTTCCAGATCGCCAGTAACTGGATGTACACGACTTACATGCCCGAGCGGCCTGACTTACCCATCGACTTTGTCAGTGGCGACTATCTGGGCAACGCCAGTATCTCCACCGCGCGGCTGGAGTCCCGCTATCTGTCGGCTGCCGGCAAGCCGTGGGACCTAATGGCGTGGGGCTTCCAGCACAACCCCAATGGCGTCATCCCGCTCAGCCACAAGACGGCCGTGCAGCTGGAGCAGGAGGCCTCCGTCGTGCTGGCCCAGGGCGGCGGGTTCCAGGTGTACTACCAGCCGACGCGGGCCGGGTGGATGGACGACCGGTTGATCGCGGTGATGGCGCGGCTGGCCCGTTTCTGCCGCGAACGGCAGGCCTTCTCGCACCAGACCGAGACCGTCCCTTCGACCGGCGTGCTGTTCTCCGCGCATAGCCTGTACCGTACGGCGAACAAGATGTTCGGCGGGTGGGGGGCGCATACCGCGCCGGCCCGCGGGCTGGTGGACGCGCTCTCGGCGCTCCATGTGCCGGTGGACGTGATCCCCGAATGGCGGCTGGCGGAGGCCGTTCAGACATACCGGTGCATCGTGCTGCCGGACTGGCCGGATATTGGCTTGGCGGTGAAGGCCCAGTTACTCGACTATGTCCGCGGCGGCGGCCACTTACTCCTGTGCGGCGCGGAGAACGCGGCGCTGTTCGCGCCGGAGTTACCAGTTACTCAACGCGGCACGGCGGCCAAGAAGGAGGCCTACATCCCCGGCGGCGAGCTATTCGCAAACATCACCGGCCTGTGGCAGGACATCGAGGCGGGCACGGCGGAGGTGATTGAGAACCGCTACCCTGCCTACGACACCACGCGGGACGCCATGCCAGCCGCGACACGGTCCCGGCTGGGGAAGGGGCAGATCGCCGCCATCTATGGCCCGGTGGGCGTGGCCTACGCCGCCGCCCACGCCGCGCCAGCGCGCGAGTTCATCGGCAAGGTTCTGGGTTCGATTTTCACGCCGGACCTGACGCTGGACGCGCCGCCTTCGGTGGAGGCGGTGCTGCGGCGGAAGGGCCCGCAGTTGCTGCTCCACCTGCTGAACAACACCGGGATGCAGGTGGCGGCCGAGTACGCCGTGATCGACTCGATCCCTGCGGTGGGTCCGATCGGGATCAGCCTGCGGCTGCCCGCCAAACCCGCCCGTGTGACGGTGGAGCCCGGCGGGCGGGCGGCGTCGGGCGAATGGCGGGACGGCGTCTGGAAGGGCACGGTGGACCGGGTGGAACTTCATTCGATCCTGGTCTTTACGCCGTAGGACGAGTTTGGAAGGACTTGAAGACTGACTGCGGGCGGATAACGACGTGGTCCGGCTTGCATAGCAGGAAGACCGGGGTGCCGGCGAGGGCGACCTGGCGGCGGAGGTGGGGGTGCGGAGGCCGCCGAGAACGCGGCGAATCAGGACGGGTTTCGAAGAGGCCGAGGGGCACTTCTGAGAAATCCGGTTTGGCGGCTACGCTACCAGGAATGGGCGACGCCGGGGGTTAGTTCGGTTATTTTGGCGGCCGTAAGTGCGGCTAACTCGGCGGGGGTTCCTGTAAGTGGCGGGAAGGTGCCGTAGTGCATGGGAATAACTTCGGGATAGCCGAGCAGGCGGCAGGCGATGGCGGCGCCGCGGGGGGCCATGGTGAATAAGTCACCGATGGGGAGGAAGGCAAGAGACGGGGCGAAGAGTTCGGCGATGAAGGACATCTCCGAGAAGACGTCGGTATCGCCGGCGAAGTAGGCGTTGCGGCCATCGGGGAGGTGGAGGACGTAGCCGGCGGCGTCGCCGCCGTAGACCATGGAGCCATCGTCTTCGGTGATGCCGCTGGAGTGGAGGGCGTGGGTCATGGTGGCGCCGAGGCCGCCGGGGAGAATGGCGCGGCCGCCTTTATTCATGCCGTTGACGTTGGCCACGCCTTTGGATCCGAGCCAGGTGCAGATTTCGTAGTTGGCGTAGATTTGGGGGGCAAACTGAGCGGCTAGTTTGCGGACGCCACCGATGTGATCGAAATGGCCGTGGGTGATGAGGATGCTATCGACCCGGGTGATTTCATAGCCGGCGGGGAATTTGGGATTGCCGTCGATCCAAGGATCGACGAGAGTTACTTCTCCGGTAGGCAATTGGAGGGAGAAGGAAGTATGTCCGAGCCAGGTGATGGTGAGCATAAAAAAGACTTTCCTGTGGGAGTGAGTTCGCCGAGTAACGCTTTGACTAATGCGGTTTCCGAGACGGGGACGGTGGAGTAGGTTGTAAGTGCGAGGGCGGTGGCGGGGTAGGAGCGCACCAGGAAGGGGTTGCCGAGGGCGGCGATGACGACGGGCTTACCGGAGGCCATGAGGCGATCGAGGAGAGGGGTATAGGCGGGGTTGAGCTTGCCGGAGCCGCCGAAACCGAGGAAGGCGGCGACGACCGTGGTTTCGCAGCCATCGGGGGATTGGGCGAGGGCGGGTTCGGGCATTTGGGGGTCGAGGAGTTCGAGGCGGATGGCGGGGGCGCGTTGTTTGAGTTCGTCGGCCAGTTGGGCGCCCTGGCCGTTGGCGCGGCGTTCGGTGAGGGCGAGGACGCAGGTGGCGGCGGTGTTGGCGACGGGGAGGCGGGCGCGGTCTCCGCGGAGGACGGCGACGGCGGCGTCTGCCACCTTCTGGGCGTGGACCATGGAGGCTTCGTCTTCCATGACGTCGGGGATCGAGTCGCCATCGGTGAGGCGGGACTTCTGGAGGCCGAGGCGGGCCTTGGCGCGGAGGACTTTGCGGGCGGATTCGGTGATGCGGGCGGGGGTGAGGCGTTTGGCGGCGACGGCTTTGACGAGGGCTTCGATGGCTTGATCGGGATCGCGGGGCATGAGGAGGACGTCGACGCCGGCTTCGATGGCGCGGATGGAGCTTTCGGCGCTGCCGTATTCGCGGGCGAGGGCTTCCATGTCCATGGCGTCGGTGGTGACGATGCCGGTGAAGGCGAGATCCTTCTTCAACACGTCGGTGATGACGGCGGGGGAGATGGTGGAGGGGACGTTGGAGGGGTCGACCGAGGGGAGAGAGATGTGGGCGGTCATGATGGAATCGACCCCGGCGGCGATGGCGGCGCGGAAGGGGGCGAGTTCGACGGCGTCGAGGCGGGCACGATCGCTGGCGATGACGGGCATGGCGGCGTGGGAATCGGTGGCGGTGTCGCCGTGGCCGGGGAAGTGCTTGACGGTGGTGAGGCCGAGGGGAGGGGTGGAGTGGGCGCCGCGGAGGAAGGCCTGGACGTGGGTGGAGGCGGTGGCGGCGTCGACACCGAAGGCGCGGATGCCGATGATGGGGTTATCGGGGTTGGAATTGACGTCGGCGCTGGGGGCGAAGACCCATTGGAAGCCAAGGGCGCGGGCCTCGCGCATGGTGATGCGGCCGAACTCTTCGGTGAGATCGGGGCGGCCGGCGGCGCCGTAGGCCATGTTGTGGGGGTATTGGATGGTGCCGTCGAAGCGCATGGAGACGGAGCGTTCGAAATCTCCACCGACGAGGAGGGGCGTTTTGGCGAGGCGCTGGAGGCGGTTGACGAACTGGGTAGTTTCGTAGGGCTGGGCTTTGACGACAGCGCCGCGGCGGACGCGGTTGACGACGATGATGCCGCCGACCTGGGAATCGCGGACCCAGCGGACGATATTGCGCCATTCGCGGCCGCGGACGTTGGCCATGTTGCCGTGGGTGCGGATGACGACGAGCTGGGCGATGCGCTGGCGGAGCGTCATCGATTGGAGCCAGCGTTCGGCGATGGCGTCTTCGGGGAGGCCGGGAGTGGGGGTGATGACCGGCTTGGCTTGTGCCGGTTTGGCGGGGGCTGGTTTGGCTGGGCCCGCCTTCTTTTTTGCTGCGGGGGGCGGCGCGCTCTGCACCGCCGTGATGAGCACGGAGCAGAGCGCGACCCATATCGCAGCGCGGCGCATCAACCCGCCGAGCCAACCTTCTTTACCGCTATTTTCCGCACGCTGCCGGGCTTTTTGGCCACGGAGCGGCGGAGCAACCGATTCACTGCACGAATTAACTGTGAGACTTCGTTTGCGCTCTTGGTGAGCACAGCGTCGGCGCCGGTTGAGTGTTCGGTCAACCCAAGCGCGTCGACAAACCCGGAGATCAGGACGATTCGGGCATCGGGCGAGACGGCCCGGATTCCGGCAATGAGGTCGACACCTGTTTTGCCGGGCAGTTTGTAATCCGTTACCACAAGAGGAAAAGGTTCCGCAGTGAACTTCTCCAGCGCGGCTTCCGCGGACGTAGCGGTGGTTATAGCGAACCCTAACTCACTGAGAACGGACGTGCGGGCGGCTAGACCCGCGGGGTGATCATCGACAAGCAGCAACCTGGCAGGCGCCGCAATGGTTCTTTCAGATACCGAGTGCATTAGATAGTAAGAGGACCGAATTGGAAGTTAACAGGTGAATGACAACGGTGTCAACAGGCCTCTAATACCTTCATTCCGGGAGAGATGTTTCGCTTGACAAATCGGGCGAATTGGGGGCGCGGCAGCGGTCTCGAGGACCAACAAAATCGGGGGTTTTACGCGGTCGGACGGCCCACAATTGGTAGTGTGCCGAGGGGGCGGAACCACAAGCCTTTGCCGTTGGGCTATTCGACTTCGCGGGGGGCGGTATAGCCGGGCTTGGCGACGATCGAGTACTTCATGGGTTTGCCCTTTTCGTCGACGATGCGGAGGGGTTCGTTGGTGGCGGGGTTGACCAGTTGCACGGTGATTTTACGGTACTTTCCGTCTTTGGAGAGATTTGTGGGCTGGTAGGTTAGGGCGTACTGGTTGCGGAGGGCCTGGTGGATACCGCGGTAGATGTTAGGGAATTCGCCGAAGAAGCGGGGGAAGAAGCTTTGGCCGCCGGATTCGCGGGCGAAGGTGCGCATTTGGTTATCGGCCTGGAGGAAATCGAGGCGTTGGATGCCGCCCATGTAGCCG
The DNA here is from genome assembly GCA_044358225.1 of Bryobacteraceae bacterium. GTDB lineage: Bacteria > Acidobacteriota > Terriglobia > Bryobacterales > Bryobacteraceae. Next base: position 9,186 of record JBIKOG010000095.1, on the reverse strand, counting down.
CGGGAGTCGAGCCATTCGCGGAGGGCCTGCATGATGCCGATGGCGTAGATGGGCACGCCGGCCTGCTGGATTTTCTTGCGGGTTTGGTCGAAGGTGAGCTTGCTGAACGTGTCGACGCCGCTGGCGATTAAGACGATGGCTTTGCGGCCTTCGATTTCGGACATGCGTTCGGCGGTGTCGGTGAGGGCGTCGTAGAGGTTGGATTCCGAGTAGGCGGCGATGCGGAGGCGCTGCATGGCTTCCATGGCCTTGCTTTTGTCGGTGGAGAAGTCCGACAGGATTTCGGGGCGGAGATCGTAGGCGACGATAGCGACGTAGTCTTCCGGCTTCAGGGTTTGCAGGAAGCCGTAGGAGGCTTGGAGGGTTTCATACCAGCCGTTGGACCAGTACTGCTGGTACAAATTGGAGAATTCGATGACCATGCAGACGGTCATGGGGGCTTCGCCGACGACGTAGCCGGAGATCTGCTGGGGGGCACCGTCTTCCAGGATGCGGAAGTTGCCGCGGGGGATGTTGGGGATGAAGCGGCCGTTTTTGTCGAGGACGGCGACGTCGACCGAGACGGTGGCGACATCGCTCTTAAAGGTGGGGAGGCCGACGGGGAGTTCTTCGCCGGGCTTCTTCTTGAACTTGGATTCGACTTTGTCGGTGGGCTGAGGGGCCTTGGCTTCGGGCTCGTCTGGAGAGGCTTTTTTACGGGGTTTTGCTACGGTTTCCGACGATTTGGGGGCGGGGCCCTGCCAGGCGGAGACCACCGAGAACCCGGCCATCAGGGCACCGGTCAACAGCATTGCGACAAAATTACGTTTACGCATCCAGACTCCTCACTTCGGCACTATTTCAACACAGATTCCAACCGGTCGTCTCGGTGCATCAGAATAGTTGACATGATCAACGTCGCGATGGGCCGGAGGGCCGCACTTCAGATGCTTGTGCCAGGGGTTGCGCTGGCGGGGGATTGGCCGCAACATCTGGGTCCGGCGCGGAACGGATTTTACCCGGATGGCGATTTTGGGTGGAGTGGTGGCGGGTTGCAGACGGCGTGGACGTATAAGGTGGGCGCGGGGTTTGCGGGGCCGGTGGTGGCGGGGGGCAAGTTGTTTGTGTTTCACCGGGTGGGAGGGCAGGAAGTGTTGGAGGCGTTGGAGGCCAAGAGCGGGAAGCCGGTTTGGAAGGCTGCTTATGAGACCGGGTATCGGGATGATTTTGGGTTTGACGAGGGGCCGCGGGCGGCGCCTTGCGTGGCCGACGGGCGGGTGTTTACGTATGGGGCGGAGGGGACGTTAACGGCGGTGGATGCGGGGACGGGGAAACGGGTTTGGCAGCGGGCGGCGATGAAGGAGTTTTCGGCGCCGAAGGGGTATTTTGGGGCGGCGTGTTCGCCGGTGGTGTTTGAGGGGAAAGTCCTGGTGGGAGTGGGCGGGGTGAATGGCGGGGGGATTGTGGCATTTGATGCCGCGACGGGAAAAACGGTTTGGCAGGCGTTGAGCGATGAGGCGGGGTATTCGTCGCCGGTGGTGGCTCCGTTGAACGGGGCGGCGCGGGCGGTGTTCTTTACCAGGACCGGGTTGGCGGTGTTGGACCCTTCTTCCGGGAAGGTTGTGGGGCAGATGCGGTGGCGATCGCGGTCGGCGGCTTCGGTGAATGCGGCGACGCCGATTGTGTCGGGGAATCAGGTGTTTTTGTCGGCGAGTTATGGGACGGGGGCGGTGCTGGTGGATATGAGCTCGGGGGCGCCGAAGGAGGTGTGGGCTGGCGATGATTCGATGTCGTGCCACTATGCGACGCCGGTGTTGAAAGACGGGTTTTTGTATGGGTATCACGGGCGTCAGGAGACCGGGGCGGTGCTGCGGTGTGTGGAGTGGAAGACGGGGAAGATGAAGTGGGAGAAAGAGGGGTTTGGGGCGGGGTCGATTTTATTGGTGAAGAACCGGATTCTGATGGTAAGGGAGACGGGGCAGGTGGTGCTGGCGGAGGCTAGCCCTGCGGGGTTTAAGGGCGTGGCGACGCATCGGGCGTTTGATAAGGGCGTGCGGGCGAATGCGGCGGTGGCGGGGGGGATGTTGTTTGTGCGGAATGTGGTGGACCAGTTGGTGGCGTTGCGGGCGTAGGATGGGGGAGGAATTCGCGGTATTGATGGGGCCGACGCTGGAGGAGCGGCCGAATGAGATCGTGGCGCAGGTGCGGGCGCGGCTGGGAGAGGGGGCGGTGTGGCCGTTGTCGGCCGAGGAACGGTTGCGGTTGTTGCACCGGACGGTGACGGTGCCGGGAGGGCCGTTGTTGGCGGGTTGGCTGGCGAATCGCTCGATCAGTGGGGCAGCGATGGGCAAGGATGGGACGCTGTATTTGGGAATTTGGGATGGGCGGGTGATGGCGTGGAACCTGAACGAGGAGTGGGAGCCGCGAACGGCGAGGCATGCGACGGGGAAGCAGGTTTATTCGTTGGCGGCAGGCAGGGAGTTGATTCTGGGATTCGACGACGGGACGGTGGAGGGGGCGGGGGGACCGTGGCCGATGCACGAGTCGTACGTGGTGGCGGTGGGAGTGCGGGGCATGCGGGCGGCATCGATGGACTACATGGGTGAAACGAAGGTTTGGAATTGGCGGACGGGGGAGGTGGAACGGGTGATGGAGCGGGGGGCGGCGGTGGCTATTGTGGAAGATGGGAGGCGGGGACACTGTTCGCTGTTGTGGGCGGGTGAGATTTTGTTGGGGTACAGCCTGGGGCAGGTGACGGCATGGCGGTGGCGAACGGGAGAGATTGCGTGGATTCGGCAGCTGGACGCGCTGAACGCGGGTGCGTTTGCGCTGCATCCGGGTGGGCGGAGGGCCCTGGTGGAGAACGAGATTGTGCGCGTGGGCGATGGGACGACGGTGGGGCGGTTGGAAGGTGAGGCGCCGAACCGGGCGGTGTACAGCAGGGATGGGTCCCGGCTGTACACGACGGAGCGAAAGACGCCGTGGATGTGGGTGCGGGACGGGCGGACCGGGGCACCGATGCATCGCATTTTGACGGGCGAGCAGGCGGCACTGCTGGCCGGGACGGACGGGCGAGTGGTGGGGATTCCGTGTGAGTATACGAGCAGGTTGGTGAAGTGGTGGAACGGAGAGCAACCGGGGGAAGAGGGAGAGCGGCACGAGGGTGTGGAGCATCTGCATGTGACGGCGGACGGGGAGTGGGCGGTGAGTTGGAGCCGGGAGAAGCTGGTGCGGTGGCGGGTGGAGACCGGGGTGGCGGAGGTGACCGAGGAGAAGGTACAAATGGAGTGGCCGGCGGTGTTGGGAGACAGGGGGGAGCAGGTGGGTGCGTCGCGGGATTACCGGCTGGTGATGTTCGAGGTGACGTACGAGCAGTACGTACTTTGGGATAGGGAGCGGCAGCACGGGGAGATGCTGCCGGCGCAGATCCGGATTCCTGCGCCATGTGACCGGGGTGGAAGGAACGATTTTCCCGACTACACAGCGGCTGCGTTGTGCCGGATTTCGCCGGACGGGTTGTTTGCGGCGGTGGAGCAGAATGATCAGACGGTGAAGCTGATCCGGCTGGCCGATGGGGAGGAGTGCGGGCGGATTTCGTACCGGGGGAGATTGCGGCATGTGGAGTTGGGGGCGGGGGCGGTTTATGGGGCGTATTGGAGCAGCGAGGAGGGGCTGCAACGGCTCCATTGGCATGGGGAGGCGTGGGAGAAGCGGCGGATGGGGAAGTGCTGGTGGGGGCCTGGGATGTCGATATCGCTGGACGGGAAGTATGTGGTGACAGCGGTGGGGCGGACGGTGCAGCTGTGGGGCATGGAAGAGGAGTGGATGTCGTTTACGTTCGATGATGTGGTGCAGCATTGCGCGATATCGGGCGATGGGCGGGTGGTGGCGGTGGGAGATGTATTGGGGCGGATTCACTTGCTGCGGGTTATGGATTGAGGGCGTAGGATGGACGGTATGCGGATCTTGTTTCTGTTGGCTGGAATGGCGGCTTTCGGGGCCGAGGGCGGGTATGTCGTCGCGGCTTTGAGTTTGACGCCGACGGCTTGGGAGAAAGAGTCGAACCTGGCCAAGTTCGAACGGTATGCGCGGGAGGCGGCCGGGCGCGGGGCGCAGGTGATTGTGGCGCCGGAGGGGTATTTGGAAGGGTATGTGGGGAATCAGCACCGGACGCCGGGGTTGACGCAGGAGCGGTATGCGGCCGAGGCGGCGGAGCCGTTGGATGGGCCGATGTTGAACCGGGTACGAGCGCTGGCGAAGGAGTTGCGGGTGTACCTGATGCTGGGGTTCGCGGAGAAGCGGGAGGGGAAGGTTTTCAATACGGCGGTGATGTTTTCGCCGGCTGGGGCGGTGGCGTCGCATTATTCGAAGAGCCACACGATGAACGATGAGCCGTTCAATACGAAGGGCAGTTCGTTTCCGGTGACGAAGACGGAGTTCGGGCAGTGGGGGACGCTGATTTGTTTTGACCGGCAGGTGCCGGAGACGGCGCGGCTATTGGCGTTGCAGGGGGCTGATACGATCTTTGTTCCGGCGTGGGGCGGGTATGGGGAAATGAACGATTTGATGATGCGGGTGCGGGCGTATGAGAACGGGGTGAACCTGGCGTTTGTGCATCCGAACCGGGCGTTGCTGATTGATTCGGCGGGGAAGGTGATTGCGGAGAGTAAGGGCGAGGGGGATCAGATTGTGATGGGGCGGATGGAGGTGAATGCGAAGCGGAAGCATTCGATGTTGAAGTATAGGCGCCCGGGGTTGTATGAGGGGTTGGTGAAGTAGGCTGTACGGCGTTTGGGGACACCCGGCCTGCGGCCCGCGGGTGTCCCCGTGGGTTGTGTCGTGCTGCTTGGGATGGGGGGCAGGCATTCGATGTTGCAAGTAGCGGCGGACGGGGGTTGTACGGCGCATGGGGACACCCGGCCTGCGGCCCGCGGGTGTCCCCGTGGGTGGTGTCGTGTTGGCTAGCGTTTTTGCAGGGCTTGGCGGGCTTCCTGGGTCCAGGGGTGATTGGGCGGGAGGAGCTCTTCGAAGACCGTGAGAGCTTGTTGGTAGAGGGCGCGGGCTTCGGGTTCGCGGCCGCGGGCTCTTACTATGTCGGCGAGGTTACTGGCGGCGAGGGCGGTGCGGACGTGGCGGGGGCCTAATGTTTTTTTCATCGTGGCGAGGGCCTGGCGTTGGAGGGGTTCGGCTTCGACGTAGCGTTCGGTGGCGGTTAGGAGGGTGGCGAGGTTATTTTGGGTGATGGCGGTTTCGGGGTGGCCTGCTTTTTGTTCGCGGATGGCGGCGCGGTAGAGGGCTTCGGCTTCCTTGATTTTGCCGGCGTTGTGGAGGGCCTGGGCGTAGTCGTTGCGGCGGGTGCCGGTGGGTTCGAGATCGAGGAGCTCGCGGAGGAGTTTGGTGGCGGATTCTTCGTCGCCGCGGGCCTGGGCGAATTGGCTGAGGCGGGCGAGGCAGCGGGGCGTTTTGCGGCACTCATTGAAGATGGCTTCGGCCTGGGCGGGGCGGCCCTGGGCGGCGACGGCTTCGGCGAGGAAGGGGGGGAGTTCGGGATCGGGGAGGGCCTGGCGGAGGTGGAATTCGGCTTCGGCGGGGGTGTTGTTGCGGAGCCAGAAGAGGGCGAGGTCTTTGTGGGCTTCCTTGGCTTGGGGGGTGTTGGGGGGGAGTTGGGCGATGCGTTGTTCGTGGAATTTGGCGAGGTCGGCGGGTTGGAAAAGTTGGAATAGCAGCAGCAGGGACTTCATGGTTGGAGGCCTTCGCGGATCTCGCCGGTGAGGGATTTGAGGAATTCTATCAGGGATTGTTTTTCCTCTTCGGTGAGCTTGAGGGGGCGGATTTCGGGGTCTTCGGCTTCGCCTTTGTTGTAGTGTTCTATGACGGCTTCGAGGTCTGGCGCGCTGCCGTCGTGGAAGTAGGGGGCGGCTTGGGCGATTTGGCGGAGGCTGGGGGTTTTTATGCCTTTTTCCTGGGGTTTGGGATGGACGCCGGTTTGGTGGAGTTCTTCGTCGGTCAAGTTGGGGCCGAGGTGGCAGGAGATGCAGTTGGCTTTGCCGCGGAAGAGCTGGAGGCCTTTTTGTTGTTGGAGGGTGAGGGCGTTTTTGTTGCCGGCGAGGTATTGATCGTAGGGCGAGTTGCCGGCGAGGATGGTGCGGACGTAGGAGGCGAGGGCTTTGGCGAGTTTGGGGGCGTCGATGGGTTTATAGTCTTCGAGCTGATTGAGCTTTTCGAGGGCTTCGTTGAGCGGGAGGGCCATTTCTATTGGGTTTGCGATGGGTTGGAGGACTTGATCTTCGAGAGTGGGGGAGCGGCCGTCCCAGAAGAATTTGGTGCCCCAGGCGCGGTTGAGAATGCGGGGGGAGCGGCGGGTGCCGGTTTGGTGGTTGACGCCGATGGCCTGGGGATTTTTGTCGGTGAAGGCGAGGTTGGGATCGTGGCAGGTGGCGCAGGAGAGGGAGTTGTCTTTGGAGAGACGTTTGTCGAAGAAGAGTTGGCGGCCGAGGCGGATGGAGTCGTCGCGGAGGGGGTTATCGGGGGGCGTGGGGATGTGGGTATCGAGGCCGAGAGGGACCTTGAGGGCGAAGAGGAGAAGCCACATCATGCGTATTCAGGGTACCTGTTTTTGGGGTGGTAGAGTGGGAGTATGAAGGCGAAGGCGCCGCGCGTGGGGCGGACGAAGAAAGTGGCGGTGGAGGATCCGGTGGAGCGGTTCCGGCGGGCGGCGGCGGCCTTCAACCTGCGCACTACGGCGACCCGGGAGATTGCGTTGGAGACCCTGGTGAAAGAGGGGATCTACACGCGCGGTGGAAAGCTAACGAAGCAGTACCGGTAAGCGGCCGAATGCACAGGTTAGCGTTTAGCTTTGTTCTGGGCTACCACGGGTGCGACCGCAAGGTGGGGGAAGAACTGCTGGCGGGGAAGCCATTTCGAGCGAGCAAGAATGACTACGATTGGCTGGGGCCGGGCATTTATTTTTGGGAAGCGAATCCCAGGCGGGCCATTGCCTTTGCGAAGGAGTCACAGCTTCGTGTGGCGTCCACGATTCGGGATCCCTTTGTTGTGGGGGCGGTGCTGGACCTCGGCTACTGGCTAGACCTTACGACGTTAGCGGGAGTAGAGCAGGTCCGGATTGCCTACGAGAGCCTCTTTGAAGGTGCCCGGCGGGTTGGAGGCACGCTGCCGACCAATAGCTCCGATCACCTCCGCCGCAATCTTGACTGTGCGGTTATCAAGAGGTTGCATTCGATTCTGGCGGATGCTGGAGACCCGCCGATTGACACGGTTCGGGGGGTGTTTGTGGAGGGCGCGGCGGCGTATCCGGGATCGGGGATTTGGGAGAAGACGCACATCCAGATTGCGGTGCGGAATGGGGAGTGCGTGAAGGGTGTGTTTCGGGTTCCGGAGCGGGATTTGCGGGGTTGATCAGGCGGCGTCGATGAGGGGTTTGGCGCGGTCGATTCGGTTGCGCTCGGTTGGGGAGTGGAGGGCGTTCCAGAGGTCGGTTCGACGCTGGATGCTGAGCCAGAAGTCCGCGGAGTTGCCGAAGACGCGGGCGAGGATGAGGGCGGATTGGGTGGGGTTTAGCCGGGAACTTGGAATAAAGGTATAGACGGTGCGAAGATGCTTACGAGAACAGGAGTTTGATGCCGGTTAACTTGGGTTGGAGAGAGGCGATTGTAGAGGTGCTTAAGCGGGCAGGCGGCCCCATGCACTACACCGACATCGCAGAGCAGATCTCTGAGCTTTCATTACGGGAAGACTTGGGCCCGACCCCCTCAAATTCAGTCGCGGCAACGATAACGGTCTCATTTCAGAAGGAGGGTCAACTTAGCCCCTTCATGCGGGTCGGGCGCGGGATATATTCGCTAGCGAGCACGCGCCAAGTCGTCCAAAACGAATCGACCGTAGAGAATGTTTCGGCGACAACGGGCGTTGTCAACGCCTTCGGCATGTTCTGGTCCCGCGACAAGGTTTCATGGATCTCGCAACCACGTATCCTCGGCCAGCAACAGATTGGCTCGTCCGCAGTAGATTTTGGAGAACAAAAGGGCGTTTATCTTCTTCACGACGACCAAGGGGTTGTTTATGTCGGGCGCGTGACGGATCAAGGCTTGGGCAAACGGCTCTTTCAACACACCCTCGATCGACTTAACGGACGTTGGAGTCGATTCTCTTGGTTTGGCGTGTTTCCGGTAAGGCAGGATGGGAGCCTGGCCAAAGAGTCTTTCAGCGTCGATATCGAAACAGTTATTGTGACGATGGAGGCCGTACTTATAGAAGGACTTGAGCCGCGCCAAAATCGAAAAAGGGGCGACGACTTTCAGGCAGTCGAGTTTCTGCAGGCGGAAGATCCTCAACTCGTTGTGGAACGAAAAGCCTCAATCCTCCGGGACCTGCTCGAATCTGTTAAGACCGGCCGCCCCTAGCAGTTATGAACGCCTGACTAACTGATGAGTCAGGAGGGAAGCTAGTGGCCAGCGTGGATGGCGGCGATGACGCCGTCCATGGTGTGGTCGGCGGCTTCGAGGGCGATTGCGATTTCGTGGGCGCGCATGGTTTCGCTGGTGGCGGGGCCGATGGAGATGGCCTTGGCTCCTTGATCGAGGAGGCGGCGTCCGCCTAGCGCGAGGAAGTTTTTTACTGTGCTGGAACTGGTGAAGGTGATCCAGTTGACGTTGTCGACCTGGGCTAGTTTTTCTACGCTTTCTTGCGGGACTCCGGTGCGGTAGACGGGGACGATGTCGACTCGTGCGCCGCGTTTGCGGAACTCGATTGGGATTAGATCGCGGCCGACGGCGGCTCTTGGCAGGAGCACTCGGGCGCCTGCGAGGCTTTCGTTTTCGAACGCCTTTACGACCCCTTCGGCTACGGCTTCGGTGGCTACGTTATCCGGCACGATGCCGCGGGCGTGGAGGGCGGCGGCGGTCTTCGTCCCGATGGCCCCGATTTTGGCGCGGATGGCACGGGCATCCTTACCCTGGGCGAACAGGGCGTCGAAGAAACGGGTGACGGCGTTGGCGCTGGTGAAGAGGATCCAGTCGTAGAGCTTCAGGTTGTGCAGGGCTTCGTGGAGGGGGGCGGGGTCTTCGGGCGGTTGGATTTCGATGACCGGGATATCGAGTACATGTGCGCCGAGGCGGCGGAGCTTGCGGTTGCCTTCTTCGCCTTGGCCTTCGGCTCTGGTGACCAGCACCGTTTGGCCGAAGAGGGGGC
>JBIKOG010000094.1:0-27700 GCA_044358225.1 Bryobacteraceae bacterium | reverse complement strand
GCAAATCGATATCGGCTTCGGCGACGTGATCACACCGCCAGCTTCCCGGATTTCGTACCCGGCAATTTTGGAACTGCCCCAGCCGTCGCTTTGGGCTTACCCCAAGGAAACCGTGATCGCCGAGAAGCTGGAGGCTCTGACGATGCTGGGTCTACTCAACAGTCGGCTCAAGATTGTTTTGATGTCTGGCTTCTGGCGGCGCTGTACGACTTCGACGGCGGCACGCTGTCGGGCGCAATCCGGGCAACTTTCGCCAACCGGTCTACAACAATCGAGAGCGTCCCCGTCGGACTCACTCCTGAATTCAGCGGCGACGCGGCCCGCCAATTGCAATGGGCCGCGTTCCGCAAGCGTGGCCGTTTTCCGAATGCACCTGAAGAACTCGGAAGCGTTGTAGCGGCGGTTGCCAATTTCGCAGTTCCAGTACTCGGGGCGCTCGCCGCGAATACCCCTTTCGACCAAACCTGGCGTGCGGGTGGGCCGTGGAGCGGCGCCGTCTCCGGCGCGAATCGATAGCCCGATCATAGGTGGCGATTTGTACGGCGGATGGAAAGTCTCTACACCGTCGAGACTTTCGCCACGTCGGCTGGATTCAGAGCGCACTCCTGCCAGGCGCATCAAGTTTCGATTGACTCTCCCACCCAACTTGGCCCAGAATAGCCCCAGTATGAAAGCTAGCTTGTGCAATGTTCGAGCCAAGTCAGGACAGCAAATCGTCACCAAAATTGTCACCAAATTTGCGGGCAACCCAGGGCAATCTGGGGCACAGTGTCACCAAAACTGTCGCCAAACTGAGGGCACTCGAGGGCAACTTAGGGCAATCGGATCAACAACTTCGGGGCATAGAGGGCAACGGCGGGCAACCCAGGGCAATTTCAAGTTTGGGCTCATAACCCAAAGGTCGCAAGTTCAAATCTTGCCCCCGCAACCAACTTACTTTCGAGAGTTTTATCGATCGCGAAAGTAACTCAGGCGGACAAAACGCTCCCCTCTAAAGCAACTGTAGCGTTGCTCCTTGCCCTCCTCCATCAGCCGTGACACTATATCGGTTGACGGTCCGCCGCGCATGTCCACGGCTGGACAAAGGAGAACGGAATGGCATTTTCGAGACGCTACTTTTTCTATGGCGGATTGTTGGCAGGGGCGGTGCCCTCGCAGGGATTTGGCAGCACCCCTTCGCTGAAGGCACTGGGGTATAAATCCCCGAATGAGAAGTTGAATTTTGCCGCGATCGGCTCTGGTGGCCAAGGTGCCGGCAACATTCGCGCCGCTTCGCCCACGGAAAACATCGTCGCCCTCTGCGACGTCGACGACCGCCGCGCCGCCGAAAGTTTCAAGGCGTTCCCGAAAGCCAGCACGCATCGCGATTTTCGTAAGATGCTCGATAAAGAAGCCGCGAATATCGACGCCGTTATCGTCGCTACGCCGGACCATATGCACGCCACCGCGGCGATGTGGTGCATGGAGCGAAACAAGCATGTTTACGTGCAAAAACCGCTGGTTCGTACGATCTGGGAGGCCCGCCAAATGCGCCTCGCCGCCGCCAAATATCGCGTCGCCACGCAGATGGGCAACCAGGGTTATTCGAACGAAGGCACGCGCCAATGCGCGGAGATTATCTGGAATGGCGATGTGGGCAGCGTCAGCGAAGTCCACGCCTGGAGCGACCGCCCGCTGTGGCCGCAAGGCCTGACGTCGATCCCGAAGGACGAACCCGTCCCGCCCACGCTCGATTGGGATTTGTGGCTCGGCATCGCCGACAACCGTCCCTTCAGCGCCGGTGGACGCACCGAACCCGATCGCTGGGGCGGCTACTTCTATCAACCCTTCAATTGGCGCGGGTTCTACGACTTCGGCTGCGGCGCGCTGGGCGATATGGCCTGCCACATTCTGGGTGCGCCGAACATGGCTCTGCACCTCTCCAAGCGCAAGATCATTGGCGTCGAGTGCATCAAGAAGGAAGGCGTCAGCCCGTTCATGTTCCCGAAAGCGTCGGTCATCCGCTTCGACTTCGCCGCCTACGGTGACATGCCGCCGCTCAAGGTTTTCTGGTACGACGGCATGAAGGAAAACCCCAAGATTGCCGGTGTGCCCGAAGGCGAATGGGTGGGCGATCCGCCGTCCGTCCGGTCCCCTGCCGGGCAGGCGCCGCAACGTGGTCCGGGCGCGCGTCCGGCCGGGTTCGACTTCCAATCGCCGGGACGTGTCTACAACTCCGCGCAGTTCGATGCGTTGAAGGCGGCCGGTGGCGAACTCCGCTTCCCCACGCCCAACGGCAGCGTATTCATTGGCGATAAAGGCCTGCTCACCACCGGCACCTACGGCGAAGTGACGCGCCTGCTGCCCGTCGAAAAAATGCGCGACTACAAGATGCCGGCGCCGATGCTCACCCGCTCGCCCGGCCACATGCGGGACTTCATTCGCGCCTGCAAGGGCGGCGATCCGGCGTGTTCCAACTTCGATGTCGCCGCGCCGTTCGTCGAGTGGATGCTGCTCGGCGTTATCGCCCTGCGCCACGAAGGCAAGCTGGAATACGATCCGGACAAGATGCGGATCACCAACAATACCGAGGCGAACAAACTCCTGAAACCCACGTTCCGCAAGGGCTGGGAGTTCCACACCGTCAAGGCGTAATCCCTCGCGCAGGGGCGGCTCTGTCCGCCCCTGCAACGCGGCCCGAAATTCGCGTTGCGCTCCCGCGGCTGCTGGCACAAAATGGGAGCGGACATGAACACACGCCGCCTGTTTGCGATCGCCGCACCGCTCTGCCTGCTGCCAGCCGCGCTGCCCGCGCAGGATGCGTTCGCGCGCGATCTGCAGCCGCTGCTGAAGCAGTACTGTCTCGGCTGCCACTCCGCCGCTCGTCACGCCGGGGACTTGAATCTGGAGCGGTTCGCGTCGACCGTCGATGTGCTGAAAACCCCGAAAGTATGGGAGAAAGTCATCGAGCAGGTATCGCTCGGGGAGATGCCGCCGAAGGCGATGCCGCAGCCTTCCGCCGCCGAGAGGGATCGGTTGTTGGCATGGGTGCGCGGTGCACTGAAAACAGCTGCCGAAGCCCGCGCGGGCGATCCGGGCCCGGTCGTCCTGCGCCGCCTGAACAACGCCGAATACACCTTCACCGTGCGCGACCTCACCGGTGTTCCCACGCTGGAGCCCGCCCGTGAATTCCCAGCCGATGGCGCCGCCGGCGAAGGCTTCACCAACACCGGCAATTCGCTCGTCATGTCCCCGTCGATGGTGACGAAGTACCTCGACGCCGCTAAGGAAATTGTCAATCACGCCGTCCTTCTTCCCGATGGCATCCGCTTCTCTCCGAACACCTCCCGCCGCGATTGGACCAACGAATCGCTCGACGAAATTCGCGCGTTCTATCAGCAATTCACCGAATCCGGCGGCTCGGAAACGGTGACGCAACAGGGCATCGCGCTCGATAAAAATCGGGGCGGGGCACTGCCGTTGCGGAAGTATCTAACGGCATCGCTCGCCGCCCGCGACGGGCAAACGGTGGAGGCCATCGCCCGCCGGGAAAAGCTCAGCCCGAAGTATCTTGCCATGATCGTTCGTCTGTTGACCGGCCCGTCGACGTCCCCGCTGGTTGATAGTCTCCGCCGGAAATGGCGCACGGGCGACGTCCCCGCAATGATCGCCGAAATCGAAGAGTGGCAGCAAACGCTCTGGAAATTCAGCAGCGTCGGGCATATCGGAAAGCTCGACGGCCCGAAGGCGTGGATGGAGCCGGTGTCGCCCGTCGTCGCCAAGCAGGAGTTCCGTACTAAGCTCGTCGCGCCGCCCGGTAGCGGCGAAGTGAAGCTCTACCTGGTTGCCGATGATGCGGGCGACGGCGCCGCCGCGGACGCGGTGATCTGGCAGGAGCCGCGCATCGCCATCGCCGGCCGCGCCCCCGTACCTCTGCGGGACGTGCGGGGCATGGTAGCCGCGTTGAGCAAACAGCGGGAAGTCATCGTGGCCGACACCGCCGCCGCGCTGCAAGCCGCCGCGGGCCTCTCCGGCAACGCCGTCAATCCGGTCGCGCGCAATGCGTGGTTCGATTATCTCGGCGTTACCAAAGGCGTGGGCAACAAACTCGATCTGCTCACAGCACGCATCGAAAAAGCCGCCACGTTCGCGTTCATCCAGGGCTGGGGTGGCGGCAAACAGCCATCGCTGCTCGCCAATTCCACCGCCCAGCACGTGCGCATTCCCGGCAACATGAAGGGCCATGCCGTGGCGCTGCTCCCCACTGTGACCCACAAGGCCGCCGTCGCCTGGCGCAGCCCCATCGCCGCCCCAATCCGAATCGAAGCCACCCTCACTCCGGCCCATGCCGAATGTGGCAACGGCGTCGCCTGGTCTCTGGAAATGCGGCGCGGCGGCACGCGCCTTCGCCTGCGGGAAGGCACCACGCGCGGCGCGGCGCCGGTGCGCGTGCCCGCTGTTGAGAAGCTATCCACACAGCCCGGCGACCTCATCTCCGTCCTCCTCGATCCCCGCGAAGGCAACGCCTCCTGCGACCTGACGGACATCGAACTCACTCTCTCCGGTGGCGGCCAGCAATGGTCGCTCACGCGTGACCTCACCGCCAATGTGCTGGCCGCCAATCCCCACGCCGACAGCGCCGGCCGTCCGGACATCTGGCATATCTATAGTGAACCCGTCGCCGGCGCCGGCAGCGGCACCGTTATCCCGGCCGGCTCGCTCCTCGCTCGCTGGCAAGGCACCGATGACCCGGCCGAAAAGCGCGACCTCGCCTCCGCGCTCCAGTCGCTCCTCACCGCCGCGCCCCCGCCCGCCACCAGCCCCGATGGCGTCCTCTACCGTCAGCTCACCTCGCTCGCCGGGCCCCTGTTTATCGGTCTTGCCGTCGATCCCGCCTCGGCCGCCGCGCCGTCCCAATGGGGGCTCGACCCCGCCCGTTTCACCGGCGCCAATCTCGCCGCCCACGCCCCCGCCACCATCGAAATCACGCTCCCGGCCGACCTCGTTGCCGACAGCGAATTCACCGTCACCGGCATGCTCAATCCAGTCGCCGGCGCCGAAGGCAGCGTGCAGCTCCAGGTCCTCACCGCGCCCCCCGTTCCCCACAAAGGGCTGCGCCCCAGCGGCACCTCCGTTCGCACCGCCGATGGCACGTGGACGTCCAACAATCAGCGCGTCTCCTACGCCATGCCGGTCATCGTCAACGAGCGCAGCGCCGCCCGCCGCCGCGTGGAAGCGGCCTTCGACGAATACCGTCAATTGTTCCCCGCCTCGCTCTGCTACACGAAGATCGTCCCGGTCGACGAGGTCGTCACCCTCACGCTCTTCCACCGCGAAGATCAACACCTGGCCCGCCTCATCCTCACCGAAAGCGAAAAAGCGCGGCTCGACAAAATGTGGCAGCAACTCCTCTTCGTCAGCCGCGCCCCGCTCACGCAGGTCGACGTCTTCGAACAGCTCTGGCAGTACGCCACGCAGGACGCCGACCCCTCCAAATTCGAGCCCCTCCGCAAACCCATCAACGACCGCGCCGCCGCCTTCCGCCAGGAACTGGTCGCCGCCGAACCCAAGCAGCTCGACGCCGTCATCGACTTTGCCAACCGCGCCTACCGCCGCCCCATCGCCCCCACCGAAAAGGCCGATCTCCGCGCCCTCTACGCCCGGCTCCGCCAGCAGGAACTCCCGCACGACGACGCCCTCCGCCTCACCCTCGCCCGCGTGCTGATCGGTCCGGCCTTCCTCTACCGAACCGAAAAACCCATGCCCGGCCCGCGCCAGGGCCCGGTCAACGACTGGGAAATCGCCAGCCGCCTCAGCTACTTTCTCTGGTCGTCCCAACCCGATGCCGACCTCCGCGCCGCCGCCGCCTCCGGCAAACTCCGCACCGCCGCCGGCCTCGCCGCGGAAACCCGCCGCATGCTCCGCGACCCCCGTGTCCGCCGCCTCGCCACCGAATTCGGCACCGCCTGGCTGCACATCTCCGGCTTCGATTCGCTCGACGAAAAAAGCGAGCGACACTTCCCCACATTCCGCGCTCTCCGCGGCGACATGTACGAAGAATCCATCCGCTTCTTCACGGACTTTTTTCAATCCAACCGGCCGGTCCTCAGCCTGCTCGATGCCGACCACACGTTCGTCAACGAAGCCCTCGCCCGGCACTATGGCATCGATGGCGTCAGCGGCCCCGAATGGCGGCGCGTCGATGGCCTCCGCGCCCGCTCGCGCGGCGGCGTGCTGGGCCTGTCGGCAACGCTCGCCAAACAATCCGGCGCCTCCCGCACCAGCCCCATTCTGCGTGGCAATTGGGTGGCCGAAGTGCTGCTCGGCGACAAGCTCCCCCGGCCGCCCAAGGACGTTCCCCAACTCCCTGAGGACGAAGCCAATCTCACCCTCACCATGCGCGAACTCACGGAAAAGCACACCTCTGATCCGCGCTGTTCCGCGTGCCACAGGCGCGTCGATCCCTACGGCTACGCGCTCGAACGCTTCGACGCCATCGGCCGTTGGCGCGACAAGGACCTCGGCGGCCGCCCCATTCACACGAAGACGAAGGTCATGGACGGCACGGAGTTCGATGGCCTCGATGGCCTTCGCCAGTACATTCTCACCAAGGGCCGCAACGCCTTTACCCGCCAGTTCTGCCGCAAGCTGCTCGGCTACGCGCTCGGCCGCGCTGTCCAGTTATCGGATGAACCGTTGTTGACTGAAATGCAAACGCAACTCGCCGCGGGCTCCCCCCAGGTGGGTGTCGTGATTGAGAAGATAGTCGCAAGCCGGCAGTTCCGCGAGATTCGCGGACGCGATGCCGCGACGGAGGAATAACACGCCATGGAAAAACAAAATCACCACTTCTCCCGCCGCCGCCTGCTCCGCGGAATCGGCGTCTCCATGGCGCTGCCGTGGATGGAGTCGCTCCCCGTGTGGGGCGATACGCCGGCCGCCACCGCCAAGTCCAGCGAAGCGCCCGTCCGCTTCGGCGTCCTCTTCTCCGGCAACGGCTTCCACAGCAAGGAGTGGTGGGCCAAGGGCGAAGGCAAGCAGATGGAGTTGGGGCAGGTCCTGGCGCCGCTGAACGACTTCCGCGAAAAGATGCTCTTCATCCGCGGCCTGTTCAATGCCGAAGCGCTGAAGGGCAATATTCACAGCTCCCAAACCGGCAATCTGCTGTCCGGCGCGCCCCTCGCCTCCGGGGGCGAAATCCGTTCCGGGACGTCCATCGATCAGCTTCTCGCCAAACAATATGGCGCCTCCACCAAGGTGCCCAGCCTCGTCCTGGCGTGCGAAAAATCGAACCCCTCCGTGCACAAGAACTACTCCATGCTCTACAGTTCGCACATCTCATGGAGTTCCCCCACCACTCCCACCCCGCTCGAACTCTACCCCGCCCTCGCCTTCGATCGCCTCTTCAAGGACGAAGCCAGCAAGGCCGACCAAAGCGTCCTCGACGCCGTTCTCTCTGACGCCGGCCGCCTCCGTCGCGACATCAGCACCACCGATCAACGCAAGCTCGACGAGTATCTCGATTCCGTCCGCGACGTCGAACAGCGCATCGCCAACGCCGGCAAAAAGGGCGAGTTACAAGGCTGGCGACCCACCCTCGACAAACCCAACATGGCCCGCCCCGCCGATGGCATCCCCCAGGACATCGGCGAGCACATGCGCCTCATGGCCGACATCGTCGTGCTCGGCTTCCAAACCGACACCACCCGCATCTCCACCCTGAAGCTGAATAACGACCACAGCTCACTCCGCTTCCCGAACCTTGGTGTCGATTACATGATCCACCATTTACTCTCCCACTCCGACACAGCCGACTGGCTCAAGGTCAACCAGTTCTTCCTCCAGCAACTCGCCTACATAGCCCGGAAGCTCGATGCCATTCAGGAAGGTCCCCGCACTCTCCTCGATAACTCCATGCTGCTCTACTGTTCCAGCATGCTAACGGGCAATCACGAAGCCCGCCAGTTACCGGTGGTCCTGCTCGGTGGCGCCGGAGGCCGCATCAAAGGGGGCCGCGTTCTCGACTACCGCGAAAAACCGGACCGCCAGATGTGCCGCCTCTACCTGTCAATGATGGACAAGATGAATGTCCGTCTCCCGGTGTTTGGCGATGCTTCCCAACCGCTCGACGAGGTGTAGTTACTAACTGCGACATAATGTTCCAGCCATGCGCGTTTTGTCGCGTGCGCTGCCTGTTTATACTTACTTGTCCGGAAAACACACTTAGTTGGCTTGCTTTTCCTGGTGTAGGCCATATACTTCGATTAGCTCTACTGAGTGGGGTCCGCAGTCCTGCTCCCAAGCGGAAGTTCCTATGCTCTCTATACTCTGTAACACCCTATACGCGAGTGCTCTCCAGGTCTACGACTTCTTGATGTATCTTCGCCACTACTGCCTCGATTCCGGCGTTGGTCAGGTTCTCGGCGCGATGCTCTTTTCTCTGTCGTCGGTCATCTCTGGAATGCTCCTCACCTACTGGGTCTACACTGCGTTCCACCTCCTCTCCGTGCAGGCCGATGAACTCAGCGACACCGAACTGGACGTGCTGCATTGGAACCGCCGCCGGAGATTTCTCGGCCGGCAGTTGTTGCGTGCCCGCCGCTTTACCCCCAGATGGTTTCTCGCGCTTTGAAACCCAATCGCGCTGGCATACGCCTATCCTAGGAGTGTAGCCATGCCCCGCCTCCTGTTCGTGTTGCTCGTGTTAACCGCTTCGGCGGCCGATTGGAACTCCGTCCGCTTCCCGGACTGGTCCCCGGAAACCGTCCTGCGCCTCCTCACCAACTCCCCCTGGTCCAAAGGCTCCAGCGCCAATATCGATTGGTACAAGCGCGAACTCCGCCCCCTCACCTACAAGGACATCCCCGGCGCCGATCACAACGTCGCCAAGGACTCCGGCCTCGGCCCGCTCGGCGGCATCGGCGCGCCGAAACCCAAACTGCCCACCAAAGCCGACCTCCTCATCCGCTTTCCCAACGCCCTCGTCATGCGCCACGCTAAGGCGCTCTATCGCCAGCGGGACGAAAAGCTGCCGGCCGATAAGCTGAATTCTCTCATCGACGCCCCGTCCCCCGATTACGTCGTCGAAATCTACGGCGTCCCCTCGGAAGTCGCCCACCAGGGCACCGGTACGATCGAATCCCTCGTCAGCCGCTCCGCCTACCTCCGCACCATCGCCGGCCGCACCTATCGCCCGTCCCGCGTCGAAGTGTCCATCCAGGCGACGACGCTGAAAATCCTCGTCCACTTCCCCAACGAAGAACCCCTGCGCGTCTCCGACGAGGCAGTGGAATTCTTCGCTGACATTCAACTGCTCAAGTGCAAGGAGCAGTTCCGGCTCAAACCGATGCAATATCTCGGCCGTTTAGAGTTGTAACTACTCCGGCAACCCGAAGCTATACAACACACCGCCGGCCGACACCGCCACAAACTGCTTCCCGTCGACGGAGTAACTGATCGGCGATGAGGAAATCGTCCCGCCCGCCTGCATCCGCCACAGGTGCTGCCCGGTTCGGGCATCCAACGCCATCAGGTGCCCCTCGGAGGACGACGCGAACACTACGTCGCCCGCCGTTGCCAGCACGCCCGCAGCCAGCGAGCCACGCGCCACCGGAGTCTGCCACTTCACCGTCCCCGTAGCCGCGTCAATCGCCTTCACCGCCGCCTTCGACGGCTCGTCAATCGCCACCGCGCGCCCACCCCAATACGCCTTACCTGGCTCGTAATCCCCCGGCGTCTGAATGAACTTCTGTCCGGCTTCCGAGGTCATCAGGTAGTAAGTGCCCGACGCCGCGTCATACGACGGCGACTGCCAGTTCGTCCCTCCCACCAGCGACGGATACACGATCTGCCCCTCCGGCGTGGCCTTCGCGTTCGGCGCCCACAACGGCTTGCCGTTCGCGTCAAACCCGGCATTCCAGGTCTGCTTCACAAACGGTTTGGCAAACAGAAACTTCCCGTCCGTCCGATCCAGAACATAGAAGAACCCATTCCGGTTCCCCTGCATAATCAGCTTCCGCGGCTTCCCGTCAATCACCCGATCGGCCAGCACCACACCCTCGTTCGCGTCCCAGTCATGGTCGTCGCCCGGCGTGAACTGATAGTGCCACTTCCGCACGCCCGTATCGGCATTCAGCGCCACCACGGAACAGCTGAACAGGTTGTCGCCTTTGCGAATCTCGGCGTCCATATCCGGCCCCGGATTGCCCGTCGTCCAGTAGATCAGGTTCAGTTCCGGATCATAACTCCCGGTCAACCAAGTCCCCGCGCCGCCCCGCTTCCACGAATCGCCCTTCCACGTATCGTTACCCGTCTCGCCCGGCCCGGGAACGGTGTTAAACCGCCAAGCCCGCTTGCCCGTCGCCGCGTCGTAGGCGTCCAGGAACCCGCGAATGCCATGCTCGCCGCCAGCCACGCCGACAACGATCTTGTCCTTCACCGCCAGCGGCGACATCGTCAGGCTGTACCCATGCATCGAATCGGCCACCTGTGTCTCCCATAGCGGCAGCCCCGTGCGCGCGTCCAGTGCCACCAGGGCCGCGTCCAGCGTGCCCACGAAAACGCGATTCCCCAGCACCGCCACACCCCGGTTAAACGGGTTGCTCTCGTACGGATTCTTCGCCTTCCGCGCCCGCTCGTACTTCCAAATCTGCAACCCCGTCTTCGCGTCCAGCGCCACCACCTGTCCCGGAGGCCCGGCCGTGTACATCACCCCGTCCACCACCACCGGCGTCGATTGCAACAGCGATTCTCCCGGCAACTGCGCCGCCCACTTCGCCTGCAACTGCTTCACGTTCCGCGTGTCGATCTGCTTCAACGCCGAAAAATGCCGCCCGCCGTAGTCACCCCAATATGTCAACCAGTTCTGCGGCTCCGCGGCCGAGTTCTTGATCCGCTCAAACGTCAGCCCGCCCGGGATCACCGCGCCCACCGTCTTCGTCAGGTCGCGCTCACTCAGCGTCTTCAAATACGCCACAACGTCCTGAATCTCGCCCGCCGTCAGCCGCTTATCATAGTCGCTCGGCATCAGCGTCCCGGTCTCGGCCTTGTACTCGGCCAAGGACGCCTTCGCCAGCATATGCCGCTCGCCCATCGCCGTCATCAGATGTACGGTAAACGTGTCGTGCGCCGTCCGCATCCCGCGCAGCGTCTTGCCGTCTTTCGTCTTCGCGGTCACAACAACGCTCTCCGCGTCCCCGCGTTTCCGCGGCCCGGGGGCCGGGTTCACAATCTTCGCCTTCAACCGTTCCGCCGTCAACCGTCCCGCCGCCGAAAGGTCCGGCCCCACAATCCCGCCCCGCGCGTTCACGCCGTGGCAAGCCGAACAGTTCGCCTTCCCGAAGAACAACTTCTCCCCCGCCGCCGCGTTCCCGGCCACGGTCTCAACACCCACAGACCCATTCAAACTGCGGATATAGCTGACCAGTTCCCAAACCTTGTCCTGGCCCAGCGCCGCGAACGGCGGCATCCCCGTGCCCTTGACGCCGTTGCGAATGTTCAGCGAAATTTCCCCGTCCATCCCCCCGCGCGCGAACCGCCCAGAACTCAACGAAGGCCCACGTTCCGATCCGCGCCCGCCGCCCCCGTGGCAACCCTGGCAAGCCTGCTCGTAGGTCTTCTGCCCAGCCGCCACCGCCTCCGGTTTCCCAGCCAGCGGGTTCTTCTCACGCTCCGGCGTATGCTCCTGCGCGCCCGCGATCACGGCGGTCACCATCACCAACAAAAAAGAACGGTTCATAGGGTCCGCTAACCATCATAATGCCCGCACCCGCGCCACCACCTCCGGATAATCCGTCTCAATGATCCGCGCCCCCATCCGGATCACCTCCCGCATCGTCGCCTCGTTGTCCCGTGCCCCCAATATCGTCACCGAAACCCGCGCCCTCGCCGCCCGCACCGCCGCCACATACTCCGGCTCCGCCAACTGCGCCAAACTCAGCCGCACCGTCCGCGCACGCAACAACCGGCACGCCTCCCCCACATCCGCCACCGACGTCACCTTCGGCATCGTATCCACCCCCGGCAACAGCGCCACGAACCGCGCCAACCTCTCCCGCGGCCCCTCAATCACCACCCGGTCCACCATCCCCGCCCGCCGAATCTCCCCCGCAATCGCCTCCACCGTCGCGGCCTTGTGGTCCACATCAATTCGCACGCCCCGCCGCTTCCCCCACCGCAGCGCCTCGGCAAACGTCGGCACCCGCGGCCGCAGCCGCCGCACTTCCCGCAAAGTCAACTCCGCCACCGCGCCCCGCCCGTCCGTCGTCCGGTCCACCGTCCCATCGTGCATCAACACCAACGCCCCGTCCCGCGTCGTCCGCACGTCCAACTCCACAAACTCCGCCCCCGCCTCCGCCGCCCGCTCATACGCCAATAACGTATTCTCCGGCGCCATTCGCATCGCGCCGCGGTGGGCCGAAATCCATACCGGATCCGGCCCCGCCCCGAACGCCAGCGCGAAAAACCCGCGCCGTCTCACTTCACCGGCGAATAAGCCGCGGCCTTGTACAACGCCACTTTGAAGAACGCGTTGATCTGCCCATGCTCGGCAATCGAAGCCGTCCGCACCTGGATCCACTCCTCATCGGCCTGGAACTTCGCCCACGCCGCCTCCCGCGCCCCCAGCGAATCGAACGGCGTGAAATAAATCAGGTTCGGCATCATCTCCCCGAACAGCGCCGAAGTATAAAGCACCGGATGAATCCCGCAGCGATGGAAAATCGCAATCTCCGGATCTTCAAACCGGTTGTGCAGCGCATGCAACTGCCGCCACGTCGGCGCATGGTAAACCCGCAACTCAAACACCCGCGGCTTCTCACCGCCCGCCTGCAACACCGGCGAATACGGCGTCCCCTCCAGCAAGGACTGCGTGAAGTGCTCGTACGGCGGCTCCGCGTGGTCTTCCCAATACTCCAACGCCGCCCGCATGTCCGGGTCCGAGCGCATCGATAGCCGCGCCTCTTGCCACTGCGCGAATGAGTCCCATTCGGCCACCACCGCCACCTGCGGCATATGCTCCGTCATTACCCCGTCCAGCACCAGCACGGATTTGGATCCCGTAAGCCGCGTATACGCCGGCAGCCACGCCTCCTCCAGCCACCCGTGCAGCCGCCCGCCCTGGCTCGAATTCTTCAGAAAATACTGCTCAAATGTGTACAGCTTGGTCGACACGTTGTTCATGTGAATAATGGTGGACCCGAACCGTGCGTTCACAGAAAACGCGTCAGCCGAATCATAATGAACAGAGTACCGTCATGAGGGTCCCCTTTGCCGCAAGAATCCTGGCAGCCGCGTTTTGCCTCCCCGCAACCTACGCTGCCGACTACCGCCCCCCCGCCGGTACCCGCCAGGTCGTAAAGCGTCCCGGCGGCGAATCCATCCTCCCCGGCGGCCGCTTCACCGCCCCCCTCGGCCGCCAGTTCCAAACCGGCCCCGGCCCCTGGGGCTTGGCAATCTCCCCCAACGGCAAACGCGTCGTCTCCGCCGATGGCGGCCCCCGCGGCTTCTCCCTCACCCTCCTCGACAACAAGTCCGGCGCCTGGCGCGTCGAACACCGCGAAGCGACGAACCCCAAACCCGGCGAACCCGAAGACGCCGACGATTTCCGCTCCGTCTTCATGGGCCTGGCCTTCGAAAACAACGACGACGTCTACGCCAGCGAAGGCAACTCCGGCCACGTCCGCCTCCTCGATATCGCCACCGGCAAACGCAAGCATCTCTACAACCTCAACGCCGACGGCTTTGCCGACTCCTACACCGGCGACATTGCCCACGACGCCAAACGCCATCTCCTCTACGTCGTCGATCAAGCCAACTTCCGCGTCGCCGTCATCGATACCCGCAAACAGCGCATCGTCGCCAGCGTCCGCACCGGCCGCCTCCCCTTCGCCATCACCCTCTCCCCCGACGCCAAACGCGCCTACGTCACCAACATCGGCATGTTCGAATACAGCGCCATCCCCGGCGCCTCGAAGGACGACGCCCGCAACACCGGCCTGCCCTTCGCCGCCTTCGGCTTCCCCTCGAAAGAATCCGAACAAGGCGCCGAGCGAACCAGTGCCAACGGCCAAACCGTCAAGATCCCCGGCCTCGGCAGCCCCAACGTCAAAGAGTCGAACTCCCTCACGGTGATCGACGTCGAAGACCCCGCCAACCCCAAAGTCCTCAAATTCATTCCCACCGGCCTCCCTTTCGGCCAGGGCACCCACGGCGGCTCCAGCCCCAGCGCCGTCGCCGCCGCCGATACCCACGTCTACGTCGCCAACGGCCACAACGACTCCATCACCGTCATCAACGCCAAATCCCTCGAAGTCGAAGACCAGATCCTCCTCCGCATCCCCGGCCTCGAAAACCTCCGCGGCATCCTCCCCACCGGCCTCGCCATTGACGGCCAAACCCTCTACGTCGCCGAAGCCGGCATCAACGCCATCGGCGTCATCGACCTCAAAACCAAAAAGCACATCGCCCACCTCCCCGCCGGCTGGTTCCCCACCCGCATCGCCATCCACGACGGCACCATGTACGTTACCAACGCCAAGGGCAACGGCACCGGTCCCAACGCCTCCATGACCAAGGCCTTCGACAACAGCTTCATCACCGATCAACGCCGCGGAACAATTTCCATCTACCCCATCCCCGACCCCGCCGATTACCCCAAACACACCGCCCACGTCCTCCACCTCAACGGTTTCGATAAACCCGTCGAACCCGCCAAACTCCCCGAAGCCATCGAATATGTCGTCATGATCGTCAAGGAAAACCGGACCTTCGACGAGATGTTCGGCGACATCGTCTCCGCCTCCAACGCCCCCGTCAACGGCGCCTGGGACCTCGCCCGCTTCGGCCAATACGCTGTCGTCGCCCCCGAACGCGGCGCCCTCCAAAGTCGCGTCTCCCTTAAAAGCGCCGCCGTCACCCCCAACCACCGCGCCCTCACCGAACAGTTCGCCTTCTCCGACAACTTCTACGCCGATAGCGAAGTCTCCGTCGACGGCCACCACTGGCTCGTCGGCTCCTATCCCAACGCCTGGACCGAATCCACCCTCATGGCCGCCTACGGGGGCCAGAAGGACTTCCGCCTCCCCACCTCCGCCCCCGGCCGCCTCCTCTTCACCGGCAGCAACAGCTCCGTCCACCCCGAAGAGCAGCTCGAAGCCGGCGCCCTCTGGCACCACCTCGAACGCCACAACATCCCCTTCCGCAACTTCGGCGAAGGCTTTGAACTCGCCGGCATCGACGAAGGACCCGGCCTCAAACCCACCGGCGCCCGCTTCTTAACCAACGTCCCCATGCCGGACCCGCTCTTCCGCAACACCTCCCGCGATTACCCCGGCTACAACACCAACATCCCCGACCAGTTCCGCGCCAACGTCTTCATCAGCGAAATGGAGAAGCGCTACATCCTCGGCAACGAAAAGCTCCCCCGCTTCATCTACATCCACCTTCCCAACGACCACGTCGCCAAGCCCCGCCCCGACGACGGCTACCCCTTCGCCGCCTCCTACGTCGCCGATAACGACTACGCCCTCGGCCGGATAGTGGAGTTCCTCAGCAAGAGTCCGTGGTGGAAACAGATGGCCGTTTTCGTCACCGAAGACGACTCCCAGGGCGGCGTCGACCACGTCGACTCCCACCGCACTGTCCTCATGGTCGCCAGCCCCTACGCCCGCAAGAACTACGTCTCCAAAACCAACTCCAGCTTCCCCGGCCTCCTCAAAACCGTCTTCCGCCTCCTGAAGCTCCCGGCCCTCAACCTCTTCGACGCCACCGCCGCCGATCTCGCCGATTGCTTCACCGACAAGCCCGACTTCACGCCCTTCACCCTCAAACCCATCCGCCCCGAACTCTTCGACCCCGCCAAGGCCCGCGACCCCCTCGACCCCAAGCCCGGCCCCCGCATGGACGACCCCAACGCCGTCCGCGAACAGCACCAGCAGCCCTAGTGCACTGCCGTTCAGGTACTAGGGCTTTGCTTTCTTCCCCCTACGGTAATACCCCTATTTCGGCTGTAAAGTATAGAAAATAAAGGGCTAAGTTGCGGTTCTCCCAGGCTATACTGCCCCTATGCTTCGCCCCGCCAAGTCCCTCCTTCTCGCTCCCTTCTTCCTCCTCGCCGCCTCCGCGGCCCCCTTCACCATTGCCGTCAATTTTACCGGCGGACTCACCCCCTCCCAGCAATCCATCTTCAGCACCGCCGCCAATACCTGGATGAGCCTCCTCCCCTCCTACCAGCCGGGCATCTCCATCGCCGCCCTCAACATCAACGCCTCCGGTGTCACCTTCGATGGCGTTGGCGGCATCCTCGGCGCCGCTGGCCCGGACTCGCTCACCACCCAGGGCGGCTTCGTCCTCGCCACCACGGGCACCATGCAATTCGACTCCGCCGACCTCGCCAACATGGAATCCAACGGCACCCTCCTCCCCGTCATCCTCCACGAAATGGCCCACGTCATGGGCTTCGGCACCCTCTGGACCGACAACGGTGTCTACCTCAACAACACCGGCCAATACACCGGTCCCGCCGCCCTCTCCACCTACAAAGTGGAGTTCTCCCAGCCCAGCGCCACATTCATTCCCGTCGAACTCGGCGGCGGCCCCGGCACCGCCAACGGCCACTGGAACGAAGTCGATGGCGGTAGCGCCCTCACCGGTATCGTCAGTCCCTTGGGTGACATGCAGTTTGAACTCATGACCGGCTGGATCAACACCCCCTACTTCATCAGCCAAACCACCGTCGCCTCTTTCGTCGACATCGGCTTCCAATCCGCGTCCGCGGACGTGCCCGAACCCGCATCCATGGCTCTCTTCAGCATCGGTCTGGTCGCCATCGGTGTTCTCCGCCGCCGCGCCCGCTAGATTTCGTTCCCCAATAAAACTTAACTTCGATAGAATACCCCCATGAAATGGCCCCTCGCCGTTGTGGCGGTCCTCTGTCTGCCCGCCGCCGAAACCCCGGCTGAGTTCTTCGAATCCAAGGTCCGCCCGGTCCTCGCCAAGAACTGCTTCTCCTGCCACACGCAAACGAAGCTCGGCGGCCTCGCCATGTTCTCCCGCGAGGATCTCCTCAAAGGCGGTAAATCCGGCCCCGCCCTCGTCCCCTCCGATCCCGAAAAAAGCCTCCTCGTCCAGGCCATCACCCACCAGCACGCCAGCCTAAAAATGCCGCCCTCCGGCAAGCTCGACGACGCCTCCATCGCGACCCTCAAAACCTGGATCGCCGCGGGCGCCGCCTGGCCCGAAAGCGCCGTCAAACCCAGCAAACAATACTCGGTCACCGCCGAACAGCGCCAGTGGTGGGCCTTCCAACCCGTTGCCAATCCCGCCCCCCCAGCCGTCAAAAACAAGGCCTGGGTCAAGACGCCCATCGACGCCTTCATTCTCTCCGCTCTCGAAGCCAAGAATCTAAAACCCACCGCCCCCGCCAGCCGCCGCACCCTCCTCCGCCGCGCCACCCTCGACCTCACCGGCCTCCCTCCCACCGCCGCCGAAATCGACGCCTTCGAAAACGACAAATCCCCCCAAGCCTTTGCCAAAGTCGTCGACCGGCTCCTCAACAGTCCCCATTACGGCGAACGCTGGGGCCGCCTCTGGCTCGACGTCGCCCGCTACTCCGACGACAAGCTCAACTCCACCATGGACGAGCCCCGCCCCAACGCCTTCCGCTACCGCGACTGGGTCGTCCAGGCGCTGAACAAGGACCTCCCCTACGACACCTTCGTCAAAGCCCAGCTCGCCGGCGATCTCCTGAACAACCCCGATCTCATCGCCGGCACCGGCCTCTACGGCCTCAGCCCCGAGTTCCAGGACGACCGTGTCGACGTCACCAGCCGCGGCTTCCTCGGCCTCACCGTCGCCTGCGCCCAGTGCCACGACCACAAATTCGACCCCATCCCCACCAAGGATTACTACTCCCTGTTAGGCGTCTTCAATAGCTCCAAACAGAACGAATTCCCGTTAGCTCCCAAGCCCGATGTCGACGCCTGGACCGCCAAAAAGAAGGCGCTCGATAAAGCCAAGGAAAACCTCGACAAGTACTACGCCAAACAGGCCGAACAGCTCGCGGAAATGTTCGCCGCGAAAGCCGACAAATACCTGTTGGCCGCCCAGGACAAAGGCCCCTACGACGGCCTCGATGCCGAGACCATTCAGAAGTTCCGCAACTACCTCAAGAAGAAGGATCGCCTCGCCAAAATCAATGCGGATCCGAACCTCTTCCGCGCCGAACTGATCGCCGTCCAGGAAGAGAAAAAGGAGATCGACGACACCAACAACATCCGCCTCGGCGGCTCCAAGGAACGTCGCGATCTTTCGCAAGCGGACCTCCTCTCCCTCGCCCCCGATAAGTTCTACCTCTGGCGCGATTTCTATCGCAACGGCGGCGTCTTCCACTACGCCCCCGGCAAAATCGATCGCTTCCTCGAAGGCCAATGGCGCGATCATCTCAACCTGCTCAAACAAATCGTCGAAGTCGCCCAAAAAGCGCTCCCCGAACAGTACCCCTTCCTCCACGCCATGGCCGACGTGGACAAGCCCAAGAACGAGCGCATCTACCTCCGTGGCAACCGCGCCAATCTGGGCGACGAAGCCCCCCGCGGCTGGCTCACAATCCTCTCCGCCAAAGCCGAACCGCAACGCTTTGAAAAGGGCAGCGGCCGCCTCGAACTCGCCGAAAAAATCGCCGCCAAGGACAACCCCCTCACCCCTCGCGTCATGGTCAATCGCATCTGGCAGGGCCACTTCGGCGAAGGCATCGTCCGCTCCACGTCCAACTTTGGCCGCCTCGGCGAAAAGCCCTCCCACCCCGAACTCCTGGACTATCTAGCCACCAAATTCATGGAGCAAAACTGGTCCATGAAAGCCATGCACCGCGAGATCATGCTGTCGTCCGTCTACCAGCAGGCAACCGGCAACATCGAAGGCGAAAATCGCCTCTTGGAACAGTTCCCGTCCCGCCGCCTCGACGCCGAATCCCTCCGCGATTCCCTCCTCGCCGTCTCCGGCCGTCTCGACCCCGCCCTCGGCGGCAAACCCTTCAACCTCGAAGACACCAAGCAAACCCGCCGCACCATCTACGGCTACGTCAGCCGCCGCCGTACCGACACGCTCCTGAACCTCTTCGACTTCCCCAACCCCAACGCCACCAGCGAAAAACGCGCCTCCACCGACGTCCCTCTGCAACGTCTCTTCCTGCTCAACAGCGCCCTCATGGCGGACTCCGCCGACGCCATCGATAAACAAGCCGCCGCCCCCACGCCCGACGAAAAAATCCGCAACGGCTACCGCGCCATCTTCGGCCGCGTGCCGTCAAAAGCCGAACTCGACCTCGGCCTGCAGTACACCAAAGCCGGCGGCGACGCCTGGCCCCAATACTGGCAAGTCCTGCTCGCCACCGACGAATTTCTGATGGTAAGGTAACCCACCAAAATGATGACCCGACGCGATCTTCTCCAAACCGTTGGCATGGGCTTCGGCGGCTGTGGCCTCGCTACCGCCGCGGCCGGCACGCACTTCCCCGCTAAAGCCAAGCACATCATCTTCATCTTCCTGAACGGCGGCCCCTCCCAGGTCGATACCTTCGACCCCAAACCGCTCCTCCAGAAGCACCACGGCAAGCCTATGCCAGCCGGGCCTAACCTGAAAACAGAGCGCAAAACCGGCAACCTCCTCGGCTCCCCCTTCCAGTTCAACAAGTGCGGCAAAAGCGGCATCGAAGTCAGCGAAATCTTCCCCCGCATCGGCCAGAATATCGATGAGTTCACCGTCATCCGGTCCATGCATACGGACCGTCCCAACCACGAACCGTCGCTGCTCATCATGAACTGCGGCGTCCCGCTTCCGGGCAAGCCGTCCATGGGAAGCTGGCTCAGCTACGGCCTCGGTTCGCTCAACAAAAACCTCCCCAGCTTCGTTGTCCTCTGCCCCGGCGTCCCCGTCATCGGCAGCCAGCTCTGGACCTCCGCCTTCCTCCCCGCCGTCCATCAAGGCGTGCATCTGGAGACCAAGGAAAAGGACGTCCGCAAGCTAGTCCCCTACATCACGCCCCGCCGCGGCGCAGAAGAGCAACGCCGCCAAATGGACCTGCTCGCGTCGCTGAACAAACTCCAAGCCGAAAGCAAATTCGATAGCGGCGTCGAAAGCATGGAGGTAGCCTTCCGCATGCAGAAGGAAGCCCCCGAAGTCTTCGACATCACGAAGGAACCCGAAAAAGTGCGCGAACGCTATGGCGATACGGCCGTCGGCCGCGGCTGCCTCATGGCCCGTCGCATGGTGGAAAAGGGCGTCCGTATGGTGCAGATCTACCACGGCAACGGCCAACCCTGGGATAACCACGACGACATCCAGATCCACCGCACCCTCGCCCGCGAAGCAGACCCCGCCATCGCCTCGCTCATCGAAGACCTCCGCGACCGCGACATGCTGAAAGAAACGATCGTGCTAGTCGGCGGCGAATTCGGCCGCACGCCCAGCGTGGAAGTCAGCGGGCTCGTGAGCCATCAAAACGGCCGCGACCACAACAACCACGGCTACTCCATGCTGGTCGCCGGCGGCGGTTTCAAAGGCGGCATCACCTACGGCGCCACCGACGACTTCGGCTTCAAAGCCATTGATAAACGCGTCTACGCCCACGACCTGCAAGCAACGATGCTCAAGCAAATGGGCATCGACCACACCAAGCTCACCTACCGCTACGGCGGCCGCGACTTCCGCCTCACCGACGTCGGCGGCAACCTCATCCCCGACCTCATCGCGTAAAAAAGGCAAGCCCCCCCGGGGGGACATGCCGGGCAGACCCTCCGATGCAATTCGGCCCGTAACCCTAACAACAGGCGTGTCCCCCAAGACGCGATACCACCCGCAGAAGACCCAAAGCAAAAAACTATCGCGTCCGGAACGTCTCGCTGCCAATGAGCGCCAGCACCAAATCCCGCGCTCCCCGGTTCCCCGCGACAATCGCCCGAATCTCCCGCTTCTCCGCAAAATTCGGCACCCGCCCCGTCGCGTACGTCAGCAACTTCTCCCCGAAGTTCGCTGAGAAAACGTCGATATTCGCTACCAGCCACCGCTTCAGCTCCACCGCATCCTGCACCCGCGTCCCGTCCAGCAAAACCACGGCCGCCTCCACTCGCTTCTTCGACTTCGGCCACGTCTCCCGCCACCGGCCCACCGGATCGTAGTTCTCCAGAACCAGGCCAAACGGATCGATCTTCGTATGGCACGACGCGCAGCGCGGCTCGCGGGTATGCGCGCCCAACAGTTCGCGCGGCGTCGTGGCCCCCACCGTATCGGGCGTCAGCGCCGGCACATCGTTCGGCGGTGGCGGCGTCGGCATCCCCAGAATCCTGTCCAATACCCAAACCCCGCGCAGCACCGGCTGCGTATCCACGCCGTTCGCCGTCACAATCATCGTCGCCGCCTGCCCCAGCAGCCCTCCGTAGCGCCCCCCACGCGGAAGCGCCAACCGCGTGATCGCCGCCCCGCCCTCGCCCCCAAGTGGCAACCCGTAATTCCGGGCGGCGAAGTTCCGGGACGTGAACGTGAAGTCCGGATCGATGAAGTCAGTCATAGGCCGGTTTGCCCGCAGCATCTCCGTGAAAAACCACTCCACCTCCTGCCGCGCCATCGCCAGATCCGCCTCGGAAAACTGAAACGCCGGATCGGGCATAATCGACGCCAGCTTTCGCGTGCTCAACCACTGGCCCGTGAAGTTCCGCACCATCGGGGCGTCCGGCTTCCCGGGCAACAGGCGCTCCGCCTCGGCCCGCAGCCCCGCTGGCGTCAGCAGCGCTCCGGAACGCGCCGCCGCCAATAGCGCCGCGTCCGGCGGGCCGTGCCGCAGAAAATACGATAACCGCGACGCCAGGTCGTACCCGTCCAGCGCGCCGGGCCGGATCTCGCGATACAGGAAATTCGGCGAGATCAGCACATTACGCAGCAACAGGTGCATGCCCTCGTCAAAGCTGTGGCCCTGCTCCCAGTGCCGCGTGGCGATCTGCAGAAACTGCGCCCGCGTCGCCGCGTCCACCGGGCGCCGGAACGCCATGGGCAGGAACCGGTCCACGGTGCGGCGCGCAAATTCGGCCGGGGGTACCGTGCCCGGCGCAACGCCCGCCAGGCTCTGCTGAATCTGCTTCCGCTTCTTGTCCTTCGGCCCTTCCGCCGGCGCCAACGGCCCTTCCACAACCAGATCGTGAATCTGCAACGACGGCCCGTGGTCGAAGTACTCATGCGCCAGCGTGTCGTGCAGATTGTTCAGCCCGCCAATCGTCCCGATCATCGCCAACATCCGCCGCGTCCGCGGGGAATCGAGCGTCGCGTGCGTCATGTCCAGCGCCGGGTCCGCCATCAGTCGGTTGATCAGGTCGTGCCCATTCCGCCCGCGGAGCCGCGCCGGCGACCGCGGCGACCCATCGGGATTATGCAGCGCCTGCAGGTAGGCCGCCAGCAGCCGCGGATTCCGTTCGAACCGCGCGCGGAACAGCGCCGGCAGCTGTTCGCTCGTATGGTCCAACTCCGCATCGGCCCAGCGCAGCAGCGGCGTCTGCCCCTCATACAACTCGGCCTCAAAGGTGAATTTCTCCGGCGAATCCGCCGTCACCTGCACGCTGTGCAGCCGGCGGAACGCGCGGATCTTCGAACGGTCCGTCGCGTCGATCTCCCTCGCCCACACCTCCAGCGTCATCGCTTGCCCCGGCCGCGGCTTGAAACGCGAGGCCGCAACAGTAATCCGGTAAACCCCGGAGTCGACAATCTCCACCCGCGCCGGCCACGTGCAGCTACGCATGACGTCCTCGGCGCGCGAGGCCATGCGCAACACCCCGCCGCGCACCGTGGAGGCGGAGAAGCTGATCACCATGTCACTCGGCGGCGCGTGCCAAACGCGCTTCGTGGGCTTCCGCCCGGGCGGCGGGAAAACGGAATCGGCAATCTCCCAGGCCGTGTTGACGTAGGCCTCCATCAGCGGGGCGGACATCGTCAGCCCCGCCGCCACGTTGTCGAAACCGTGCATCTGCATATCGGGCGGAAAGCCCATCGGGAGCTTGAATTTAGGGAGGTCGAACAGGTCGCGAATCGTCGCCTCATACTCGGCGGCGTTCAATCGCCGCGGGATGTCCCCGCCGATCCGGGTATGCCGCGCCAATTGGGCCTCCAGATACGCGGACAACTCCCGCGTCGCCGCGGCCGCCGGACGAGGCAGCGGCGGTGGCGGCATCCGCCCATCGCTCACGGCCCGCAGAACCCTCTCCCAAAGAGCCCGTTCGCCCGGCGCGGCCCAATCAATCGCGCGGCGTTCCAGGTCGATGCCGCCCTTCCGCACGGCCGAGGAATGGCAGCCAAGGCAGTTGGTCCGGATCGTCTTGGCCAGCCCGTCCGGCAACGGGTCAGCCGCATGGCACGCCAGCGCCAGCGCGAAGGGAAGGAGGAATCGAGTCATGGCTAGCGGAATAGCTGGTTCAGGTTGCGGGTTGCGTTCGAAAACGTGCCGGTCTCCATGCCCAGGCGCTGCATCAGCGTGA
Organism: Bryobacteraceae bacterium; assembly: GCA_044358225.1. Lineage (GTDB taxonomy): Bacteria > Acidobacteriota > Terriglobia > Bryobacterales > Bryobacteraceae. Next base: position 4,208 of record JBIKOG010000094.1, on the reverse strand, counting down.
CGTACAGATCCCCCAACAGCGGCGCGCCGGCGGCGTTCCGGTCGATGGCGATGTGGCTTCCGTGTTGGAAGCCGCCCCCGGCCACTAGGGTCGGCAGGTTCTGATTGCTGTGCCGGCTGGCGTCGCCCATGCCCGTGCCCAGCATCACAATGGTCGAGTCGAGCAGCGGGCGATCGTGCGCGTCTTTCTTCTCCCGCAGTTGCTTCAGGAAACCGGCGAATTGCAGCATGTGGGACCGTTCCAGCTTCACCAGGTCGCGCACCATGCCCGGGTCGTTGCCGTGGTGCGAAAGCGCGTGGTAGCCCGCCGAAAGCGGCATGCCATCGATGGTGAACACCTGCCCCAGCCCGTAGAGGCCGAAGGTGAACACACGCGTGGATTCAGTCTGGATGGCCAGCGTCATCAGGTCATAAAGGACCTGCTCGGCCTCCATCATCAGGTTCGGCGTGATCGGGTCGGTCTCCGGCAGCTTGTAGGCCGGCTGCGGAATCTGTTCGTCGATAGTTTCGATCTGCCGCGACATCCGCCGTTCCACGCCCCGCACGGAGTCGAAGTACTCGTCCAGCTTGGCCCGGTCAGACGCCGGAAGTTCAGCTTGCAGCCGCTTCGCGTCGCTCAGCACATCGTCCAGCGCACTGCGCCCGCTGGAGAGGACATAGGCGACCCGCGCGCGATCGGCGCCCGACATAAACAGCCGCTTGTACAGCACGCTGGGGCGTTCAATCTCAGGCAGCGGAACGCCCTGTTTCGTATAGCTCATCTGGCGGCCGTTGGTGTGTTCGCTGGCCCCGGCGATGAGATGGAGCGAAGGAAACCGCGACTTCTGGCCGATCCGGTCCGCGATCACCTGATCGAGCGAATACGAACCGGGCACCTTCCCGCAAAGGTAGTTGTTCCACGCATCGTGCCCGTTGGGGGCGCGGTGGTCGAGCCCGGAGAAGACGGTGAAGGCGTCGCGGTGCTCCCGCAGCGGTTCCAGCAGCGGAGGCAGCGAATAACCGGCGCCGGTCTGTTGGGGAAAGAACGCCGGGGCATGCCAGCCGAGGTAAGCGCCAACGGCGACGAAGGTCCGTGCATGGGCCGGCGCCGGGCCGGGAGCCGCGAAGGCTTCAAGCGCCGGCAGCGCCACGGTCGACAGGCCCGCTTGCAGAAAGCGGCGGCGGGCCAGACGCGGCGGAACGTGACGGCGAACTCGTTGCATGATGGTGGCTCCCTATTCCACGAAGTCAGCCCACGCCGGGCCAATCTGGATTCCCAATAATTGTACAGAACGGGCGCAGCCCCTTGGTTGTCCCTGGGGCCGCCACAGGGATCCCCCGAACCCGTACCGCACTGCGCCAACGCAACCGACGGGCCGCGTCCGCCCCGGCATGCCACAAAGCGCCGGCTTGCCCCGGTCGCGCACGTGTCCACCCCCAACCTGTGCGGCGCCGTCGGGCCGTAGCGCCGTTAAACCCGCGCAGCCTCGAAGCGCCGGAGTGCGGCGTGCCAGTTGGGATTGTGCCCCGACATCGCGAAAGTCGCCAGCGTGCCCCGGCCGACACGTGTCCGCCCCAGTCCAGTCACCGCCAACGCCCCCGCCCCTACTGCCGAAAATGCAAAAACGCCCCCCAAAAATACGGCTTCTGCAACGCCGTCCCGCCCCGCAATAACGCCAACTTCGCCTCCCGCAACGCCTCCCCCGGCGTCCGCCCCAACTGAATCTGTCTGTACATCTGTTCCATCAACAACGGCGTGCTCGCGTCATCCACCGCCCACAACGAAGCCACCACATTCTCCGCCCCCGCCCCCAAAAACGCCCAGGCAAACCCAACCAATCCCTCCCCGCGGAACGCCTTCGCCCCCGCCGCCGTACAAGCCGACAACGTCACCAACTCCGCCCGCATCCGGATCTTTGCCACATCCCGCGCATACAACTTATGCGCCCCCCCATCCGGCGACAACAAAATCGCCGACTCCAACGGCCGCAACCGGTTCGCCACCGCATGCGCCGCAAAATGTACATACGCCGGATCCTTCGCCAACCCCGCTCGCACCGCTCCCGGCGTCGCCGCCGCCCCCTTCAACGCCCCGACCCCAAACTGCCCCCCAATCTTGTCCAGCTCCGCACCCGCGTGCCGCAACGGCGCATACCCCGCCTCCGCCGCCACCGCGTCCCCCGCCAGCAACATGCCCTTCCCACGCCCGCCCCCCACAGAAACTCCATGCAACCCCGGCACCACCGAAACCTCCACATCCTCCAGCCAGTAGTGGTCCGGCCCCGGCGCCACCAGCGTCTCAAAGTTCAACGCATGCAGCCCCCCATCCGGCGAAATCAACACCCGCCGCCCCTGCACCTGTCCCAGCACCGGCCGCACCAGCATCTCAAACAACTGCCGCGCCTCCTGCCCGCCCTCGCTTAAAGGGTTCCGCGCCCGCAGCAGAAACTGGTTGTGCCGCTCAACAAGATCCTGAATCTCCTTCGACCCCGGCAGCTTCACATACACCGGCGCGCCCTTCGGGCCGACAGCCCATACGTGCGACGTCGGCTCGTCCAGCCAGTAGAACAACACCGTCACCCCCGCCCGCGCCTGCCGCCGCGCGCCCTTGTCTTGCATGGCCCGCGCCCGGCTTCGCTCGGCCACCCGCAGCGCATCCAGCGGCCGGTTCTGCCGCAGGTAAAACTGCAACGCCGCCCGATACACCTCAATCCGCCCCGACAAATACGAAATCCGGTCCTCCGCCGCGGTCAGCGTCCGTTGCGCCTCTTCCACCAGCTGCATCGCCCGCGCAAACTCCGCCTCCGCCAGCCCAGCCTTCCCCTGTCCCGCCAGCAGCTGCGCCAACTCCACCCGCGCCGTCCACCGCACCTGTCCCGGCGCCGCCCCGTCCCCCACCAGCCGCCGCAGTAGCGGTTCCGCCCCCGCCGCGTCGCCCTGCGCCATCCGGATCCGCGCATCGTTCAACAGGCCCACCAGCTCCATATCCGGCTGCTTCAACTTCTGTGCCAGCGCCATCGCCTCGCCGTTCCACCGTGCCGAATCGAACCACTTCCTCCGCCGGTAGCTGGCCGTCGATAGGCCCAACATCGTCGCCACCCGCTGGCTGGCATCGATGTTGTTCCCGCTCTTGGCCGCCGCCAGCGATTTTTCAAAATGTTGCTCCGCGCCCGCCAGGTCATCCAGCGCCAGCAGTGTCCGAGCCTGGTTGTTCTCGTTCACCACGCGTTCCCGGTCGTGCATAGGCTGGAACTGCCGCAGCGTGTCCAACGCCCGCTCAAAATCGCCCAGTTCCAACTGCTGCCATCCCAGGTTGTCCAGCGCCCGCCGCCGCACGTGCTTTCCCTTTTCCCCCAGTGTCGACGCCACCCGCAGCGCCCCCTCCGTGTATCCCGTCGCCTCGTCGTAGCGTTCCGAGCTCGCGCACAGGTTGCCCAGCGACGACAACGCCTGCGCTTCCAACAGCCCATCCCGCGACGCCCGTCCCGCCTGCAGGGCGGCCCGAAGGGCCGCTTCCGCCGCGTCCATCTGCACCATCGCCCGCAGGCACGTGCCCCGCCGCAGTTGCACCCGTCCCGCCTCCGCGCTCAACTGCGGCGACTCAGCCAGCACTGCGTCCATGATCGCCATGCCAGCCTGCCGTTCTTCAGCAGTGCGCGCCGTCCGGCACCGGCTGAACCCCAGGGTCCGCCGCCGCTGCCGGTCCAACACCGGGTCCACGCCGGCGCCGAGCGGCTCGGCCAGGAGTGCCATCCCCGCCGCCCCGTCCGGCCGCTGGGCGAGCATCTCCGCCCGCATCAATCGGAAGCGGTCCCGCAGCGGCCCTGTCACCTTCATTTCCTGCAGCAATTCATCGGTCGGAATCAGCGCCAGCGCCTGTTCAAACCGTTCGTCATCCACCGCCGCCTGCGCCTTGGCGAAGATCTCCTCGGCCGTCTGCGAAGGTTTCGAGCAACCGGCGCCCCACACGGCCAGCGCGAAAACCAGCAGCCAACGCGTCCCTCCGTCCGCCATCCGCTTGGCGGTCCTCCGAGTGCCAGCAGGCAACTCAAAATCGCAACCACGACTGCCGCCCAGCCCCGCCAAAATCCCACTGTTCTCCAACGCCCGTTGTGCGCCCACCAGCCAGGACGTCCCGAAATTCGCGATCCCTCTAGCAACGCTCCGAGTGCCAGCAGGCAACTCAAAATCGCAACTGCGACTGCCGCCCAGCCCCGCCAACCCCCCACT
>JBIKOG010000092.1:0-27896 GCA_044358225.1 Bryobacteraceae bacterium | reverse complement strand
CGAACTATATCCACGCGGCCGAGGGGCGAGAACTGATCGGCATTCGGAAGGCGGGGACGCGGTTTCCGCTGGACCTGGTGTTGAGCGAGTTGCCGGCGCAGAACGGGGAGAAACGGTTCAGCGTGATTGTGCGGGACCGGAGCGACCGGAACCGGGCGGAGGAAGAGATCGACGGGCAGCGGCGGTTTGCGTCGTCGTTGATCGACAACCTGCCGGCGCTGCTGATTGTGGTGGACCACGAGGGGCGGCTGGTGCGGTTCAACCGGACGTGCGAGGAGCTGACGCAGTTTTCCGAGGGCGAGTTGCGCGGGCAGTACGTGTGGCAGGCTGTGGCGGCGCCGTCGGAGATGGAGCGGGCCGAGGAGCAGATGCTGGAAGTTCTGGCGGGCGAGTTCCCCTCCCATAGCACCAGTTCGTGGTGCCTGCGGGACAACTCGATGCGCACGATTTCGTGGACGCACAATGCGTTGCGGGATGAGTATGGGCGGGTGACGCATGTGGTGTCGACGGGCGCCGATGTGACCCATTCGCTGCAGGTGGAAGAGCGGCGGCGGGAGACGCAATCGCTGACGACGGCGGGGCGGCTGGCGGGCGGGGTGGCGCACGATTTCAACAATCTGCTGACGGCGATCACGGGGTATTCGGGACTGGCGCTGGTGAACCTGGACGACCGGGATCCGGTGCGGAACGACATTGAAGAGATCAAGCGGGCGAGCGACCGCGGGGCGTCGTTGACGCGGCAGTTGTTGACGTTTTCGGGCAATCATCCGCGGAACACGAAGCCGGTGAATTTCAACGACGCGGTGCGGAATGTGGAGCGCCTGGTGCGGGTGATGGCGGGCGAAGGGATTCACGTCGATTTTTCGCTGGAAGCCGAATTGCCGATGGTGATCGCCGATTTGCAGCTGGTGGAAGAGTGCATTATGCACCTGGTGGCGAACGCGAAAGAGGCGATGCCGAACGGCGGGACGTTGCAGATTCAGACGGGCGTGCGGTCGCTGAACCGGACGCGGCTGGACGCGCGGCCGCCGATTGGACCGGGCGAGTATGTGACGCTGTCGGTGGTGGACACGGGCATGGGCATTCCGCCGGAAGCGCTGCCGCATATTTTCGAGCCGTTCTATACGACCAAGACCGGGCCGGTGTCGAATGGCATGGGGCTGGCGATGGTGTATGGGATTGTAAGGCAGGCGGAGGGGTCGATTGTGGTGCATTCGGCGCCGAAGTATGGGTCGACGTTCCGTATGTTTTTGCCGCTGGCGCCGGACCAGGTGCGGCCGAAGGCGGCGCCGGTGAACGAAGAGTCGCTGCAGGGCGAGGAGACGGTGCTGCTGGCGATGGAATCGGACGTGGAGCGGCAGCGATTGCGGGAGACGATGGAGTCGGCGGGGTACCGGGTGTTGGACGCGCGGAGCGGGTTGCAGGCGTTGGAGATTGCGCACAAGACGGCGGAGATCGTGCACCTGCTGGTGAGCGATGTGGTGTTGCCGCGGATGACGGGGCCGGCGTTGGCCGAGGCGGTGCAGGAGCGGATTCCGGCGGTGCGGACGCTGTTTGCGACGTCGCGCGGCGTGGAGGAGATCGAGCGGCAGGGGTTGCGCGCGGAGGATGTGTTGCGGCTGGACCGGACGGTGGATCCGCGGCGGGTGCTGCAGCGGATTCGGGAGTCGCTTTCGGCGAAATCGGCGCAGTAGGCGGGGCGTGGTAGGCTCGGGTTGAAAGCATGCAACTGCGGCGGCTGGGCCGAACAAATCTGCGGGTTTCTGTGGTCGGGCTGGGGACGAACCAGTTGCGGCGGGTGCCGGAGCGGCAGGCGATAGAGACGTGTAAGCGGGCGTTCGCGTTGGGCGTGAATCTGGTGAATGCGGAGCCGGAGTACGAGGGCGCGTTCGGGATTCTGCGGCGGGCGATGGATGAGTCCGAACACGGCGGGGCGGTGCAGCTTTCGGTGCAGACGGGCGGGAGCCGGGAGGATTTCGAGCGGGCGTTTGAGGGGACGTGCGAGGCGTTCGGGCGGGAGCGGATTGCGCTGTTCGGGGTTACTTCGATTTCCGATCAAGAGCTGTTCGGGGCCAATGTTTGGGGCGCGGGCGGGCTGGTGGAGTACTTGCAGCGGCTGAAGGCGGATGGGCGGATTGATGGGATTTTCGGCAGCGATCACGGGTCGCCGGAGCAGATGAAGGAGATACTGCGGCGCGACGTGTTCGACGCCCTGATGCTGGCGTACAACCCGTTGGGGCATCACTTGGTGACGTATCGGGCGAAGACGGTTTGGGAGTTTGAAACGCCGCCGCAGCCGGTGGCGAATTACGAGCGCGAGGACCTGTGGCGGACGCGGGACGAGATCCTGCCGATGGCGCGGGAACGGGACGTGGGCGTGCTGCTGATGAAGCCGCTGGCGGGCGGGCTGCTGTGCCAGGGGAAGGCGTTTCCCAGCCGGATGTATCGCGCCGGTTTGCCGGAGTATCCGGCGCCGCCGGTGATTCTGCGGCACCTGTTGGACACCGAGCCGGTGGCGGCGGTGGTGCCGGGCATGGCGTCGGTGGCGGAGGTGGAGGAGAACGTGGCGGCGGGGGAGCCGGTGGCGGAGCCGTTCCCGATTCTGCAGACCGCGCTGTGCAGCCGGTGCGGGGATTGCGACGATTTGTGCAGCCAGGGGTTGCCGGTGAGCTACCTGTTCCGGGCGGCGTACCACTACCTGTACCCGACGGCGCCGTTTGGGATTTCGACGACGCTGCAGTATTTCCGGCTGCATCCGTGGGAGGAGGCGCGGTGCGCGAGTTGCACGAATCGGACGTGCCGTTGCGAATCGCTGGGGATTGATATTCCGGCGGAATTGACGGCGATTCACGCGAAGATGCTGGAGTTGCGAGAGGCGGGGGTGGTGCCGCGGGCGGACCAGGATGAGCGGGATTTTCAGAGCGGGGAGCGGCGGTCGGCGAAGTTGCTGTCGTTGGAGGTTTTTGGGGAACGGGTGGTTTTGCACCTGCGGAACACGGGGCAGGAGGCGTGGCCGGTGGGGATGGCGTTGACGGTGGCGGCCGATGGCGTGCCGTTGGAACCGGTGCGGCTGCGGCAGACGGTGTGGCCGACGGGGGATGGACATTTTGCATTTGAGGCGCCGGCGCATTGGGCGTTGACGTTGCAGTTGGAAGACTTCTGGCGGTACCAGACGCGGCCGGCGTTCCGGGCGGAGTGGGTGCGGCACGACGTGGTGGCGCGCTATCCGGCGGGGGCGCGGGTGGAGTTCCGGCTGGCGGTGCGGAACGCGGGTGCGGAGGAGTGGCCGGGGAATCCGGCGAACGGGCATGCGGCGGGGTTGTGTTGTTTCCTTGACGGGGAGTATCACGCCGTGGGGCATCTGGCGGTGGCGAGTGTGCGGCCGGGTGAGACGGTGGGATTTGTGGTGAGCGCGCAAATGCCGGAGCAGGCGGGCCGGCACGAACTGCGGTTCGACATGGCGGTTTATAACGAGTTCTGGTTCCGCGATAAGGGGAGCCCGACGCTGGATTTGACGGTGGAGGTGGTGGAGGCGGCGCGGTCGGTGACGGATAAGCTGCTGGCTATTTCGCACCGTCGGAACCGGTCGTATTTTTCGCCGGGGATGAGCGTGCATCGGAGCAAGGGAGAGGCGTGTTTCCCGGTGTTCGCGGAGAGCGCCGCGGGGTGCGTGTTGACCGATGTAGATGGGGCGGCGTTCACCGATGTGCTGATGGGGTGGGGCTGCCATTTGCTGGGATATAGTGAGCCGCGGGTGGTGGAGGCGGTGCAGCGGGCGGTGGCCGCGGGCGGGGGCGTGTTGTCGTTACCGCACCGGTTGGAGATGGAAGTGACCGAGTTGGTTTGTTCGCGGTTTCCTTGGGGGGAGGAGGCGATTTTCGGGAAGAACGGGTCGGACGTGACGACGTGGGCGGTGCGGACGGCGCGCGTGGCGACGGGGCGGAAAGTGATTCTGGGCGCGGGGTATTTCGGGTGGGCGGACTGGTTCGCGGGGATGCAGGGAATCGACAAGACGGGCGTGCCGGCGGGGAACAATCCGTATTTTTTGCCGCTGCCGTTTTTGGATATTGCGGCGCTGGAGCAGGCGGCGGCGTTGCACGCGGGCGATTTGGCGGCGATCATGATCGAGCCGGCGGCGATGTGTGTGCACCCGAAGGATCCGCAGCATTGGACGGACGGGCCGTACTTCCGGCGGGCGCGGGAGCTGGCCGATCAGTATGGAGCGCTGTTGATTTTTGACGAGATCATGACGGGGTTCCGCTTTCGCTCGGGGAGCGCGACGAAGGCGTTTGGCGTGACGGCGGATTTGACGTGTTTGGGGAAAGCGATTGCGAATGGGATGCCGCTATCGGCGCTGGTGAGCCGGAAGGGGCTGTTGATGAATCACGTGGACCGGATCATGTACGCGCCGACGATGAAAGGGGAGACGCATTCGTTCGCGGCGGCGAAGGCGGCGCTGGGGATTTATGCAACAGAGGCGGTGCCGGTCGAGGTGTGGGCCGCGGGCGAGGCGATTCGCAGCGGGGTGCGGGAGGCGTGCCTGGCGCTGGGGCTGCGGGCCGCGTTGATTGGGCCGCCGTACCGGATGTACTTCAAGTTCTTCGACCTGGAGGCGGAAGGGGACATGGACGTGGTGCTGCATACGCTGTTGCAACAGGAGTTGGCGCGGCACAGGGTGATCAGCGTAAAGGGGTATGTGATCGTGTGCCGGGCGCATGATGAGGCGGCGCAGGCGCGGATTGTCGAGGCCTACACGCGGGCGCTGCGGACCGTGGCGGCGGCGATGGCGTCGGCAGATCCGCAGGCGTATTTGGAGGTGCCGCGGCTTCCGATAGAGCGGCGAACCGTGGTGCCATCGGAGAAGCAGCTGTGAGTGACCGCGCGTTACTGCTGCGGGAGATTCGCGAGGGCCGCACGTACCTGGAGAGCCTGCCGGAGACGGTGAATATTGAGTTCACCGGGAAGTGCCATGTGGACCCGCCTTGCACGTATTGTGTGGGCAAGAACGCCGCTGGCTACGTGGCGCCGGGGCACATCAGCGAGGAGCTGCTGAACCAGTATTGGCCGTATCTGCTGCAGGCGCGACGGGTGAACGATTGCACGTATGGCGAGTTCCAACTCTACCCGGGGCACGAGACGGTGGTGCAACGGCTATCGGAGGCGGGCGTGCCCTTCGGGTTCACGACGACCGGGCAACTGTTGACGGAGAAACGGTCGCGGTTTCTGATCGCGCACGCCGATAAACTGGAGTTCGCGGTGAGCCTGAACGCGGCCACCGAGGCCACGTATTTTCAGTATCAGGGCAAGGGCTTCGACGTCGCGATTCGCAATCTGCGGCGGTTCTCCGCGCTGCATGCCGAGTTGCGGCCGGGCAAGCCGTTGCCGTTCGTGCTGAGCTATATCGTCATGCGCGGGAACCGGCACGAGGTGCTGGATTTTCTGCGGCTGGCGCAATCGATGGACGTGGACCGGATCATCTTGCGCCACCTGTTCGATATGCACGCGGGGGCGTTTGAAACGAGTTCGTTTGGCTATCGGTTCCGCTACGAGGACGAGCGGCTGGGGTATGCGGATTATTTGGAAATCCGGCGGGAAATTGAAGACCGCGAAGAGTTCCGCGGATTGAACATCAGCTACGAGTGGAAGCCGGAGGAGTCGTTCATCCGGGAGCAGGCCGAGGATGGGATCGACATCCCCTGTTTGTTTCCGTGGAAATTTCTTTGCGTGCGGCCGCTGCACGACATTTATACGCCGTGCTGTTTTTTGAAGAAGTCGATTGCGCCGCCCTCGGAGCACCGGGTTGAAGATGTTTGGAACGGCGAGATCATCGTGGGGATGCGGACGGAACTGGCGGCGGGGAAGGTGCCGCATTTCTGCCGCACCCACGGCGACGCGTGCCCGCTGGTGCTGGAATCGCACCGGCCCGCGGCGCCGCTGGTGCAGATCGCACTATGACGTCGGGAAGTCGCGCGGGATCAGTTCGGCGGCTTTGAGTTCGGCCCAGACGGGCGCGGGTACATGGGCTTCGCGGACCAGTTGGAGCGTTTCCGCCAGACGTTCCGGCGTCTTGGTGGCGGTGACGATCTGCGTGACCGATTTGGGGAAATGCACGACGAGCAGGCCGGCGACGGCGGCGGCCAGATGGATGAGCGGCGTGGAGCCGCAGATGCGGAAGAACTTCGACATGAGCGCGCGTTCGGCGTCGTTGGCGAATTCGTAGTTGTAGAGGAACGGGGGCGCAGTGGCCGGGTCCTCGGTCAGCGTGAAGGCCTGGCCGTAGTTGATGCCCATGAGGGTGACTTCGAACTTCTGGGCGTGGCTGGTTTCGATGACCTTCATCAACTGCCCGAGAATGGCGGGGCAGAAGGTGATGCCGGCGTAATCGAGCGTGCCGGGTTCTTCGGCGACGAAACGGTCGACGAAATCAGGTTCCTTGATGCCGAGGCCGATGCGCTCGACGAAGCCGGCGGCCTTCGCTTTTTTGAGGAAGGCAACGGCGGGACGGATGTCGGTGTCCCAGTTCATGCCGACCTGTTTGGCCATGTCCGGCGGATCGTGGAGCGCGACGCCCCATAGGTTTTTACCGCCGAATTCGATGCGCTCGCGGCAGATCTGCTGTTCGACGCCTTTGGGCGAGGAGTCCCATTTGTCGGTGAGGCCGTGGTAGCGCTCGGGGATGCTGGGGAGCAGAACGTCGGGCTGGTGCTCCTTGGCGTTGTCTACCTGGAGGCCGAGGTAGCGGAGGCACTTGGTTTGCAGGCGGATGTCATTCGGGTCGACGTTCAAGGCTTCCAAGGCTTTGCCGAGTTGGAGCGTGGCGCGGTAGAGGACGGCGGAATCGAAGGTGCGGATGCCTTGTTCGAGGGCGGTGCGGACCATGGGCACGACGTGTTTCTGGACGTCGACGTAGCCGCCGCCGGGCGCGGGGCCGAATCCGAAACGGTGGCAGCCAAAGACAAATTTATCGGCGGAGATATCGCGAATGGCAGGCATGAATTAGTTAGGATATCAGGGGACGGCGTGACCTCGAAATGTGGGGCGATGCGAATTCGATGGTATGCGAATCCTTACCCGGCTTTTGCCGTTCCTTTTCGCGTTGCCTGGATGGGGCGGCGTGGTTGCCTACTCGGACTATGCCACCTGGGCCGCCGCGGCGGGAGGCTCGATACAGGCAGTGACGTTCAGCAACGTGCTGCCGCCGGGGCGATGGTGGATGGCGTGTTCTTCGAAGGGCTGCGCCCGGGGGCGTGGGCGCGCTGGGCGCGACGGACGGGTACATTCGCGCTTCAGTGGGCGCGCCGGTTTATGCGATCGCCTTTGATGCGGGTGTCTACAACTCCGATGGCGACATTCCTGTTTTTCGATTTCCCAACGGCGATCAGTACACGGCCGCCAATCTGCTGACATCGCCGACCTTTTCGGATTCATCACGGACACGCCGTTTACCTATGCCGACTATCACATCTCCGTGGGCACGAGCGGCGGCGATGCCACAGTGCTGGATACCGTGTACGTGCCGACGCCAGAGCCGGGGACGTACGCGGCGGGACTCTTCGCGCTGGCGCCGAAGAAGGCCGTAAAATAGGGTTTGCGCTCTTTCGCCCTACGCATTCACCGGTTTGAGTTGGACGTGTTGACGCCGGTCTATTTTCCGCCGCTGCAGGCGGAGAATGTGATTCGCGGCGCGGCGGGGTTGTTGTTGCCGCGGGTGTGCGCGGATGCATCGGCGATGCTGCAGCCGCGGTGGGCGGGCGCGCCGTCGGGCTATGCAACGCCGCCGAAGCCGTTCGCCATCCGCGCCTATCCGCTGGATGGGCGGCGGCTGGTGGCGGGGGAGCGATTTTCGTTTGAGATTGTGCAGTTCGCGTTGGGGTTGCCGGTGGGGGAGGCGTTTGCGGGGATGTGCGCGTTGTTGGAGACGGAGGGAATTGGGCCGGGGCGCGGGAAGGCGCGGTTGGCGCGGTTGGAGGCGACGGATAGAGAGTTTTCGTTGGAAGCAGGGGACGCGGTGGCGGGAGTTGTGATCGACTGGATGAGCCCGACGGATGCGGATACCGGCCCCGGATTCCTGGCGCGGTTGCACGATCGGATCAACGCGCTGCGCTGTTGTTATGGCGGGGAGCCGCCGCTGGCGCCGTTGTCACGCGCCGCGGTGACGGTGGTTCGGGACGGGACGCGGGTGGTTGACAGGCAGCGAACCAGCACGCGGACGGGCCAGAGCTACGGCACCGGAGGGCGCGTGGGACCGGTGGAATACGCGGGCGAATTGACGGCGGCGATGCCGTTTCTGCGGCTTGGGGAACAGACGGGATTGGGCGGTGGATGGTACAGGATCGGGAAAGTGATAAATTGGTGAGCCATGATCTCCCGACGCCTTTTCCTATCGACGCTGCCCGTCGCCGCCGCGCAAATTGGCAAAGTAAAAATCAAAGATGTGCAGGTGATGATGATGCAGGGGGGCCGCACCTACACGCTCATCAAGATCACGGCGGATAACGGCGTCTATGGCATCGGTGAGGCGTATGGTTCGCCGGGCGTGGGCGTGAAGGAGCAGGTGCTGGCGCTGCGGTCGTGGCTGATCGGCAAGGACCCGCTGCAGATCGATACGATTTACACGAACCTGGGCGCGGGCGGGAACAGCCTTTCGGGGAACCGGACGGATGGGTCGGCGCACAATCTGATGCGCGCGGCGAGCGGGATTGAGATGACGCTGTGGGATCTGGCCGGGAAGATTCTGGGCGTGCCGAGTTCGTCGCTACTGGGCGGGCGGTTCCGCGACAAGGTGCGGGTGTACGACCACTCGGCGCCGAAGAACATGTTGGACAAAGCGTCCTGCCGCGAGTGGGCCGCGCAGGTGAAGGCGGACCCGGCCGGGTTCACCTGTCACAAGTTCGGATTCCCGCGGACGAACGCGAAGACGGATGTCGCCAAGGATCCGAGTAACCGGATACTTACAACGAAGGAGTTACTCCAAGTTAGACAGGGATTTGAGAACTGCCGCGAGGCGATCGGGTTTGATCACGATATCATCGTGCATTGCCACTGGGAGTACGACGTGCGCACGGCGATTCAGATTGCCGACGCGGTGGAGAGCATCAAGCCGCTGTGGCTGGAAGACCCGCTGCTGGTGGACTACTCGTCGTCGTGGCAGCGGTTGACGGCGTCGTCCAAGGTCCCGATTTGCATGGGCGAAAACCTGACGCGCCGCGAGGGGTTCAAGGAGTTCATCATCAATCAGGGCGTCGATATCCTGAACCCGGACTTGCGAAACTCCGGCGGATTCCTGGAAACCAAGCGCATTGCCGACTTCGCCGGCCCGTTTGGCATGCCGATGGCCACGCACAATACGGCCAGCCAAGTGCACACGTATGGCAACATCCAATGGGCGTCCACAATCCGCGACTATATCGCCACGGAGACGGTGACAGGCAAGGGCGACTGGATGGATAAGGTACTGTTGCTCGATGCGCCGTATATTGAAAACGGCTACATCAAGGCGACCGAGAAACCAGGCCTTGGCATTGAACTCAACCCGGACGTTGTCCGCGCCCACTTAGCCGCCGGGGAAGTTTGGTGGGGCTAGGTCACTTACTCACTAAAGAGCGGCTGGCCCTCTCCGCACTCCTCGTTATCTTACTCGCGTTGCTTGTCCGTCAGGCGGCCACCACCGGCGTCACGATGGACGAGCCGAACCACATGTTGAGCGCGCACTTCTTTTGGGGTGGCGACAGGGTCTATCACGTGCCCGATCTGGCGCCGCTGCTGAAGATCGCCACCGGCTGGGTGCCACGCACCTTCGGGCTCGAAATTGCGGACCATCCGCGCTGGCAATCCAAAGATGAATGGGCGGCGGCGGCGGCCTGGGCGGTCGACCTGAAGGACCCGTTCTATCAGCGGCTGACGTTCCTGTTCCGCCTGCCGGCGCTGCTGTTTTCACTGGCCACGGTGCTGCTGATTTGGCGGTGGGGACGAGAGATCGGCGGCGGGATGGCGGCGTTGATTGCGGCGGCCATCTTTGCGTTTGAACCGACCGCGCTTGGCCATGGGGCGCTGGTGAAGAACGATGTGGCGGCAGCGGCGGGCTATCTGGCGTTCTGGCTCGCGGCGTGGCGGTATTGGCAGGCGCCGTCGTGGCGAACAGTGGCGTGGCTGGCGGCGGCGGCGTTGTTGGGCGTGCTGGCGAAGTTGTCGTTGATCATCCTGGCCGGCATCGGTCCGATGATTTTATTGGCGCGCCAGTGGCGGCGGTTTCCGCAGCATTTCCTGCTTTTTGTCGCCATCCTGTACCTGGGCCTGTGTACCGCCTACCAATGGAACTTGCGCCTGCTGCACCCGGTGGAAGTGCTGGACCGATGGGCCGACCCCAAGGTGCCGTGGCTGTTCACCGCCGTCGGCCAGATCTTCCAGTGGCTGCCCGTGCCGACGTACTTCTGGCAGGGTTGCATCGGCCTCTTCTGGAGTTCGGCGGACCGCCCGCCCATCTATTTGCTGGGCGCGGTTCGGCACACGGCCGATCCTTGGTACTTCCTAATCGCGCTGGCCGTGAAGGTTCCGGTTGGGTTTCAGATTCTCTTCCTTGCCGCGGCCGTTTATACCATCCGAAAACGCGATGCGCTGTCGGTATTCCTGTTGCTGCCGCCGGTGCTCTATATCGCCCTCGCCAGTCTGTCCGGGCACCAGTTGGGCATCCGGCTCATCCTGCCAGCCCTGCCGTTCGCGGCTCTGATGGCGGCGCGCGCGGCGGTGGAGCATAAGCGGATCGTCCTGCTGGCGGTGGCGCTGGGCGCCGGTGAATCGCTGTTCTACTATCCGCACGGCATTGCGTTCTTCAACACGCTCGCCGGCGGCCCGGCCAATGGCTTGCGCTATCTGGCGGACAGCAATCTGGACTGGGGCCAGGATCTGCCCGCCCTGCGCGAATGGGCCACGAAGAACAACGCCAAGGGGTTCCGGCTGGCCTATTTCGGCGCCGATACGCCGTGGCGCCACTTCACCGATAAAGAGATCGTCTCCACTCCCCCGCCCTGGAACGAGGCGTTGGCGAAGGGACAGAAGATCCTGCAACCCGAACCAGCCGTCTACGCCATCAGCGCGACGTTGCTGCCCGGCCACTTTTTCAAGAGCCCGTACGAGGACTACTACAAACTGTTCCGCGATCGTGTACCCACCGCGCGCATCGGGTACACGATTTACATCTACGATTTGCGAACCAAGCCGTAGCCAGGCTTACTTGTTGCCTTTGCTCAAGCGGCGATAGTAGTCGGCCACCTGCTCAGCATAGCCGGCGGGAATGCGCTCGCCGGCGCCGCTGCGCACGTTGCCCGATTGCTGCTCTTCCACCTGGCGGCGAAGCTTCAATTCAAGCTGCTCCAACTGCGGCAGGAACTGCGCCCGAATCCGCTCCACCAGTTCCGGGTTGCCGGTAAACTTGCCCGGGTCCAGACGCTGCATCTCGCGGACCATCTGCTCAATTTCCTTCTGCATTTCGGGGGATTCGCCGGCCGCGCCACGCAGTTCGCTCAACGCGCGCATGCCGTCCTGCCAGGTGCGGTTGGCGCCGCCGGCCATGCTGTTGAACTCGCGCGTGCCGTCGTTGGTGGCGTCGCCGCCCTCACGCCAGCCGCGCTGGCCGGGGCTCTGTTGACGGCCATTGCCGCCCATCTGCTGGCCGCCGCCCATTTGGCCACCCTGGCCTTGCTGACCGTTTTGGCCTTGCTGGCCTTGCTGACCTTGTTGACCCTGTTGGCCACCCTGCCCTTGTTGCCCCTGCTGACCTTGTTGGCCTTGACCTTGCTGTCCATTCTGCGCCTGCTGTTGGCCCTGGCCCTTTTGCCCCTGGCCTTGCTGTCCCTGTTGGCCTTGCTGTCCCTGTTGACCCTGTTGCCCGCGCTGCCCGTTCTGCCCACGCTGGCCCTGCACCATCTGCTGCAACTGCTCGCGCAACTTCTCCACTCCCGCTAAATTGCGCTCGTTCTTCCCGCCGTCCTGCGCGTTCGGATCCATCGACTGCTGCGCGCCCTCAATCGCCTTGCGCAGCTTCTCCATATCGTTCGCCAGCGACTGCTCACGCGAACCCAAATACGGCGCCAGCCCCTGGCGATAGTAGTTCCCCAGCATCTTGTTGCGCAGCGTCACCTGGTCCTGTTGCATCTGGCCCACGGCCTCACGCAGCTTCGAAGAAGTCTGCCGCTGCGAACCCTGCATCTGCCGGCTGGCGTCCTGCAGATCCCGCTCCAGCCGCTCGCTAGCCGCCGTCATGCGCTCTTTCTCTTTGGCCATCTGCTGCTGGACATCCATCTTCTGCCCACGCATCGCCGCCGGATCCTGCCCCTGCTGGCCGGCCTTCGGCCCGAACTCCTGGTTCACACGATTGGCAAAATCCCGCTGCTGTTCGGCCAACTGTTTCGCGCGTTCCGCCAGGTCGCCCATCTTGCCCGTAGATTGATCCTGCCGCATGCCGCGCAACGCATTCTGCGCTTCATTCAACCGCTCGGCCGCCCGCTGGGCATCGGCCGACTGCTGACCGGATTGCCCCTGTTGGCCCTGTTGATTGGCCCGCTGCATGTCCTTCGTCGCCTGCTCCAGGCGCTCCAAGGCCTGCTGTAACCGCGGATCCTGCCGCTGCTGTTGCTGGCCGGCCATCTGGCGCAAGCGGTCGCGCGAAGCCGACTGCTGGCCTTGTTGACCCTGTTGACCTTGTTGCCCCTGCTGGCCCTGCTGGCCCTGCTGACCTTGCTGTCCTTGTTGTCCCTGCTGCCCCTGTTGCCCTTGCTGGCTCTGCTGACCCTGCTGCTGCGCCAACTCCTGCATCTTCTTCTTCAGCTCTTCGGCTTCCCGCCGCAACTGCTCCTGCTGCCACTTCTGCTGGAAGCTCTGCTTGTTCTGGCGCTGCTGCTGGGCCAACTCCTGC
Source organism: Bryobacteraceae bacterium (assembly GCA_044358225.1). GTDB lineage: Bacteria > Acidobacteriota > Terriglobia > Bryobacterales > Bryobacteraceae. Next base: position 14,986 of record JBIKOG010000092.1, on the reverse strand, counting down.
TGCCTCCGCGCCAACTCCTTGAGCCGCTGCATGGCCTCGTCCACCTGCTTTTCACGGCTCTCGCCACCGCCGGCCTGCTGCTGGCCGGTCTCGTACTGATTCTTCTCCGTGTCCAGTTCCAGGTCGAACAAATTGTCCAAATCGCGCGACGCGCCGCCCCCGCCACCACCGCCGCCGCCCTGCGATCCAAAGGCCACCTGAATCTGCTTCTGCAAGCTCTCGGCGCGCATTAAATGCTGCAGCGCCTTCTGCTCATGCGGCAACGAATCCTTAAACTTCTCGCCCTTCAACTTCTCGGCCGCCGATCCCATCGCCGACGACGCCGCCTCCATCTCCTTCGTGAAGTTCTTGAACTCCTCGTTCGATCCGGACAGCTCGCGCCGCGTCATGCGCTCGGCCAGCGACTTCGCCTGATCCTTCAACTTCGCCTGCATCTCCGACAGGAACTTGGCGTTCTCCGCCATCGACTTCTTGTCCGCAAACCGGTTCCGCAACTGATTCCACGTGGCCGCGATGATCTCCTTCTGCCGCGCCGAAATCTTGCCCTGGTCTTCCTGCTCGCCACCGCCACCACCGCCGCCGCCCTGCTGCGATTGCGAATACTCGAGCTCCCACGGCATGGCCTCCACAAACACCATATCGGTCTGCACAGTGTTGCGCGCGTCGCGGCCAACGGCGTACATCGACACCACATCGCCCGGCTGCATCTTGAACTCTTCGAGCGTGATCAGCGTCTTGCCGTTGGCCTGCTTCACGTTCTGCCCCGGCAGCATCTGCACGGTCTTTTCCTCGCCGCCGTTTACCGAATAGCGCAGCGTCAATTCGCGCAAGCCGAAATCGTCGGATGCCTCCACCTCAATCGGCACTTCCTCCAGCGGATTCACCTTCGCGTCGCGCCCCGGCCGGCGGATCTTGATCACCGGATCGCCGTCCTCCTGCGCCTCAATGAAGTAGTCATCGGTCAGGCGCACGTTCTCGTTCAACTCACGCCCCGCTACGTGATACACGCCGCTCTTGTTAACGGCAATCTCCACAATCGCCTTGTTCGGCGCAATCATCTGCAGCGACTTCGTCTCCTCGCCGTTTATGACGATCAGCCCATTCTGCAACGCCTTATCGAACTCAATTTCCAACTTCGCCGTGGAACCCGTCACCGCGCGCACATCGCCGCCATGCTCTTCCGTCGTCGACGGCATGCCCAACTGCGGCGGGTACACGTAGGTCACCTTGATGTTCTTCACGCCCGGCAGATCCACCGCCGTCAGAGTGTAGCTCTTCGACTTCACCGGCCCCGACTGGACGTAATATTCGACAGTATCCGGCAACCCGGCGAACACAAACTCATACCCGGTGCCCTGCGGCATCATCGGCGATTGCTCCCATTCGCTCGCCCCGCGATACCGCGCGAAGATCTTCACAACGCCCGTCTGCATGCCCACCAGATTGGCGGTCACCGTCACGTCGCTGCGCTTGCGGACAGCCTTGTTCCCCGGCTGCACCTGAATGTCATAGAAGGACCCCGCCTCAATCTTCGGCGGCCCGAACCACAGCAGATTCGCACCGTAGCCCCAATAGCCCGGCCCGCGCTGCAACAGCCAAACCATCGAGCCCACGCCGACAATCGCCAGCGCGCCGAACATCATCAGCGTCCGCGCCGGCACGATAGCCGCCGTACCGCCAGACATCGCCACCGGCAACGCGTCGGCCGCGATCAGTTCCAGAAACGGATCGGCATCGTTGCGATGCTCCACCACCGTCAACAGCCGGTCGCCAAACGGCAGCGCCTGCTCCGCCCGGCTCGCCGCACGCCGCCGGTTCACCTTCAAGAGCGGGATGATAATGCCAAACGTCAACGCCAGCGCCAGCACCAGGAAGAGCACGAAACGGGCAATGATCACGGGCCTGTCGGCAAACGCCGTCGAGTTCGTGTACAGCACCAGCAGCGCCGTTGCGATCAGTGCGCAGAAAGCCGCCACGGCCACGCCGCGCGTCCACGCCGCCAGACGCATCTTGCGCTCCAGCTGTTTCAAGTACCCGTCGAGACTCTCCAGTGCACTCATGCGGCCTCCCTACCAACCAACTCCGGCTCGGACGTTTCGCCCACGCCGGATCCGTACAGGTAACGTGACGCCAGGACCCCTTCGGCCAGCGTCAATAACAGAACAAACAGCAGCAGCCACCACCAGGGGCTGACGCGCTCGGTGCGCTCCCCGCTGGCGTTCACACGTTGCGTTTCCGATGGCTCGCCCGTGGCCTTCCACAGTCCCACCGTCTCGTCTTCCATTCGCGCAAAATCGCTCTCGCGCCGGTCGGCATTCACCGCCACCAGGCTCGAACGCCCATTGCCGCGCCGGATCTCGTAGTATCCTTCCGCGCCAGGTGCAAAAGACGTCGCCTTCGCCGCCTGCTCCAGCGTCAACGCGCGGTCGCCCTTCGGATCGAGAACCTCCACGCCAATCGCGCGGTCATTCGCCGCCCGCAGTTCCACACCTTCGCCCACGGCGACAATGCCGGTCGATTCCTGCTGGCGCGATAGATACTGCGCGGCGCGCTCCACGAACGGAATGAACGCTGGATGCAGCGGCAAATTGCTACCCAGGTTATCGAGCGGCGACGTCAGCACCAGCACGCGCCCCTCGCCCACGGTCTGCTCCAGAATCACCGGAATGCCATCGGCCGTCTTCGCCAACACCTTCGTCCCCGCGCCCGGCTCCACGTTCACCACCTGATAAAACTTCACCGATTCGAGTCCCGTCGCGCGCTCAATCACCGGATGCAGCGGCTCCTTCGAAGCCACTGTCTGAAACATCTCGCGCGATCGCGATGCAATGCCCGAGCCCTTCACCGTCAGCCCGGCCACGGGCAGTTTCGACAACGCGCCAGTAAACGGCCCCGCCGCGATCCACAGCGCCCCGCCCTTCTGCACGTAGTCTTTCAACGACGCCTCCAACGCTGGCGGCAGCGCCCCCGGATCGGCCAGCACCACGAAGGAAACGTTGGTCAGATTCGGCGAGGACGTCGTCTCATAGGACGCCGCGTCGATCGTATACGCGTTCGGCACCGCGGCATCGAGAGCGGCTTTCACATACAGCGAACTGCGCTGATCGCGCGCCGCGTGCAGGAAGAGGATCTTCCGCGGGTCGGACCGCTCGATCGCAAACCGGAACGTATCGTCGTTCGGAAACGCGTCCGCCGCGCCATCAATCCGGATCTCCCCGCGATGGAAACCGTAGCCCGTGTCCAGCCCCGTGAACTCCACCGAAGCGCGGCCGTTCTCGGGAACTTCAACGGTCTTCGTGGCGAGCACTTTGCCATCGGCCACCAGCGAAATCGACTTCGCCGCCTTCGGCGTTTGTAGCCCGGCGATCGTCGCCCGCACCCGCGCCTTGGCGGTATCGAAAATGCGCCCCGGTGGCGTCACCGATTCCACCGCGAAGTTCGCCTGTTCCTTCGGCGCCACGTCGTGAATCTCCAGCTTCGCGTCGGCCGGCAACTGCAAATCGGCAAACCGCGCCGGCATCCCGGACTTCTGCAGATCGGTATAAACATGTACATCGAGCGGCATGCGGTGCGCCTCCGCGAGGCCGCGCAGCACGCGCGCCAACTCCGCATACGCCGTCCGTTCGTCACCAGGCACAATGGCGTTCAGGTTGTTGCGGAACGTCCCGGCGTCTTCTGCCTTCTGCCCCACTTCGCGCGCCCCGGACCCGAACGCCACCACAATCCCAGGCTCCGCCGGATTCACCTTTCCGGCCAGCCCCAACGCCTGCTGCCGCGCCGCGTCCATCGCCCCGCCGCGCCGCATGGAGAACGAATTGTCAATCGCCGCCACCGTCATCCGCTTCCCCGCCCCGGCCGCAATCGTGCGCTCCCAATAGGGCTGCGAAAACGCGAGAATCAGGAACAACAACGCCAGCAGCCGCAACGCCAGCAACGCATAGTAACGGAGCTTCCGTTGCTTGGTCGAAGTCGTCGTCCGCTTCTCCCAGAACATCAGCGAGCTCACCGGCACCGGCGTAGTCTTGTGCTGGCGCAACAGGTGCAGCCAATACGGCAACCCGGCCAGCGCCGCGGCGCCAAGGAAGAGAGGCGCTAGGAATCCCATTACGACCTCCCCTGCCGGATCATCAGAAACTCGCGCAGCGCCGAATCGAGCGGCGTATCGGTGGTGTGCAGATGGTATGTCAGCCCGGCCGATTGCGCCTTCTGCCGCAGCGCCGCCACGTGGGCATCAATCTTCGCGCGATACTCCTGCACCGCGTATTCAGGCGAGGTTTCCAACTCCTGCCCCGTCTCCGAATCAATCAGCAGCACCGGCCCATCGAACTTCGGCCGTACCTCTTGCGGATCCAGAATATGGAACAGCACCACGTCGTTCCCCCGGTACCGCAGCGGCTCGATGGTCTTGATCACCGTCTCCGGGTCTTCGTAGAAATCACTCACCACCACCGCCATCCCGCGCGTGTTGCGCAGCGTGGACAGGAAGTGGAAGAAGGGCTTGGCGAAATCCGTCCGGTTCCCCGGCACGGCATTTTCAATCGCAAACATCGTCCGCCGGAACTGGCCAGCGCGCGACGACGGCGTCACGTACTCCCGCACCTCATCGTCGAAAACAATCACGCCCGCCGCGTCCCGCTGCTGATGCGCCATGTAGGCCAGGCTCGCGCACAGGTACTTGGCGTAGTCCATCTTCGTCACGCTGTGCGACGTATAGGACATCGACTTCGACCCGTCCAGCAACAGCGTCAACCGCGAGTTCGTCTCGCCCTTGAACCGCTTGATGTAAGTGCGGTCCGTCCGCGCGTAGACGTTCCAATCCACGAAGCGCAGATCGTCGCCCTCGTTGTACATGCGGTACTCGGCGAACTCCTGCGAAAAGCCGAATTTCGGCGACCGGTGGAGCCCGGAGATAAACCCATCGACAACCGTCTTCGCCACCAGCTCGAGGTTCGAGATGGAGGCAAGAACGTGGGGATCGAGGTAGCGCTGGTCCATGCCGGTTAGTCCCGCGGAACAGCGATCGAATCAATCATCTTGCGCAGAACGGTATCGGCCGTCACCTTGTCCGATTCCGCGTGGAAGTTCAGCAGCACGCGGTGGCGAAGCACCGGCACCGACATCGACGCCACGTCTTCAAACGACACGTGGTAACGCTTCTGCATCAACGCCCGCGCCTTGGCCGCCAGGATGATGTTCTGAATGCCGCGCACGCTGGCGCCGAAGTTCAGATATTTCTTCACGATCTCGGGGGCCGAAGGGTCGGTCGGCCGCGTCGCACGCACGATCGATACCGCGTATTTCGCCACGCTCTCGGCCACCGGCACCATACGCACCAAGTGCTGCATGTCCAGAATTTCCTGCGCGTTGGTGACGGTCTCGGCCTTGGCGATATGCGTCGTGGTGGTCAGCCCCAGCACCTGCATTTCTTCTTCAAACGGCAGGTAATCCAGCAGCACGTTGAACAGGAAGCGGTCGAGCTGCGCTTCCGGCAACGGGTAGGTGCCTTCCAGTTCAATCGGGTTCTGCGTCGCCAACACGAAGAACGGCGCGGCCAGCTTGTAGATGTTCCCGCGCACCGTGCAGCTCTTTTCCTGCATGGCTTCGAGCAGAGCGGCCTGCGTCTTTGGCGGCGTGCGATTGATTTCGTCCGCCAGCAGCACGTTGGTGAAAATCGGCCCCTGGACGAACGTCCATTGCCGGCGCCCGGTGGTGTTGTCTTCCTCGATGATGTCGGTGCCGGTGATGTCGGTCGGCATCAGGTCGGGCGTGAACTGGATGCGCTTGAACTCCAGGCCCAGCGTGTCGGAAAGCGTCTTCACCAGCAATGTTTTCGCCGTGCCGGGCATACCGGTGATCAGGCAATGGCCGCCGACAAACAAGGCGACAAGAACCTGGTTGACCACTTCCTCCTGGCCGACGATAACCCGGCGCACCTGCTCAACGATCTTCGCCTGTGTTTGCTGGAATCGGGCCACGCGCTCCCGCAGATCGGCGGTGTCCAGCGTGTTCGCAGTAGAGGTCGACATGTTTATTTAGAGAGCTCCAAGAGTAATTTCTGGGCCGGACGGAAGCTGGGCGCGGCTTCCAAGGCGAGTATGACATTGTCACGAGCTTGGTCGTTCAAACCGGCGGCTCGTTGCGCCTTGGCTAAATTGTAGTAACTTCCGGCCACATCCACGGGCTTCGATCCGACCACGGCCGTAAACTCCCGGATCGCCTTGTCCTTCTCGCCCACTTCCAACCACAGCTCGCCCTGCCGCCGGTGATACTCATCGTCCTGCACCGGGTAGATGTAGTTGATCCGTTCCAACGTCTCCGCCGCCTGCCGCTTCCGGCCGGCTTCTTCCAATAACGACGCCAATTTCTTCAACGTCTCCGGCTGGCGCCCGCCCACCTTGGCCCACGCTTCCAGAATCGAAATGGCCTTCGCCTTATCGCCCTTCTTCTCGGAAGCCTCGGCCAGCAGCTCATACGCCGACCCCGATTCCACATAGTCCGGATACGCGCGCACAATCGGCTCGGCGGTCGTGATGACCTCATCCCACTTCTTCGCCTTCACCAGTTCATTGGCCACGGCGATGTTCTTTCGCCAGGCGTCAAAGCCCTTCACCTGTTCGCCGACCTGCTTATCCAGCCACACCATGAACTCTTTATCAAACGCCTCGGTCTTCATCCCCAGGTGCGATTCCATCACCTCCACCGTCGGCTTGCCCGTGGCGAAGTCCTTCAACATCTCCACCAGCTTCTGCCAGCCCCACTTCTCGTTGATGTAGTCGCAAATCTTACCCGCCTGGAAGTAACTCACCGTCACCTGCGCCGGATACGAGGGCCGCACAAACCCACGGTCCAGCGTCGCCACCGGCAGCAGCTTTTTCTCTTTAATCGCGCGAATCGTCGATGGGTCCAACCGGTCGCCCCACTCCTTATTCACCGCCGTCTCTTCATGCACGGCCAACCCTTCGGTGAACCACCGCGGCACCCGATGCTTGGTCACGGCCAGCGCATACACGTGGCTCAATTCATGCCACAAAGTCGACGCCCAATGGAACGAACCCGGCTTCCGGCCCGACGGCGAATCCATCGCGACGACATTCCCAAACGTCACGCCCAAAGCCCCCAGCCCCGGCAGCCCCATCGTGCGCACCGCGAAATCCTCGTGGTCCGGATACACTTCCAACTGCACCGGCGCCGTCAGCTTCAACTGATACTTCTTCTCAAACACCGCCGATGCCCGCTCCAACTCCGCTTCGAAATAGGGCCGCAGCAGATCCGCTTCCTTCTTGTGCACGCGCAGAATCAGCATGCCCTTCTTGAAGGTCACGAAGTTCTTGTAGCTGTCCATCAGCGTCAACGTGTTGGTCACCTGCGCCGTGCGCCAGTTGGCGTTGTAGCACTCCTCCAGAAGCTTCCGGGATTCCACTTCCTCACCCAGCCGCATCAGGTTCACACCGAGTTCCGACTTCGCCGCAAGCAGATCCGGGTTCTTCGCGAGCGCCGTGCGATACAGCTTGATCCCCTCTTCATACCGGCGATTGATGATGAACATCGCCGCCGCCATCGCGTAGCCTTCGCCGTAGTTCGGGTTGATCTTTTCGAGCTTCACCACCCACTCTGTGCCGGGCCGGTCGTTCAACCACTCCACCGTCGCCCGCACAATCAGCGCATCGAGCGCCTCCGGCGAAATCGCCAACGCCTTATCGGCCTCGGCAATCGCCTTCTTCTCGTCGTACTCTTCCAACGCAAACCGCGCCAGCATCTCGCGCGCCTCAAACAGCTTCGGGTCCTTCGCCAAAGCTTTCTCGGCCAGCTCCACGGCCTTGCTTTCAAAACTGTTCGACGCTAAATACGCCGTCCCAATCAACGCCGGCGCAAAGTCTTCCTGCAACGCCAGCGCCTCTTCATACAGCGCCGCCGCGTCCTTCCGCTGCCCACGCTCGTAGAACATCCGGCCCCACCGAACGCGCACGCCCGGGTCCTTCGGCTGCAGCGCCACGGCACTGCGAAACTTGTCGTTGGCGGTCTTGTAATCGCCCATCGCCCAGTAGGCTTCCGCCTGCAAGGCCACATCGCGCCCCTGCGCCAACGTCTGCCAGCACACCCGCGCCTCCGCCAACCGTCCGCGCCGTTTATGCTCACGGCACTCGGCCAGCGTCGCCGCCGACGCCACGCCCGCAAACACCGCTAACAGAACAAGGGACCTCACCGGTCGATCTCCTCCTGTACCTTCGCTAACTCCAACAGTAGCGCGCCCAACTGCTTCCGGTAATCGGCCACCGAAATCGCCGCCTTCTCCTACTTCAACTTCTCAATTTTCGCTTCCACGTCCTCGCGCCGTTTCAACAGCGCCTGCTTCTCCGGCGACTTCGCCGCCTGCTGCATCGCTCCAAACCGCACCAACTGCGTTTGCCCCGCCAGCAGCCCGTGCCCATTGTCCGGACCCGGCGCCCGCACGCCATTTCCCTTCCCCGTGTCTTCGAGCATTGCGTGCTCAGTCGCCAGCCGCTTCTGCGACTCGTAGAAGCCAACGGTCTTCTTATCCGCGAACCGGAACGCCTCCAGCACGCTCACCACTTCGTTCTTATCCGTGTCCGCCTCCGGGTTGCGCACCGCCTCCACCCAGAACCGCGCGAACTGCGTCGCCAGCCGTTCGGACGCCGCTTTCGTCGCCGTCACCACCACCCGGTTATCCCGCCGCAGCATATCGATCGAAGCCCCGGAACAGGACGTCGTGTTGATGACAACCTGCTTCTGCGCCGGCACCCGGTCCATCCATTCAGCCAACTCCGCCGCCGTCATATCGGCGCCCGGAATGTTCACCTTGTAGTCCTGCCCGTCAAAGTTCCCGTGCCCGATCAGCGTCACCACCAACGTGTCCTCGGCCTTGCCGTTCTTCGCCGCCTCGTCCAACGCCGCGCGAATCCGCGTCTTCACCGCCTCCGGCCCCATCAGCGTCGTGACCTTCGAATCCGGCGTCGTCCGTACCAGCTTGTCCAACTCCTGCGCCAGGCCATTGAACCGCTGGTCAAACAGCGGTTCCCCGCCCAGGCCAGCCACCGTCACATACCAGGTAGCCCCGGGCGCGGCCATCGCCGCCGCCAATAGCAATAAAGCCCTCATACCGCTCCCCACCTTCTGCGCAGCAACCACTCGCCCGCGCGCAACGCCGCCAGCAACAGAAACACAACCGGCAAATGCCACAGGTCCCGAATCTCGCGTGTCGAAATCCCCGCCTCGCTCAACGCAATCTCTTCCGGCAACTTCTGCGTATTGTCCGGCTTCCAATACTTCCCGCCCGTCTCCGCCGCCAGCCGCTCCAGCAGCTCCTTGTTCTGCTCCGTGTGGAAGCTCTCCGCCACGCCATCTTCGCGCCGGAACGCCAGAGTGTCCACGCCCGTCCGTTCGCCATTCTGCGAGGCCACCATCTCCACCAAATACGACCCCGGCTGGTCCGCCGAATACTCGCCCGTATACACGCCCGGGTGCACCGGATCGGGCTGCAACTGCACCGTCGCCGCCGAACCAGCGGGGCCCGAAACACGCGCCTCCACCTGCCCGTCGGGCAACAACTCATACTGCTTCCCGCGCACCTCGGCCCGCAGCGGAATCCGCGGATCGTCCGTAAACACCGTCTGCGTCGTCGACGCCTGCACCGTGCCCGGCGTCCCCGCCACCAGCCAGCGCATCACCTGCTGCCAGAACATCTCGTGCGACTTGTCTTCCAACGGCTGCGACATCTGCCATCGCCACGTGCCACCGGTCGCCATCACCGCCGTCCGCCCGCGCCCGTAGTTCTGCGTCACGAACATGGGCGTCCGCCCTTGGCCCGTCACCGCGTCCACATGCACCACAGCGCCCGGCTTCACGGTGCCGACATTCTGAAAATCGGCCAAAAACGGCAGCTTTTTCCACCGTTCCACGTTCCGCGCCGGGTCTTCTTCCAACCGCAGCGTCAGGTTATCGCGCCCCTGCGCGGTCAACTCAACATTGGCCTTATCGCGGAAAAACGTCGTCCGCCGGTCACCGACAACCACAGGCAAAATGTCCTTGAAATCGCTCGCCCCATACCCGCCATCGGCCAGCGAAGCCCGCCCGCCCAGGAACAGCACACCGCCCCCGCGCCGGTCCACAAACGCCTTCAGCAACGCCTGTTGCGTGGCCGTGAAGTACGAGGCCTCCACCGTCCCGATCACAATCCCCTCGTAGGCGAACATCTCCTCCGGCGTCGCCGGGAAGCCGGCCTCCAGCTCCTTGGGATTGTTCACGCCCTGCCGGTAAATCTTGTTCTGCGTCGTCCGCAGCATCGTCACAATCTGGACACTCTTGTCCTCTTCGAGCGCCCGCCGGATGAACTTAAACTCCCACCGCGGCTCGCCCTCAATGTAGAGAACCCGCGGCTTCCGGTCCTCCACCTGCACCAGCCGCGTCATCGTGTTGTTGCCCGCGTTCTCTTCGTTGCCCAACGGTTGCAACAGCACCTGCACCGTCCGCACGCCCGCCGGCCCGGCGTTGAACAACACCGTCTCCGCCTGCGCCGAACCATCGGCGGCCAACGTCACTTCCCGCGACGCCAGCGTCTTATCGCCATCCTTCAACGTCAGCTTCGTCTTCTGTCCCGCGTAACCGCGCTGCCGCAGAATCACTTGCACGCCCAGCCGCGAATCGGCCAGCGCCCGCACCGGCGCCTGCACGTCAACCAGCGCAATGTCGCGGTCATAACGCTCACGGCCATACCCCACCGTATGCACCGGCAACTGCCGGCCCTTCAGCGCGTTCACCGTCTCCCGGTCAATCCCGCCCGTCGTGTCCGCCCCATCGGTCATCAGCACAATCCCGCCAATCGGCAGGCTGCCGGTCTCGGCCGCGATCTGCTTCAACCCATCGGCCAGCCGGCTCGACGTCCGCTCGCCCTTCAAACCCTTATGATTCTCCGCCCGCTCCAAGTGGTCCGACACCTTGTAGAACCGCACCTGGAACCGCTTCTTCAGTTCGTCCAAAAGCCCGGAATCCAGCGTCTTCACCACCTCGTCCCGCCGCACCGCGCCCTGATCGGCCAACCCCATCGACTTCGAATCGTCCAACAACACCGCCACCACATTCTGCTGCTTCTTCAACGTGGCGATCGAAATCCCCGGCTGCCACAACAACAGCAGCAACACCGCCACCATCGTCGATTGCATCACCCACAGCGTCGCACTGCGAAGCGTCGACCACCCGGCTACCCGCGTCTTCCGCCACACAAACACACCCAACAACGCCGCCCCACCCACCACCAGCAGCGCCAGCAACCACACCGGCCAACCGCTCTGCAGCACGAAGGTGCCCTTACGGAAAACGCTCAACGGATGCTGGAAGAAAAGTTCGAACATGAATCTCTCTAATGGGACATAGCGTACATGATGTAGTTAATACCGATGCGATAAGCCAGCGACGCGTACTTCTCCGGGTAGTGCGGCGAATCGGCCCACTCCCACGCATCGCCCATATCCATGTTGTGACAAATGGCCAGCATCAAGCGGCCTTTATCATCGTAGATCCCGCGCCACTTCGCCTCCACGCCATCATATTCGTAAGTCTGATCAAACGGATAGTTAACCAGTCCGGGAATCTGAAATCGGTCGTCCAGATCGTAGAGCACGTGAAAAATCGGCTCGGAATTCGGCAGGTCCACCACCGGCCGGTCCGGGAACATGCGCTGTACCGACATCATGAAGATGTCCCACTCCATTGACCCGTGGAAATCGTCCGTCATCAGGAATCCGCCCTTCAGCAGATACTCCCGCAACTTCTTCACCTGCCCGTCGGTCAGGTCCCAGTGCCCCGGCTCCACCACGTACGCCCACGGGTAGTTCATGATCTCATCGGACTCCAGGTTCACCACCTGTTCCACAGACCGTACGTTCAATCGCGTCAGCCGCCGCACGCCCTGCACAAACTGCCGGTCCGCCTTCGGGTAGTCAATCGACCACGCCCCCCGCATCGACCACATCCGGTCGTTCGACCGCCAGTTCGGATACTGCAACCGCGCGAACTGAAACTCGGTCTTCTCCCCGGCATCGGCCGGCATCGGCACGTCTTCCTCTTCGCGGAACGGAAACGGCCCACGCCGCCTCTGCGCGAACATGACACCGACCAGTGTCAGAAGTAACACCGCCGCCACCAGGATTTTTCGCTTGCGCATTCGCGCCTCCATCTCCGTAACAAGTAATGACGCGCCTATTGCCCGCAATGTCACCGAAATGTTGAATCAGTTTACATGGAAGCCAGCCCGCGCATATTCCAACCGCAAATCGTCGACGCCAGGAACTTATCGCCACCCGGCCCCGGCCAGTGCGTCTCCAGGCTCAACCAGCCCGTATACCCATCGGCGGCGAGCGCGGCCACCTGTCCCTTCCAATCCACTTGCCGCGTGCCCACCGGCCCCCAAATCGGCTTGTGACCATCCATATGGCAGTCTTTTACGTGGACATGCGCAATCCGGTCTTTCGGCAACAACGCATAGCCGTTCGGGAACGGAATCTCTTCAGATACCAGCGCATTCGCCGGGTCCCACACCAGCTTCAGATTCGGATGCTGCACCGCGGCCAACAGCCGCGCCGCCTGCGCCGCCGTCGCGATGTTGCAGGCATGCTCGTTCTCGATCCCGATGATCAAGTCTTCCTTCGCCGCCTTCTCCGCCATCCCCTGCATCGCCGTGCAAACGGCGTCAAAACAGGCGTCCGGGTCCACCGTCCGCCAGTAGGAAAACACGCGAATGATCCGCGCCCCGTAGAACTTCGCAATCCGGAACGCCCGGTCCAGCAGCTCCGGCTGGTCCTCAAAGGTGTGCTTCGAATTGAAGATGTCCTGCTGGAACCGCGTATCGATCTCCGGCCCGTTCGGCAGCACGCACTTCAGAATCGGCGAGGCGATCGAGATGACTTCCATGCCGTGCCCCTGCAGCAGGTGCCGCAGCCGCGCCATCTCGTCATCGTTCAGGTCCATGATGTTCTTGCCCCACAGCACGCGGAGCTCCGCGCCCGTCATGCCGATGGACGCCATCTGCGCCAGCGACCGCGCCGGATCGGCCGGGGAGAATTCATCAGTGATGGAAGCAATTCGAAATTTAGGATCCATGAGAAACCACTATTCTACTTGCCCCGCGAGCACTTCTGGGTCCCGTACCGGCAACCGGCAAACAAAGTCCTCACAAATCTGCGCCTCCGCCGGCCCCTCCGTCTCCGCCGCCCGCAGTAAAACCTGGAATGGCGCGAACTTCCCGTGCACAACTCGCACCAGCGCGCCCACGTCTTTCCCCGCAAATTGAATCTGCCGCGGCTTCCGCTGCGCGAACAAATACGCGCACAACATCTGCGGCACCGCCGCCGTCTGACCCGTCAGGCGCGAATGGAACGCCGCGATCGTCCGCTCCCCGGAACGCGTAAACTCCGCCCGCCCCGTCATCGCCCCCAGCCGCAACAGCGCCAGCGCCGCCATCGAATTCCCCGACGGCTCCGCCCCGTCATAATCTTCCTTCAGCCGCATCACCAACGACGCATCCCCCTCCGCCGTCGAATAAAACGCCCCATTTTCCGCATCTTCAAACAGCGCGCACATCCGCTCCGCCAGCGTCACCGCAAACGCCAGATCCGACGCCCTGAACTCCGTCTCATACAAATCCAACAGCGCCAGCACGAAGAATGCATAGTCATCCAGGAACCCGTCAATCGCCGCGTCCCCGTCCCGCCAGCGTCGCCGCAACACCTGCCCATCCCACATGGCCGACCGCACAAACGCCGCCGCCCGCCGCGCCGCCGCCAGATACCGAGGCTCGCCCAACACCTGCGCGCCCTTGGCAAACGCCGAAATCATTAACCCGTTCCACGACGTCAAAACCTTATCGTCCAAATGCGGCCGCACCCGCGCCGCGCGATACCCCAGTAACTTCTCCCGCGCCGCGTCGAACCCGCCCTCCGCCCGGAACAAAATATTCTTCCTCACAAACTCCTTGTGCGGGTCCTCATACGCCTCCACGTTCCCCTCTTCCCGGCACCCATACGCCCGCGCGAACGCCGCCGTCTCATCCCCTAACACCGCCTCCAGCTCCCGCCAATCGAACACATAAAACGCCCCCTCGGCCGTCTCCCGCGGATGATCCGGATGCACCGCCGAATCGGCATCCTCGGCGCTGAAGAACCCGCCCTCGCCGTGCGTCATGTCCCGCAGAACATACTCAAAAACCCGTCGGGCTTCCTCCGCCAGATCCACAAACCCAGTCGCCTGATACGCCTCCAAATAGCTCACTGCCAGCTGCGCCTGGTCATACAGCATCTTCTCGAAATGCGGCACGAACCACCGCGCGTCCACCGAATACCGGTGAAACCCGCCGCCCAGCTGATCGTTCATCCCCCCGCGCGCCATCGCCCGCAGCGTCTGAACCACCATGTCCAACGCGTCTTCCTCCCCCGTCGCCTTCCAATACCGCATCAGAAAATTCAGCTGCACCGGCCGCGGAAACTTCGGCGCAGTCCCAAACCCACCCAGCTTCTTATCAAACGTCCGCCGCGCATGGTTGTACGCGGCATCGAGCACCGAATCCTCCACCACGCCCGGCCCCTTCGTCAGCGCCGCATACCCCTGCAACTGCCCCATGATATCGGCCACCGATTCGTCAATCTTCCCCCGGTCGTCCCGCCACACCTGCGCAATGTGCGCCAAAACAGTCTTGAACCCTGGCCGGCCATACCGGTTCTCCGGCGGATAATACGTGCCCCCATAAAAAGGCTGCAAATCCGGCGTCAACCACACACTCATCGGCCATCCGCCCCCGCCCGTCGTCGCCTGCACAAACAGCATGTACACGCGGTCCACGTCCGCCCGCTCCTCCCGGTCCACCTTGATCGAAACAAAGTCCCGGTTCAATATCTCCGCCGTCTCAACAGTCTCAAACGACTCCCGCTCCATCACATGGCACCAGTGGCAAGTGGAGTACCCAATGCTCAGGAAAATC
>JBIKOG010000298.1:0-8451 GCA_044358225.1 Bryobacteraceae bacterium | reverse complement strand
CTCACCGGCGCCATCCTCGCCGCCCGCCGCGCGGTACCATGAGAAGTTAGCAGCATCATGGCCGAATCACCCATCACTCCCCGCGAAAAAGACTTCGCCACCTGGTATCAAGACGTCGTCATCCAAGGCGACATGGCCGAGCCGGCCGAAATCGTCAAAGGCTGCATGGTCATCAAGCCCAACGGCTATGCCGTCTGGGAAGTGCTCCAGCGCGAACTCGACACCCGCTTCAAAGCCACCGGCCACCAGAACGTCTATCTCCCGCTGCTCATTCCGGAGAGCTTCCTGAAGAAGGAAGCCGAACACGTCGAAGGCTTCTCGCCCGAACTCGCCGTGGTCACCGTCGCCGGCGGTAAGAAGCTCGAAGAGCCCTACGTCATCCGCCCCACCTCGGAAACCATCGTCGGCCACTTCTTCTCCAAGTGGATCCAAAGCCATCGGGATCTGCCCATGCTCATCAACCAGTGGGCCAACGTCATTCGTTGGGAACTGCGCACCCGCATGTTCCTCCGCACCACGGAGTTCCTCTGGCAGGAAGGCCACACCGCCCACTCCACGCATGAAGAAGCGTTGGAAGAGGTCATCCGCATGCTCGACGTCTACGCCGAAGTGGCCGAAGACGTCATGGCCATGCCGGTCATCAAGGGTGTCAAAACCCGCGCCGAAAAGTTCGCCGGCGCCCTGCGCTCGTACTCCATCGAATCCATGATGCAGAACGGCCTCGCCCTCCAGGCCGGCACCAGCCACGACCTCGGCCAGAACTTCGGCAAGGCCTTCGATGTCCAGTTCCAGAGCAAGGAAGGCAAGCTCGACTACGTCTGGCAAACCTCCTGGGGCGTCTCCACCCGTCTCATCGGCGGCCTCATCATGACGCACTCCGATGACAAGGGCCTCGTCCTCCCGCCCAAAATGGCCCACCGCAAAGTGGTCATCGTCCCCATCTTCCGCAAGGACGACGAAAAGGCCATCGTCATGGAAGCGGCCGCCAAACTCGCCAAGGAAGTCGGCGCCCACATCGACACCCGCGAAGGCCACTCCCCCGGCGCCAAGTTCTTCCACTGGGAACGCCGCGGTGTGCCGATCGTACTCGAACTCGGGCCCCGCGATGTCGCCGCCGGCAACGTCGTCCTCAAACGTC
The DNA here is from genome assembly GCA_044358225.1 of Bryobacteraceae bacterium. Taxonomy (GTDB): domain Bacteria; phylum Acidobacteriota; class Terriglobia; order Bryobacterales; family Bryobacteraceae. The sequence continues at coordinate 7,313 of JBIKOG010000298.1, read as the reverse complement.
GCGACACCGGGACCAAGGAAATCATCCCCCAAACCGAACTCGCCGCCAAGGTCGCCGAAAACCTCGAAGCCATGCAGCGCGACATGTTCGCCAAGGCCAAGAAGCGCCTCCAGGACAACACCGTCGTCGCCAACTCCATCGGCGAAGTCCGCGAGATTCTCGATGACGTCACCGCCGAAAAGGGCGGCGGCAAGTTCGTCATGGCTCACCTCAAGGACGATCCCGCCAACGACGCCGCCATCAAGGAATTCCGCGCAAGCGTCCGCAACATCCCGTTGGTCGACGCCTACGACGGCCCCGGCAAATGCATCATCACCGGCGAAGAAGTCGCCCAGCGCGTCGTCATCGCCAAGTCGTACTAACCGCATCTCCCCTCTACTCGGAAGGACTCTGTTGCAGCGCTCCTTCCGAGTAAAATGCAGGGTAGTGCTGCACCTCTCCTCCCTCCTCCGCGGCCCGGAGGGCAAAACCTTCGAATGCAAACCTGCCTTCTCCTCCCCCGATGGAGTCATCAAAACCCTCGTCGCCTTCGCCAACACCTCCGGCGGCGTCCTGCTCATCGGAGTCGAAGACAAGACCCACTAGGTAATCGGAATCGACGATGTCCTCACAGCCGAAGAACGCCTCGCCAGCCTCATCGATGACGCCATCAAACCCAAACTCATCCCCTCCATCGACATCCTCTCCTGGCGCAACAAACAACTCCTCTGTGTCACCGTCGCCCCCAGCCCGTCCCGTCCCCACTACTTCCAGAAGCTAGGCCCACAGGAAGGCATCCTCATCCGCATCGGCTCCACCAACCGCCCTGCCGATCCCGCTTTAGTCGAAGAGCTGCGCCGTTTCGGCCGCCCCGCCTCCTTCGACGATCAACCCATTCCCGACGCCCTTGCCGAAGCGATCGACGTCCACGCCGCCGCCCTCCTCTTCCACCCCAAAACGAAAACTCACGCCCCAGTCTCTCCAAAGTCTCCGCATCACAACCCCCTATCAGCGCCGCATCGTCCCTACCATCGGCGGCATGCTGCTCTTCGGCAAGGCCCGCCTCAGCCGTTTTCCCGACGCCTGGATCCAGGCCGGCCGATTCGCCGGGACCGATCGCCGCCGCGTCCTCGACTCCGCCGAAATCCGCACCTGCCTCCCCATCGCCGTCGCTGACGCCATCGCCTTCGTCCACAAACACTCCACCCGGGAAGCCGTGATCGGCAAGGTCAAACGCGCCGACCGCTGGACCATCCCCTCCGTCGCCATCCGCGAAGCCGTCATCAACGCCTTCGTCCACGCCGACTACTCCCAACACGGCGCCCCCATTCGCATCGCCCTCTTCGACGATCGCCTTGAAATCGAAAATCCCGGCATGCTCCCCTTCGGACTCACGCTCGACGACATCCGCCGCGGCGTCTCCAAACTCAGAAATCGCGTAATCGGCCGTGTGTTCCAGGAGATCGGCCTCATCGAACAATGGGGCAGCGGCCTCCAACGGATGACCGCCGCCTGCCGGGACGAAGGTCTCGCCGATCCCAAACTCGAGGAACTCGGCACCCACTTCCGCGTTACCCTCTCCGCCATTCAGACCCGCACCCCCTACCTCGACCCGCGCGACAAGTCCATTCTCACTATGCTCAAAAACGCCGGTGATGACGGCCTCGGCACCGCCGAAATCGCACGCCGTCTCTCCCGCCCGCCCCTCCCTCCGAATGGACTTGGCAGTTCATTTCAGGAGACACCCTTGCCCCTCACAAACTTCACCCCGAAAACACACGGGTTCCACTTCGCAAACGATTTTGTCACCCACATCATCGGCGACCTGAAAACCACCGGCCTCTGCGGCGGCATGGTCTTCGCGTCGCTGGACTATTACTACGTCGGCCTCCCCATTCCCACCCACGCCCCGGCCGAAGGCTCCCGCCTCCGCAAATACATCTTCAAGCGCATGATGCACAGCGTCGAGCGCAACGCCCTCCAATGGGCCAACATCATCGCCAATCCCGTCTTCAATCCCAAACGCTTCACCAAGCGCCACCTCGACGCCGGCCGCCCCGTGCCCCTCGGCCTCGTCGGCAGCCTCAAGATCGGGAACGCCGGCAGCGGCAACCATCAGGTCGTCTGCTGCGGCTACAGCCTCTCCCCCGGTGGCCACTCCATCACGCTGAATATCTACGACAACAACTCTCCCGATAAGGACATCACCCTCACCACCGATTCGCGTAACCCCGTCAATATCACCTACACCGGATACGGCGACTGGTTCGCCTTCTTCATGGCGAAATACAAAGCCCAACAACCGGACTACATCGATCTCGCTCTCACCGAAGGCATCCAACTCGACCTAAACGGTCCCGCCCGGTTCCAGGTATGCGGCCGTCCCATGGGCGCCCACTATCGTGTCCGCAACTGCGGCGAATACCCTGCCCGCCTCTCCCGCCTCGTGATGAAAATGCGAGACCCATCCGGAGACGAGTCGATCTTCGCCGTCAATGATGTGACCACCATCGCCCCCAGCTCAGAAGCCAGCGTGGGCACGGATCTCGCGACGTTCCCCGACGAATCCGGCGGTTACGACCTGCGCGCCGAATACATCAGTGCCGATGGAACCCCAATCCGCATCCCGGCCCACGCCCCCGGTACCGATAACGACGTGCCCTTCTCCGCCGTCCCGCCCGGAACCAGACCGCGCACAATCGTCCCGGGGCTCGTCCACGCCTAACGATTAAACGGAATCTCCTGAATCCAATGGAACCCCCGTGTGCGAAGCAAGAGTGTCTCGTCGATCCGGCGCATCCGGATCGTTATATCCTTGCCCTCCCACGTCGTGCTCAACACCAGCCTGTCGCCGTCCTGCCGGCTCCACCGGTAGGGCGCGTTCTTGTTGAATGTGATCACCTGCTTCGCAACGTCGTATTCCACCGCTTGTGACACCACCCGCCCATCCCGCAAGCGGAATGTCACCTTGTCTGGTGACTCGATCACCACGCGATGCCAGCCGTTCGGCGTCTCGCTCTCCACTGCATACATTCCGTAAAGCGGGGGGCGGGGTTTCTGGACCAGATACTGCCGGTACGCCGTCACCCCGCCACCGATCAAAATGCCAAAGAACACGACGGCCCAGACAATCCGCGACGTCAAAAGGTGCCATCCCGGCGCGAACTCGGGGAATCGGAAATCCGCCGGCTCCGCCACCCGGTTCAGCAAAAATACATTCACCAGACGGCGGAAGTCCGGTGCCAGCAGAAATGCCGACATCAGAAGGTAGTGCGTGGAATGGATCTTTACCGGAATGTCGTAACAGTAGTTGAGCGCGACAATATTCGTCATGACTCCAAATGTCACCGCCGCACCCAAAGCCGTCGTTCTGCGAAAGAAGAGTAATATGCCCCCGGTAACCTCCGCCAAGCCGCTGAAAACTGTATAAGCAGCGGATGCTCCCATGAAACTCCAAACTACACCCATCGGGGAAAAGGTGCCGTACTCCTGTCCCAACCGGCTCAGCGAGTTCTCGGGAAACTGCAGCAGGAATACCTTCGAATTGCCATAGCCAATCAACATCAGCGCCAAGAAATAGCGGATGATCAGCCGCAGCCAGCTGTGCAGAATGACGTATTGTTCGCGCCGCTGGTCCAGCATCGACCAGATCGCCGTTCCGCACAACGCAGCCACGAAAGACAAAAAGACGCTAACGTACTGCAGCGTCGTATCGCCGCTACCGGTCTGCCTGTAGGTAGCCGCCTCCGCGCTCACATGAAACAGCTGGATTGCCACAAACGGAGCAACCGGTTTCCAAATAGGCGACAACCACAACACCCAATACAAACAAAAGAACCGGAATATGGTCCGGTGCAACAAACTCCACGCGGGAAAACCGGGAGTTACTCTCTCATCGGCGCTGTCAGTCACAGTGCGGCAAGTCTATCATGACCGTGCCTAACCGGCGTCACCGGTTAAACGGATACTCCTGCACCCAATGGAACCCCCGCGTGCGCAGCAGTAGCGTCTCGTCAATTCGGCGCAAGCGAATGGTCGTCTCCTTTCCCCCCACCGTCCCGGTCAACAGCAGCACGTTGCCATCCTGTCGGCTCCACCGGAACGCGATGCCGTTCTTGATTGTGAACATCTGCTTTGCGACGTCGTACTCCACCTGGTAGTACCCCGGTCGCCCATCGCGCCCGCGGATGGTAAAACTGTCCGGTGTGTCGAACGCCATTCGGTACCAACCGTCGGGCGTCTCGCTCTCCACAGCGTACAGTCCATAAAGCGGCGAACGCGGTTTGGGCGCCGCATACTTCTTGTACGCATCCACGCCGTTGGCGATCACCCCCAGCGCAAACACGATCGCCCAGACCCCCCGCGACGCCCAAAGGGGCCAACCGGTCCTGAACGTGGGGAGCCGAAAATCCGCCGGCTCAGCCGCGCGGTTCAGCAGAAACACATTCACCAGTCGCTGAAAGTCGGGCGCCAACAGAAATGCCGACATCAGTAGAAAGTGCGTCGAATTGAGCTTCACCGAAATGTCGTAACAGTAGTTCAGCGCGACAACATTCGTCATGACTCCAAAGGTCACCAGCGCGCCCAAAGCCGTTGTTCGGCGAAAGAAGAGTAATACGCCCCCGGTAACCTCCGCCAAGCCGCTGAAAACTGTGTAAGCAGCGGATGCTCCCATGAAACTCCAAACAACACCCATCGGGGAAAATCTACCGTACTCCTGTCCCAGCGTGCTCATCGAGTTCTCGGGAAACTGGCTCAAAAATACCTTCGAATAGCCATAGCCCATCAACATCGACACCAAAGAATAGCGGATCAACAGCCGCAGCCAGCTATGCAGCATCACATACTGCTCGCGCCGCCGGTCCAGCATCGACCAGATCGCCGTTCCGCACAACGCAGCCACGAAGGACAGAAACACGTGAACATAGTCCAGCGTCGTATCGCCGCTGCCGGTTTGCCTGTAGGTCGCCGCCTCCGCGCTGACATGAAACAGCCGGGTGGCCACAAAAGGCGCAACCGGTTTCCAAAAAGGGAATAGCCACAACACCCAATACAAACAAAAGAACCGGAACACGATCCGGTGCAACAAACTCCAAGCGGGAAACCCCGGAGTTACTATCTCATCAGCGCCGTCGGCCATGGTGCGGCAAGTCTATCATGGCCGACGCCGGTGATAGGAGTAACTACTTCGCCGCGGGCGCGATCCCCAGGTCCTTCTTCAACTGCTCCACAATCTTACGCGCCTGCCCAACCATCTCCTTCGTCGCGCTGTTCTTCGGCTGCCGGTTCATCGACCACAGCAGATTCTGCGACTTCCGCTCCACCAGGAAAATTGTGCCCTTCCCGCGCCCCATCGACGATCCCCCCAGCCGCTGCATCGGCGCCTGCATCAACCCGCCCTCTTCCTTCTTCTCGTCCTTCTCTTCCTTCTTCACTTCCGGCTTCGGCGGCGGCGGGTACAACTCGGCGTACTTCTTCTCAAACCCCTCGCCCAACGTATCCGTAAAAAGCGCATCCGCCTTCTGCGGGTCCGTCGTCACCGTGTACACCCCGCTCTTGGTCAGCTCGCTGGCCAACAACTGGTCCAGCCCGTTGCCCATCCGCAGAATGTAGACGGACTTCACATTCCGCGCCTCCGGATCCATCGCCAACAGCGCCGACACGGCAAACACGAACAGAAGGAATGCTTTTCTCACACCCTCATCATACCCATACTGGAAGTAGGCAATCGATATGTGGACCCGCCGTCAGTTCCTCGCCGCCACCGCCGCGCCGCTCTCCGCCCAAACCCCGCCCCCCAACCTCGTCATCCTCCTCGCCGACGACCTCGGCTGGAGCGACGTCGGCTTCCACGGCGGCCGCACCGCCACGCTCAACATAGACCGCATCGCCAAAGAAGGCGTCGAACTCGCCCGCTGCTACGCCTTCCCCTTCTGCTCCCCCACCCGCGCCGCCCTCCTCACCGGCCGCATGCCCATCCGCTATGGCATGGTCTACACCGTCATTCGCCCCTGGTCGCCCTACGGCCTCCCCGTCGATGAACACCTGCTCCCGGAAACCCTGAAAGCCGCCGGCTACCAAACCGCCTGCATCGGCAAGTGGCACTTGGGCCACGCCCACCGTCGCCTGCTCCCCAACGCCCGCGGGTTCGACCATTTCTACGGCCACGTCAACGCCGATATCCACTACTTCACCCACCTCCACATGGGTGGCCTGGATTGGCAGCGCAACGGCACGAGTGTGGAAGAGGACGGCTACTCCACCACGCTGCTCGCCAACGAAGCCACCACCTGGCTCCGCCAGCGCGACAAATCCCGGCCCTTCTTCCTCTACCTGCCCTTCAACGCCATTCATACCCCGCTCTCCGCGCCCGACGAGATCATGGTGAAACACCGCCAACTCGAACACCCCAAGCTCCGCATGCTGGCCGGTGCCATCGATGCCCTGGACACCGCCATCGGCCAGGTCCTCGCCACCCTCGACCAGGAATCGCTCTCCAGCAACACCATCGTCCTCTTCCTAAGCGATAACGGCGGCGTCCCAGCCCAGGGCAGCGTCAACGCCCCGCTCCGCGGCAGCAAAGGAACCACGTACGAAGGAGGCATCCACGTCCCGGCCGCCATCCGCTACCCCGGCCGCCTCCCCGCCGGAACGAAGTCCCAGCAGGTCATCACCGTCACCGATCTGTTCCCAACCCTCACCTCCGCCCTAGGCCTGATCCCCAAAGGTAAAAAACCACTCGACGGCCAAAACCTCTGGCCCCAAATCGCCGAAGGCAAGACGGTCCCCCGCGAGCCCCTCTTCTTCGCGGTGAAATCGAACGAGCGCGCCGACTTCCGCTACGCCGTCCTCCACGGCGAATGGAAGCTGATCCGGACGGTAGAAGAAGGTCGCCCCGGCCAAGCCGACTACCTCTTCAACCTAACAACCGACCCCGCCGAAGCCAAGGACGTCCGTGACGCCAATCCAGCCCGGGCCCGCGACCTCGCCCAGGTCCTCGACCAATGGCTAACCCTGCACCCCGACGGCGACATCCAATCCAGCACCCGTCCCCACCCCGGCTGGATCCCGCCCAAAGACTACACCCAGTCCACCCGCCCCGACTAGGATTCCCCCTGGAGCCGTGCTACCGGGAAAGCCCGTAATTTAGGAATCCCCCGCGCCCTCCCGAGCAACCGCCCCACCCCCAGATTTCCCTTGGTACCGTGACACCGGGAAAGCCCGTAATTTAGGAATCCCCCGAACCCTCCCGAGCAACCGCCCCACCCCCGGATTCCCCTTGGTACCGTGACACCGGGAAAGCCCGTAATTTAGGAATCCCCCGAACCCTCCCG
>JBIKOG010000297.1:0-8487 GCA_044358225.1 Bryobacteraceae bacterium | reverse complement strand
ACTGGGAAAGAGGGTAGGTCTTCACTGTGAGACTTTCCGAAAGCCGCCCCTTTGCTTTCTATCGTTTCCGAATACCGAAGGCCTCAAATTCGCGAAAAACAGGCCTGAACTGCGAAAGTCGGGCTAGACCGCTACACTGGTAACGTTCGGCATGCCAGACGACTATAACTACAAATCTCAAATCACCAGCAAAGTCGACGAGATCGAAACCGGCAACGTCAACTACTTGAAGGAGGCCTTCAAGTGGCAGTACAACATCATCGGCCTCGCCGGCGCCGTCGGCTTCGCACTCGTCTCTGGCACTGCCCTCCCCATCCTCCTCGCCGCCGGCGTGGAGCTCATGTACATGGCCGTCGTCCCCCAGTCCTCCGCCTTCCGCCGCCTCGTCCGCAGTTGGAAGTATGAGGAGGAAAAGAAGCAGCACGACCTCCGCGTCCGCGCCATGCAGCAGCAGCTCACCCCCATGATCCGCGACCGCTACGGCAAGCTCCAGCAGATGTGCCAGCACATCCGCGCCAACTACGCCCGCCTCTCCAGCACCTCCCAAATCTTCGTCGACCAGATGTCCAATCGCCTCGACGGCCTTCTCCACTCCTTCCTCCGCCTCGCCAACGCCGGCATCACCTACACCGAATACCTCCAACGCGCCAACCCCCGTGCCATCGATAAGGACGTCGAAACCCTCGAACGCGACCTCGCCAAACAGCCCGCCAAAGTCCAGGAAATCAACCGAAAACGAATTGAAATTCTGAAAAAACGCCAGGAGCGTTTCCGCAAAATTGTCGACGATCTCCAGGTCATCAACGTCCAGGTGGAAGCCATCGAAGACGTCCTCGAACTCATCCGCGATCAATCCGTCACCCTCACCGACCCCCAAATGGTCACCGAAAAACTCGAAGGCTTGATCGCCGACGTCGAAACCACCGAAGCCACCGTTCGCGAAATCGAAGACTTCTTCTCCGTCGCCGGCGGCGACACCATCGCGCCCATGCCCGCCAGCTCCGCGCCCGCCTCCCTCAACCCGTTTGATCAGAAGGACAGGACTCGCTAATGGCAGAAAATCCCTGGCCCCGCTGGGCCCAAGAACTCTCCGAAAAATACTTCTCCGGCGCCTACGTGCAGTTCATCCTGCATGAAAACGTCCACGACCTGGTCCCCCTCCGCCGCAACGGCGCCCTCGAATTCCTCTCCCTTAAGGACTTCCTCCAAAAGGGCCTCTTCTCCGCCCGCCAGATCGTCTTCGATTACGATCGCGGCGGCGGCCTGTCATTCGCCACCAACGAAATGCAGGCCGACTTCCGCTCCGCCCTCTCCGGCTACGACGCCTTCCACGGGTCCAGCTTCTCCGGCGGCCTCCCCCGCAATCCCGACGGTGTGATGAACATCCTCGACAACTACCTTCGCCTCCGCCTCCTCGATAACCGCAAAATAGCTTTTTCCCTCTCCTTCGCCGAAACCATCGCCCCCGCCGGCAACCCCCAAAGCCTCTCCGCCGAGGACCGCAACGCCCTCGTCATCCTCAAACGCTGGGCCCAGAACCCCACCTTCCTCCGCCAGGACGTAACGATCTGCCTGATCGCCGAGAACCTCCTCGAAGTCAACCAAAGCATCGTCCAACACCCCGGCGTCGCCCCCGTGTCGATCCCGCTCCCCGACGAAGCCGAACGCCTCGAATTCATCACCTGGCAACTCACCCAAACCGCCCTACCCGAAGGCTCCGACGTCGCCCCCGCCCAACTCGCCGCACTCACCAGCGGCCTCAAACGTGTCCAGCTCCAGGGCCTCCTCGCCCACGCGCACCACAACAAAATCCCCCTCACCGCCAAGGAACTCGGCCGCCGCAAACGCGAAATGATCGAAGCCGAAAGCGGCGGCATGCTGGAGTTCATCCAAACCCGCTTCACCCTCTCGAACGTCTCCGGCTCCGCCGCGGCCAAGCAGATGCTAACCGACGCCGCCACCGCCATCCGCGCCGGCCGCAGCGATGTCGTCCCCATGGGCTACGTCCTCTGCGGCCCCGTCGGCACCGGCAAGACGTTCCTCGCCACCTGCTTCGCCGGCGACGTCGGCATCCCCGCGGTCGTCCTCAAAAACTTCCGCTCCATGTGGCAAGGCCAAACCGAAGGCAACCTCCAACGCGTCCTCGCCCTCCTCAAAGCCATGAGCCCCATCATGGTCATCGTCGATGAAGCCGACGCCCAATTGGGCGACCGTTCTTCCAGCGGTGACAGTGGCGTCAGCGGCCGCGTCTTCGCCCAGGTCGCCCAGTTCATGGGCAACACCGAAAACCGCGGCAAGGTCATCTGGTTCCTCCTCACCTGCCGGCCCGATCTGCTCCCCGTCGATCTCAAACGTCAAGGCCGCGCCGAAGAGCATCTGGCCCTCTTCTACCCCGATACCGACGAAGACCGCATGTCCATGCTCCGCGCCATGATGAAGAAGACCGGCGTCTCCCTCGCCTCCCCCGAAGTCGAAAAGCTCTTCCTCGAAAAAGCGGGCACCATGTCCGGAGCCGACATCGAAGCCATCCTGGTACGCGCCAGCATGAAGAGCGCGCTCGAAAGGGAGACCTCCGTCGACGCCGCCGATCTCACCCACGTCCTCGAAGATTTCATCCCGCCCTCCTACCCGAACGAGATCGAAATGCAAACCCTCATCGCCGTCAGCGAGTGCACCCGCCGCAGCCTGCTGCCCGAAAAGTACCGCCAAATGCCCCGCGCCGAAATCGCCGAGCGCCTGGCGCAGCTGAAGCTACTGGTTGGCGAATAGCCCCCATTTCCAGCTATACTCCTGCAATGCAGCAACAAATCAACGAAGCCATCGCCCTGCTCCAGGGAGCGGCCCTCGTCACCCCGGAAGCAGCCCGCGCCATCGTCACCCAGGCCATGACCCTCCTCGCCCAATCTCTCAAAGACGAAGATGGCATCGATGTCGACAAAGGCGGCGGCAACTAACAGCAGCAACACTTCTCCGGGGACACTCCGGGCAAAACTCCCAATGCCGTTCGGCCCATAACCCAACCAGCAGGAGTGTCCCCAAGCCCTCAACACCCCCAAAAAAACACCCTACCGCCCCAGCCCCGCCTCCTTCAACATCGCCGCCATATCCGGCTCATCTTTGATCTCGCTCAACAGCGCCGAATTCCCCAGCGCCGTCAGCACCGTCTCCACCGCCCTGGCCCGCTCCCCCGCCAACTCATACGCCATCGCAATCCGCCCCCAATACGCCCCGCGATTGGCCACCGGAATCCGCTCAATCTCCGCCACCGCGCCTTTCTTATCTCCCAACTTCGCCCGATACTCCGCCAAATTCGCCCGAATATTGTTATCCTCCGGCGTCACCGCCAGCCGCTTCTCCGCCAGCCCCACCGCCCGCGTCAACGCCGCCTTCGCCTTCGCCTCGCTCCCCGGCACCCACCGGTACGCGCTCCCCAGGTTCCCCCAGCCCACATAATAATTCCCATCCAACTCCACCGCCGCCTCCAACGCCGACGCCGCCTCCGCAAACTTCCGCTCAAAGTAATTCGCCAGCCCCAGCAAACTGAACGACCGCGCCGAAGGCTTCAGCTTCAAAGCAATCTGCACCTGTTCCCGCGCCTTGCCATACTTCCCCTGCACCAAATTCAGCCCCGCCAGATTCCGGTACACAATCTCGTTATTCGGCGCCAGCTTCGCCGCGTTTTGCAACGCCGCCTCCGCCTCCGCATACCGGTTCTGATCCCAATAAAAAACCCCCAACTGCAGGAACGCGTACCAATCGGTGGGCCGGAACCGCGTCACCTGCAGATACGCCTCCTCCGCCTCCGCAAACCGCCCCATGTTCGTATAAACGCCCGCCAGCCCCCGGTGCGCCTCCGCGTTCGCCGGCTCCAGTTGCAACGCCGTCCGCAGCGCCCCAATCGCCTCCTCCCGCCGCCCGCTCTGCGCGTAGATCTCCCCCAGCCGCGCCTGTGCCACCGCCAGCTTCGGGTCCAGCCGCACCGCCTGCTCCGCCGCCCCCACCGCCCGCTCCGCCCACTGCTTCTCCCCCGTGTTCGTCGCCTTCCGCCACGCCGCCTCCGCCAGCCCCGTAAACGCCAGCGCGTACTTCCCGTCCAGCTGCGTCGCCGCCTGGTAGCTCTCAATCGCCCTGTCTAAATTCCCCGCCACGTCGTACCGCGCCATGAACCCCCGGGCCTTCAAATACTCCGCATACGCCCCCGGCGTCGAAGTCTCTCCCTCAGCCGCCGCATTCGCCAACTGCACATTCAGCAAACTCAACAGCCGCCCCAGCGCCTCTTTCCGTATCCCAATCGGGTTCTTCGCATCAAACGAAAAACTCCGCGACCCCAACTGCCGCATCGTCACCGCGTCCACCAGGTTCACGTTGAACAGCGTCGTCTCGCCCCCGCCCTGCACGCTCCCGGTCACCACCAGCGTCGCCCCGTACACCCGCCGCGCCTCTTCCGCACTCGCAATCTTTCGTGACCGGATCTCACTCGCCGGCACAATCAGCAACTGCTTCTGCACGCTCTCCGTCTCGCTCAGCCGCGACGTCAACGTGTCCACCAGCCCATCGGAAATCGCGCGCGTCTCCTCGCCCCCGCCAATCACCTCAAACGGCAGAATCGCAATCCGCTTCTCCCCCTCCGGCCCGCCGAACTTCTGCCATACGCCCACGCCCCCAGCCGCGGCCAACACCGCCACCGCCGCCCAAACCATCCAACCCCGTCGTCGCGTCGCTGCCCCAACAGGCCGAATCTGCGTCACAGTCGGCGCCAGCGCCCGCCCCTCCTGCATCCGCCGCAGGTCCTCCGCCATCTCCCGCGCGGATTGATAGCGATCCCCCGCATCCTTCGCCAGCGCCCGCGCCACTACCCGCCGCACCCCTTCCGGCACGCCCGCCATCTCCGGTGCCTCCTCATGCACAATCGCGTACAACGTCGAAACGTCCCGGTCCCTGTCAAACGGCCGCCGCCCGGTCAGCATCTCGTACAGCACCACCCCCAGCGCCCACACATCCGCCCGCTGGTCCACCTCCCGCCCCGTCGCCTGCTCCGGAGCCATATACGACGGCGTTCCCGCCACCGTCCCCGGCACCGTCATCCGCGTCACCCCGCTCAGCAACGACAGCCCAAAATCCAAAATATAGGCGTGATTATCAGCGGTCACAATGATGTTCGCCGACTTCACATCCCGGTGCACCACCCCGTTCCGATGCGCCTCCTCCAACCCGCTCGCAATCTGGATTGCCAGGGTCACCGCCAGGCCCAACGGCAACGGTCCCCCGCCAATCCGCTCCGCCAGCGTCTCCCCCTCCAGCAGCGCCATCGCAAAGCAAACGTCCTCCCCGGACTCCACCAACTCATACACCGGGCAAATGTTCGGATGCGATAGCCGCGCCGCCGTCCGCGCCTCCTGCACAAACCGCGCCCGGTTCGACCCGTCCAGCGACTCTCTCGGCAAAAACTTCAGCGCCACCGTCCGGTCCAGCCGCGTATCCTGCGCCCGGTACACAACCCCCATCCCGCCCTTCCCAATCTTGGCGTCAATCCGGTACTGGGCGATGGTCTGGCCGATCATGTCGCAAGCGTCCGCCGCGCAGCGGCGGCTAACTCCAGTGTACGGGTCGCCGTCCACGCGTGTCCCTCAATCGTCAACACCCGCGCCTCCCGGTCCATCGGGTCCACCGGAATCACAAAGGAGCCATCCCGCGTACTCGCCACATGCCGCGGCTGCCCGTCCAGCAGGCACACCAGCCGGTTCAGGTTCCGCGTCTCCACCGTCACCGCCAGCCCCTCCGGCGTAAACGCCGCGTCCAAAATTCGCAACCGGTACACCGGCCGCGCCGCCAGTTCCGAACACGCAAACCGCACCAGGTCCGACCCCCAATCCATCAGGTCCTTCTTCGTCAACGGCCGCAGCACATCCCGCTTCACCCCCACGTCCTCCAACGGGTACCCGGCAAACTTGCCCACCCGCGAAGACCGCAACACCGCAAACCCAATCGCCGCATCCCCCGGCAACGGCCGCAGCGGCATCCCCGGAATCATCTGCAGCCGTTCAAACAAATCGTCCTTGTGCAGCCACCGGCTCGCGCCCCCGCCCCCCGTGTTCTCGTCCACGCCAATCACAATCCCAATCCCGTGATCCTGAAACCCCGCCGTAAAAATATCGGTCGCCGAATACGACGCCGAATCAATCAGCAGCGCCACCGGCCCCTGATACTCCTGCCCCACATTGTTCGAAATCCGCGCCGCCGTCAGCGGATGCCCGTCGGTCATCAACTTGCCTCCCGCCACTGCCTCCAGCCCGTCCTGAATCCAATCGGCAAAGTCCGCCTTCAGCCGCGTGATCTTTACGATTTCATCGGCATCCTTCGGCTCAAACTGCTCAATGCGGTTCAGGATCTCCTGCATCGTCGGCGTGTTCGCAAAGTGGAAGGAGGCCGGCGTAATCGCCACCGGCGTCAACAGCTGCAACAGCCGTTCCGCCCCGTTAATGCTCCCTCCCGGATTCCCCCGCACGTCCAGAATCAACCCGTCCGGCGCATACTCGTTCATCACTCCCAAAATCCGCCGAAACTCGTCAAAAATACTGTCGGACCGCGCGCCAAAGCTCTTGATCCGCACATACCCAAACCGCTTCGGATTCTCCGCCGCCGTATCGTACAACTCATCCGGCGTAATCGATCCACCCACAAACAGCCCCGACGGATGCTGAAAATGAAACACCGCCGGCAACTTCGAAAACAGCGTCTCGTCCCCGCGCAGGCTCTCCGGCACCTCCGCCAGCGATGCAAACACCGGCGCCGCCACCGCCGCCGCCTCCCGCTCCTGCAGCTCGGTTTGTTCCTTCCACTGCTGCTGCCCCCACAACACGCTCCGCGCCGTTGCCGTGTCCGCCACCGGCTCGCAGATCCCCGCCGCCCGGAACTGCATCTGGTCCCCCGTAACGCCCGTCGCCACCGACCATGGCAACGCAATCACCTGGTCCTCCACCACCTCGTCGTCCGCCAACGGCGTGTACTGCACATAGACCAGTTCTTCATCCGGCGGCAGCGAATAGGTCAACGACCGTACCGTCATCCGCATCATCCCCCGCAGGAACTTGGAAGCCTGATTCCCCGCCGGAATCTCCTCCGCCAGCCGCTCCACCGCCCGCGCCACCGGCATCCCGTTCCACTGCGTCACCTCCACCCCCGGCCGGAAGTGCGGATGCGCCAACCCGCTCAGCACATTGGTCACAACATACCGTCGCACTCCCCCCTCGTCCACATAGGACTGCAGGAAGAACGGCAAAAACGCAATCGCCCCCCGATACGGCGAAGGCAGGCCATAAAAAGTATGCGCATCGCGCATCTCGTTAAAGATCCGCAAAACCTCGGCATGAAACCCCAAATCATCATCGGTATGCGCCAGCTGCGCATGCAGCAACCGCAGCCTTTGCACCGGGTCCACCGCATACCGGGCCCGCTTAAACGGCAGGTGTACATAGAACTGGTCCAGCACCACCATCGCCTGCTCGCAGATGGTTTCTTTCTCCGCCCGCGACAGCCGCGTATCCCGCGCCATTGCCAAAAACTCCGGCAGCCCGCATACACCAATAGACAGCCCCTGCATCGCCGCCACAGCGAGCGGCCGTCCGTCTTCAATGCGCATATGTCGTTAGTATAGTGGTCGATGTTCCTCCGGGCACTCCTCGCCTTCCTCGCCCTCCCAGGCTCCTTCGCCATCGCCGTCCCCCTCGCCTGGATCTGGACCGCCGGCCTCCCCTTCCGCCTCCATCCCCTCTCCGCCATCGGCCTCCTCGGCCTCATCTGGTGTACCCGCGATTTCTACGTCGCCGGCAAGGGCACCCTCGCCATCTGGGCACCGCCGAAATATCTCGTCGAATCCGGCCTCTACAAATACTCCCGCAATCCCATGTTCATCTGCATGAGCCTCATGCTCCTCGGCTGGGCCATACTCTATAACCAGCGTTTCCCCTGGCTCTACACGCTCTTCTTCCTCGCCGCCTTCCAGCTAAGAGTCATCTACGGCGAAGAGCCCGGCCTCGCCCGCCGCTTCGGCCCCGCCTGGGACGCCTACCGCGCCCGCGTCCCCCGCTGGATCAGAATTTGGGCCGATACCGAAACACCACCCGCCCCGCCGGCGTAATATACGCCACCTCTTCCTCCGAAACCCGCACTGCCGCCAACCCCTGCACAAACGCCGTCGCCTCCAAATACGGCCCCGCCAGCGCCACCCGTCCCCGCTTGTCGATATACGACAACTGCCCCACCCCGCCCACCACCGCCCGCCCCTCCGAAAAGTCCCACGGCTCCTCCTTCATCTCCGCCGCAATCACCATCCGCCCGCCCTTATCCACAAACCCCCACTTCCCCGTCACCATCACCGCCGCCAACCCCTCCGAAAACGAATGCGCCCTCTCAAACTCCGCCGCAATCACCATCTTCCCCCCCCGATCAACAAACCCCCCCCGCCCCCCCCCCCACACCCCCGCCCCC
>JBIKOG010000296.1:0-8493 GCA_044358225.1 Bryobacteraceae bacterium | reverse complement strand
CGGGCGGAGAGGACGTAGTCGGTTAGCCAGTAGGAGGGGGCCGGGTAGTAAGAATACGGCGTGAAGTAGCCCCGATAGTGGCCGTACCACGAGGCGCTGAGCCAACCCCAGGCGAAGCCCACGGAGCCGCCCCAGGGCCGGTGGAACCAGCTATAGAAGCCGGAGTTGTAGTAACGGGTGGGGACGTAGCTGTGGAGCGTGATGCCGCGATAGGCGTAGGGGCGGTAGTAGCGCGAATAGGTCTGGCCGCGGAGATAGTAACTGCGGTTGACGAACTCATGGCCACGGTAGGCGAAGGGCCGTTGGACGAAGCCGTGGCCGTTGCGGTTGGTGACGACCATGCTGCGGTCGCTGCGATTGACGATGATGCGGCGGGAGTTGCCGGTGCCATGTTGAATGGTCATGTTCCCGCGGGTGACGGAGCCGATGCGGCCGTCGGGGCGGTAACGGACTTCGGAGCCACTGCGGCTGCGGAAGGTTTCGACGCGGCCTTGGGGGTTGCGTGTGAACTCGCCGCGCGGGGTCCGGTTTGCGTTGGCGTTGCGGTCGAAGCCGCCGGGGTTTCGGGGCTGCTGGTTGGCATTGCGATCCATGCCACCCGGGTTCCTGGGTTGCTGCGGATTGGCATTGGCATTGCGGTCAAAGCCACCCGGGTTGCGGGGCTGCTGGTTCGCATGGCGATCCATGCCACCCGGGTTGCGGGGCTGCTGTGGATTGGCATTGGCGTTGCGGTCGAAGCCGCCGGGGTTTCGGGGCGGCTGGTTCGCATGGCGATCCATGCCACCCGGGTTGCGGGGCTGCTGTGGATTGCCATTGGCGTTGCGGTCAAAGCCTCCAGGGTTTCGGGGCTGTTGGTTCGCGTTGCGATCCATGCCACCCGGGTTCCTGGGTTGCTGTGGATTGACGTTGGCGTTGCGGTCGACGCCACCGGGTTTCTGCGGGATGCGGGCGGTGTCGGGACTCGCCGCCGTGGCCGGGCGTTGCCGGTCCGGAGCGCCTGGGTTGCCGCCGGGGCCACTGTAGGCGCCGCCGACTGCTCTGCCTCCGGGCTGCCTGGGTTCAGCGGCGGGGGATGGCGTTGCGGGTGCCGCGTTGCGGGGCGGGCGGGCTTCCTGACCTTGGTTTTCCGCGCCGGTGCGCCGCGTTTCGCGTGGCCCGGCCTGCCGCTGGCCTTCGGTTTGCTTTTCGCCCTCACGATCCCGCTGGCGTTGACCTTGGGCGAGGGGTGATGTGAGTGTTATTGCGACGCACAGCCGCAGCCCGATACTGACGCAAGTTCGCGAATGGATCGGTAACATATGAAACTCCCTACTTCACGTCGATGACCTTGCCGTCGAGGAAGATCACCTTGATTTCCGGATAGAAGAAAATGAGTTTTCGGTTGATGTCGGCGACGATTGGCGGCTCGCCCATCGCCGAGAGGACTCTGTCGATACCGGATCCGATTTCAATCGTGGCCGGTGATTGCGTTGGCTGCTGTGCGGGTGGCTGGGGGCTGTCGTCGACGAGGAGTTCTTCAATCACCGGGGCCACCTGATCGAACGACGCATTTGCCAGCACTCCTTTGGGAAACAGAAACGCCACCGATGCCTTCACGCGAATGCCGTGAATCGTTTCGACGGAGAGCAAATTCAGCACGACGCTGGTTGCCTTGACCTCCGTTTTCGTGACGAAGACGCGATCCCCGGCGACGAGGCGGCCGGCGGTGTTCTGATCCTGCGCGAAAAGGTTCAGCGCGGACCGCTTCACCAGGCCGTCCTTGTAGTTGTTTTGGGCGTGGAAGGGGGCATCGGCCGGGTTGGTGGTGATGCCCTCTTTGCGCACGACGAGGATGATACCGGGCTCGATGATTTCACCGGTGCGGCCGTCGGCGTTCGTCCATGGGTAGGCAGAACGCAGGCTGGACTGCAGGGCCGTGTTGGCGGCCGGGTCCTTGGCCTCGGCGGCCGGTGCACCGGCAATCAGACACGAGAAAATGGCAATGGATCGGTACATAGATCCTCCGTGAATCGAAGCGGGTGGTGGTCAATAGCGCCGGTAGGGGCGTTCGATGTTCCTGTGCATTTCGCGCAGCAACCTCAGATCGTTGGCCAGCATGTTGCGGTCGCCGGGACGCAGTCGGCCACGCTCCACAAGGGCATGCAGATTGGCGATGGCCTGATCGAGTTCGGGCCGGTTGTAGCGGCCGCGCTCCCAGGAACGCTGGAAGTTGGCGAGCCCTTCGCGGGCCTCCATAAAGCGGCGCATGTCCGGCGGAGTGATGTAGTGCAGGCTGCGCTGGGCATGGTTCAGGTCAGCGCGTACCCTGTCCAGGGTGCCTCTTCCGAAGCGGTGATATCTTTCGTCGCCGCGCTCCTGGTACCGAGGGCGGGGCTGTGCATCGGCGGACGCGGTAACCATGAGTAGTGTGGCCGCTGTTGCGAGTGCTTGAATGAACCCTTTCATAGAGACCTCCTTCGGGAGCGGAATTCGGCCGAAGAGCAGCCTCTTCGGAATTCCCGTTCCGTAGATTGGGTTACAGCAATTGCGCCGCAATTGACTAGCCATGCCAAACACGGGGTTATATGGGTCTTCCAGGGGTGGGGCAAGTGGGTGATGGCGGGTGAAATGCCCCGATGTGGGTGAGGGCACCCGGAAGTGGGTGACGGGTGTGTGAATTCTCGCGGTGGGGGCTCGAATTCCGACGGTGGATTGCGCTAGGGTGGATTCGATACTCAGTAGTTTTTAAGGAGACCCTGAAGATGACCCCTGAATTTGCTTTGGGCCTGCGCGAGTTTTTGCTCGGCGCGTTGGATAGTGAAGTTTCGGCGACGAAGAAAGTGATCCTGGCGATGCCGGAAGGGAAGCTGGATTATTCGCCGGATGAAAAGTCGATGCCGGCCGGGAAACTGGCTTTCCACATTGTGGGTAGCGAAGTGTGGTTCCTGGAGTCGATAGCGGCGGGCGCCTTCGGCGCATTTCCGAGCGGCGACGCGCCGGCGACGGCGGCGGGAATTGTGGAGTGGTGGGAACCGGCTCGTGCGGCCGCGCATGCGAAGGTAGCCGCGATGACGGGCGACGAACTAGCCAAGATCGTCGATTTCTACGGCATGTTCCAGTTGCCCGCGGCGGCGTATTTGAACTTCGCCAACGTGCACTGCATTCACCACCGTGGCCAGTTGTCGGCCTACCTGCGGCCGATGGGCGGCAAGGTGCCGTCGATCTACGGCGGGTCGGCGGACGAACCGATGAACGCGTAGTTTGTGATTCCGCTTGCGGAGGGAAGGGGGCCATCGATGGACGGCCCCTTTTTCAATTGATGCGGGCTTTGCGGAGGCGGTAATCCTCCACTTGTGTGGGCATGCGGACGACGCGACACATTTCGAAGAGGCGCGAGCGGGCACGCATGCCGATTTGATCGATCAGGGATCGCTTGTAATCGGTCCCGCCGGCGGAGCGGTCCCGCGGGCCGGCGCTTTGGATGTCGTGGTCCGGCAGGTTGGTGGTGGCGATGATGGGCTTCTTGTGATTGCAGCGGTGGGTGATGAGGCTGGTCACGGTGTCCTCTACCCAGTCGGTAATGCGGTGGGCGCCGAGGTCGTCGAGCAGCAGGACTTCGGCCTCGAGGGCGGTAGCGTAGGCTTCGCGATCTCCGGAACCGGAGGCGGGATCGTAACTGGAGCGTATCTTTTGGAGTAAGTTCTGGTAGTCGAAAAAGAGCCCGTTGTAACCGCGGCTGATTAACATACGGAGCGCCGCGACGGCTAAGTGTGTCTTGCCGGTGCCGGGTTCGCCGATGAGGAGCAGGCCCGGCTTTTCGACGTTGGGGAACTCGCGCGCGTAGCCACGGACGATGAGCATGACGGTCTGCAGGGCGGGGTTCGCCTGGGCGTCAAAGTTGTCGAGAGAGGCGTTCTGGTAGAGGGCGGGGAGGCCGGAGTATTGCAGTGTCTGGCGCTGGATATCGCCTACGGTGCATTCGCACCGTGTGGCGCCGGAGATGCCGTTTCGCTCTTCAACTCTCCAGCCGCTTCCGCGGCAGATCGGGCAGGCGGGATCAGGCATATTACTCCAGTGTAACCAGCACTTGCCCGGACGCAACGGTATCGCCCACGGCGACGCGCACGGCGGCTACCGTGCCGGGGCCGGGGGAGCGGACTTCGTTCTGCATTTTCATGGCTTCCAGGATCAGCAGGCCGGCGGCGGCTTCCACGGTTTGGCCGGGTTCCACCAGGACTTTGATGACTTTGCCGGGCATAGCAGCTTTGACGTCGCGGCGGCCGGAGTCGCTGCCGGCGTTGGCATTGCGGCGGCGGTTGCGGGGATCGGCGAGCGAGAGCTGGACCTCCTTGCCGTTTACCAGCAGTCGGCCGCCGCCATGGGTGATTTTGTGGACTTTACCGTCCTTGTCGAGGACCAGCGTCGTGCCGGTTTCCAGTGTGTGGCGGTCGGCGGACGAGGGGTCGACCTCGATCTCTTTTTCGCTGACGGGGGTAATGAGAATGCGTTTCATCGGCGGCTCCATTGGGAGCGGATGGCGGTGGGAAGCGCGGCGGCGGGCGGGGCTTCGGCAGCGGCGAGGATGGCGATGGCGGCGTCGAGTTCGGCGTCGGATAGCGTCGTGTCCGGCTCGTAGACGAAGGTCTTCAGGAACCCGGTATGCAGGTTGCCGGATTGGAAGTCCGGGTCCCGCAGCAGTTGGCGGAAGAAGCCGACGTTGTTGGCGATACCCAGGATTTCCGTTTCGCCCAGGGCGCGAGCCATGCGGGCGATAGCGCGCGGCCGGTCTTCGGCCCAGACGCAGAGCTTGGCCAGCAGCGGGTCGTAGTCCATGGGAACGGTCCAGCCTTCGTAGACGCCGTTATCGAGCCGGATACCTGGGCCGGAGGGCATGCGGAGGCGGTCGATGCGACCCGGGGAGGGGAAGAACTGATTGGCCGGATCCTCGGCGTACAGCCGGCACTGGATGGCGGAGCCACGCCATGTGATGTCTTCCTGTTTGCGTTGTAACTCGGCGCCGAAGGCGGCTTCCAGTTGCATATGTACCAGGTCCACCGATGTTACTAACTCCGTAACCGGATGCTCCACCTGCAGGCGCGTGTTCATCTCCAGGAAATAGAAGTTGTTTTCGGCATCCACCAGGAACTCCGCCGTACCGGCGTTGGTGTAGCCGGCGGCGCGGGCGACCTTCAGCGCGGCCTCGCCCATGGCGTGGCGCATGGGCAGGTTGCGGGCGACTAGCGGGGAGGGGCACTCTTCGATCACCTTCTGGTGACGGCGCTGGATGGAGCATTCCCGTTCACCCAGATGGATGAGGTTGCCGTGGTTATCTCCGAAGATCTGGATCTCGATGTGGCGCGGGTGGATGAGCGCCTTTTCGATGTAGACTTCGCCGGAGCGGAAGCTGCGTTCGGCTTCGCTGGAGGCATCGCGTAGGGCGCTTTCCAACTCGCTCTCTTTTTCGACGAGCCGCATGCCTTTTCCGCCGCCGCCAGCCGCGGCTTTGATCAACACCGGGTATCCGATTTGCGAGGCCACGCGGCGGGCTTCGGCGATATCGGTCACCGGGCCATCGGTGCCTGGAACGACGGGCGCTCCGGCGGCGATGGCGACATCGCGGGCGGCGGTTTTGGAGCCCAGGGAGCGAATGGCGTTGGCGGGTGGACCGATGAAGAGAACGCCTGCATCGGCGCAGAGTTGCGCGAAATCGGCGTTTTCACTCAGGAAACCGTAGCCGGGGTGCAGGGCCGTGGCGTTGGCGCGGCGCGCGGCGGCGAGGATCGCTTCCGGGTTGAGGTAGGAGTCGACCGGGTAGGCCTCATCGGCATGGGACAGGTGGAGGGCCCCGCGGTCGATCGGCGTGAAGATGGCGACAGCCGTGAACCCGGCTTCCCGGATCCCGCGGAGGAGTCGAACGGCAATTTCGCCGCGATTGGCGACCAGGATTTTTTGCACCATGGGCTTTTCGATTTTAGCAGGCCCCTGTTTTGCTACATTGAGGGGAGAGATGCCGGGACAGACTACGACAGGATCATTGAAGCAGCGGGGCGTCCGCATGACCCGCCAGCGGCAGATTCTGCTGGAATTGATCGATAAATCGGGCAAACATCTGGACGCCGAGAGCCTGTTTCATCTGGCGCGGGAGAAGGACCCGAAACTGAATCGCGTGACGGTGTACCGCACGCTGAAGATGTTGAAGATGGAAGGGCTCGTCGACGAGTTGGATCTGCTTCATCACGGCGGCGATCAGCACTACTACGAGACGCGTATGAAGCGCGAACACGCGCACGTCGTCTGCCTGCAGTGCGGCAAAATTGAGGAGTATTTCGGCGAGCCGCTGGCGATCATTCGCAAACAGGTGAAGGAGACGTTCGGGTTCGAGATTCTGCTGGTGCGGACCGAAATCGGCGGCTACTGTCCGAACTGTCAGATGCTGCGGGAGCAGGAGCTGCGCGAAGCGGCTGGGCAATGACAGCCGCGGCTCTCGAGGTGAAGCCACCGGGGACGGCTACGTTTCGCGTGCCGCTCGATCCGCTCCCGTTTCGCATTGGCCGCAGCCCTGAGAATCATCTGGTTTTGCGGGACAACCGGGCCTCGCGGAACCATGCTGTGATTCGCCGCGAGGGAACAGATTTTGTTGTCGAAGATGCTGGGTCACGCAACGGCATCGACATCAATGGCGCTAAGGAGCAGTCGCATGTTCTGCGCCCCGGCGACGTCATCCGTTTTGGCGTGGACGACTCCTACGAGCTGACGTTCGTGCTGGACTCCACGGCGGCGACGCCGACGCAGGCGCACCACGGCGGGTTGCGGAAGTTGCGTTCGATATTGGAGGTGGCGCGGTCGTTGCAGGGGGCGCTGTCGATCGATCAGGTTCTGGCGTCGGTGGTCGACTCCGCGCTCGATATCACCAGTTGCGACCGGGGATTTCTGCTACTGACCACAGAAGACGGATTGGAGACGCGCATTGCCCGCGGCGCCGGCGGCAAGGCGCTATCGGAGGGGTTGGAGATTCCGTCCAAGGTCCTGCACGAGGCGTTGCGGACCCGTAGCGAACTGCTGAGCATGCGGTTCGATTCTGGAATCAGCGGGGTCGATTCATCGATCCTGAACCTCTCGCTGCGGAGCGTGCTGTGCGTACCTCTGATTAAGGTGCGTGCCGGGGATCTGTCGGAGACGGCGCTGGTCGGTACGATTGCCGATTCGATCGGACTGCTTTATCTGGACTCGACCCGGCACCACGCCGAGCTGACGACGACGAGCCGGGACCTGGTGCAATCGCTGGCCATTGAGGCGTCGTTCGTGCTGGAAAACGCCCGTTTATTGGACCAGGAGCGCAAGAAGCAGAAGATGGATCAGGAACTGCGGATTGCGCAGACCATCCAGCGGGACTTGCTGCCGGATGCGGCCGAGTTTCCGCAAACCGGTTGGTTGCGCGCGGCCGGCCTGTCGATACCCAGCAAACTGGTGGGCGGGGACTACTTCGACATTCTGCCTTCCGGTGATGGGCGCTACGACATCGTCATGGCCGACGTTTCCGGTAAGGGCGTGAGCTCGGCGCTGTTGGCGAGTCTGCTGCAAGGGGCGTTCGTGATGTCGACGGCCGAGCAGATTCCCCCGGCGGTGATTCTGGACCGGCTGAACAGATTCCTGTTGGGTCGCACCAATGGGGCGAAGTACGCGACCATTTTCCTCGCCTCGATCTACCGGAACGCGCCCATGCAATGGGCGAACGCCGGGCACTGTTCGCCGCTGCTGGTGAAGCCGACTGGCGAGGTGTACGAATTGGCGCCTACCGGCATGCCGGTGGGGATGTTGGAAGAAGGGCACTGGCAGGACGCGGCGCTGCAGATGAGCCAGGGTGACCTGTTGGCGCTCTACACGGACGGCGTGTCGGAGGCGATGAACGCGGCGCGGGAGATGTATGGGTCTGAGCGATTGGTGGCCGTGTTGCAGCGGAACTTCTGGCTGGAGATCGGCCCGTTGACGGAGGCAGTGAAGGCCGACATCGCGGCGTTTACCGGTGGGGAGCCGCAGCGGGACGACCTGACGCTGTTGATCCTAAGGTATATGCCGGACTGACTTTGCAGCGGAATGCCCGTAGCATTCTGGTATGCCCGGATTCGCACTCCTGTTCGCGGTGGCTGCTTTGACGGTGAAGCAGGACGGGGCGGAGCTGCGGGAATCGTGCGAGCCCGGCGAACCGGTGGTGGCGAAATTGACCGCAGGCGCGACGGCGACGGTGCGCTTTGCCATGAACGGGTGCTATGCGGTGGACGTGGCCCACGGTGGGCAGGTGGTGCGCGGCTTCCTGCCCGGCGCCGAACTGGCAGGGATTGAGGCGTGGGAGCTGGCCCGGCGTAACGCCCCGTCCGTCGACACGCCGACCTCCCTACCAGATAAATCCTCGGTGCCAGGCACCCAGTCAACGACGATCTGCGAACGTCATGACGGGCAGAAACCACTTGCGGTGCTGCCCGTCATTTCGTTAAGAATGAGACGGCAAGGGTGTCG
>JBIKOG010000295.1:0-8501 GCA_044358225.1 Bryobacteraceae bacterium | reverse complement strand
CGGAGCGATCCGGCGCCAATTATCCGAGGTAGGAGCCGTATGCGGTAGTGCCGCTCGTACGGATCTGTGCGGGGGGCGGGTCGTGAGATTCGTCCCTACCGCGACCCTCATTTTTTTCCGTAAAACACCTGTCACGCACACCCGAGTCGATCCATCTCCCCAACGTCTCCCCAAAGTTTTCTCGCATACCTAGTTGTCTATGCCTAGACAACTATGCTTAGATGTCTAGGTATGGCGAAACCCAAAACTGACGCTCTCCAAGGCACCCTCACCCTCCTCGTCCTCCAATCCCTCGCCCAAACCCCCCGCCACGGCTACGGCATCACCTCTTTCGTCCAGCAAGCCAGCTCCGAACTCCTCCACATCGAAGAAGGCTCCCTTTACCCCGCTCTCCACCGCATGGAGGAGCAAGGCTGGATCAAAGCCGAATGGGGCATGACCGAATCCAACCGCAAAGCCCGCTTCTACTCCCTAACCGCCGAAGGCCACAAACAACTCGAAGCCGAACTCGCAAATTGGCGCCGCGTCACCGACGGCGTCATCAACGTTCTGAGGTTCGCCTAATGTCACTCTGGTCCCGCATCCGCCAGTCGATCCGCCCCAATCGCAATACCTCCGATATCGACGAAGAGCTCGCGCTCCACATGGGTCTTCGCGCTGAAGAACTTGAAAAACAAGGGCTTAGCAAGGCAGAGGCACGCCGCGAAGCCGCCAAAATGTTCGGCCCTCGCGCCCGTATCGTCGAGGAAACCCGCGAAGCCCACTCCCTCCAGTGGCTCGACAACTGGCGTCGCGACTCGGCCTACTCCATCCGCGGCCTCCTCCGCCGCCCGGCCTTCCTCACCACTGGACTCGCCACCCTCGCCCTCGGCATCGGCGTCAATGTCGCCATCTTCTCCCTCCTCGATGGCCTGCTCCTGAAACCCCTCCCCGTGCCAGACGCTGACCGGCTCATGGCCTTCGTCGAGGCCCGCAACGGCGACCCAACCGGCGGTAACCCGCTGCGTCTAAAGGACTACACCGACGCCATGCGGTCCCTCGCCACCACCGGCGGCTTCTACTCCGAAGGCATGGTCGTCCGCACGGCCGATGGTGCCCAGTCGCTCCGCACTCTCCGCACCGTTGGCGATGTCGCGACAACCCTCGGCTACCGCCCCGTCCTCGGCCGCCTCCCCCGGCCCACCGAAGACAAGGTCGCCCTCCTGGGCCATCGCTACTGGGAACAGGTCTACGGCGCCAGCCCAGACGTGCTCGGGAAAACTCTCCGAACGGCCACAGAAACAATTGAAATCATTGGTGTTATGGGGCCGGAAGCCGCCCTCATCGAGGAGTATCAGGTCTGGGCCCCCATGGGCCTGGAAATGCAAAAGACTCCCCGCACGGCCGGCTTCCTGCAGATGGTCGGACGCCTCAAACCGGCCGTCGACCTCGCCCGCGCCAATGCCGAACTGGCCACCGTCAACGCCGCCATGCGCGCCGCTAACCCGGAAGAAGACAAAGGACTTACCGCTCAACTCACGCCATTCCAGAACGTCCTCACCACCGAGGCAGCCCGCCCCGTTCTCCTCCTCGCCGGCGTCGTCTTCACCGTCCTGCTCATCGCCTGCGCCAACCTCGCCGGCCTCCTGCTCGCCCGCAATGCCGACCGTTCCCGCGAGGCCGCCATCCGCCTCGCCGTCGGCGCCAGCCGCGGCGACCTTCTTCGCCTCTATCTCCTTGAATCCGTGTGGCTTGCTATTCCCGGTGGCGCGCTCGGCCTCCTCGCCGGCGCCTGGTCGCTCGGCCTCCTGAAGAGCCTCCTCCCCGCCAGCCTACCGCTGCTCAACACGGTCACCATCGATGCGCGCGTCGCGCTCTTCGCCTTAGGTCTGACCCTGTTCTGCGCCCTCGCCATCGGCCTCCTCCCGGCCTGGCAGGTGGCCCGGCTGAAGGCCAAGCCCAGCCCCCTCCGCTCCGCCCTCGTCGTCGCGCAAGTTGCTGTATCCATGGTACTTCTCATGACCGCAGGCCTCCTGGTCCACAGCCTCATGGACGCCAAAAAGCGCCCGCTGGGCTTCAATCAGGACCACGTTCTCGCCCTCCAATTCGACTTCACCTGGGACACCGACAACGCCAAATTGCAGCAGTTCTACCACGATGTTGAGCAAACCGTCCGCGAAGTCCCCGGCGTGCGGTCAGCGGGCTTAATCGATCGCCTCCCGCTCGAAGGCGGCTCCCAAGGCCGGGGCTACCTCCGGATTCGCGGCCGCAACCTCGAAGAATCGCTCGCCCGGCAGAGTTATGGATACCGGGCCATGACCAAGGGCTACATCACCGCCCTCCGAGTCCCGATCCTCCGCGGCGGCTTGCCCGACGACAAGCAGCCCCAGACGCTGATCAACGAGACGTTCGCCAAGAAGTATTTCGGCGACACCGACCCCGTCGGCCAGCAGGTGTCCTTCTCGGATGCCAATCGCGAACCGGCTTGGTACACCATCACGGGGGTGGTTGCGAATGTCGCGCAAAATAGCGTCGAAAAGCGTACTTTTAGCGAGGTTTTTGTACCCATTTCGCGCACTTATTGGCCACACGCCGCACTGGTGGTAAATACCGAAGGCGATGCCGCCCCGGTCATCGCCGCCGCCCGCCGTGTCGACCCCTTCGCCGTCATCCGTTATGCCGGACCGCTCGAAAGCCGCCTCGCCACCGCCTGGTCGGAACCGCAACTCATCGCGACGCTCCTCGGCGGCTTCGCCCTCGCCGCGCTGGCTCTCGTTTGCGTTGGCATCTATGGGATGCTGGCCGGCTTCGTCCGTGGCCGGACGCGGGAGTTTGGCATCCGCCTGGCCCTCGGCGCCACCCCGGTGTCTCTGACTCAACTCTCCTTGAATCATGGACTTAGGCTGACCGCCATCGGGCTCGGCCTGGGCCTCGCCGGCACCTGGCCGGTGGCCCGGTTCCTCGATCAATCGCCCGACCCCGTAGCCATGTCCGTCGCCGCCGCGCTGATGATGGCCGCCGCCGGCGTGGCCTGCTACGGCCCGGCACGGCGTGCGGCAAAGCTCGATCCGGCTATGGTTTTGCGCCACGACTAGTGCTACACTTTTGCCTTAGGCGAAGATGAGGCGAATCGCGCAATGTCGAATCTCCACGATCAGCTAGCCCACCTGCGCCAACGCATGGCGGCTGTTACGGAAGCCGTTGAAACGACAGTAGTTAAGCCAGGGAACGTCACCGACTGGCTGGACGGCGCCGAGGTCCAGACCGAGAAGGGCGCGCACTTCGAGTCCCGCCGCCTGTGGCGCAATCACCAGCGCCACGGAAGCGTCTATATCTCTGATTTACAAGAACTTCCGGGCGATTTGCTGGAAGCCATCAGCGAAGGCCAACTGAAAGGCGTCGACCCGCGCAAGGTCGCCTACCTGGATACTGAGACAACTGGGCTTGCCGGTGGCTCGGGCACCTACGCGTTCCTGATCGGGGTGGGGGCGCTGACCGAAGAGGGCTTCGAGTTGCGGCATTTCTTCATGCGCGACTACTCCGAAGAGTCGAGCCAGCTGCACGCCTTAACCCAGCATTTGCAACAGTTTGACGTGCTGGTAACCTACAATGGCCGCTCCTACGACCAGCCGCTTCTGGAGACCCGCTACCGGATGAGCCGGATGAAACCGCCCTTCGGGCGGATGGAGCACTTCGACCTTTTGTACGGTGCCCGGCGGCTGTACCGGTTGGCGTTTGAGAGCTGCCGGCTGGTGGAGTTGGAGAACCAGATCCTGGGAGTGGAGCGGATCGATGACGTGCCGGGATCGATGATCCCGTACCTGTATTTCGAGTTCTTGCGCACCCGTTCGGCCCACCGGATGATAGGAATCTTCGAGCATAACGCTTTTGATATCTTGACGTTGGCTTGCCTGACCGGAATTATTCCACGAGCCTTCCATGCGCCCCTGGAGGTGCCTTTGCACCGGGGAGCGGAGATGGTCGGACTGGCCCGGTGGCTGCGCGCCGCCGGCCGTACGGACGAGGCGGTGGTGCTGCTGCGCCGCGCGTTGGACAAAGGGCTGCCGGACTCCCTCGTTTGGCGGACGACGTGGGACTGCGCCTTGCTGGAGAAGAAGCGCGGCAACGAGGCGGCGGCGGTGGCGCTGTTCACCGAATTGACCACGGCGCGTAACCCTCATCAGGCCAATGCTTTAGAGGAACTTTCGAAGTACTTCGAACATACCGAGAAGAACTACGCCCTGGCCCTCGATATGGCTGAGGAGGCCGCGCGACTGACGCCAACGCCGGAACTGGCCAAGCGCCGGGAGCGGCTGCAGGCGCGAATGGCATCGCGCCGGACGGCGCGGTTGTTATAGCAACGCGGGCTGCTTCTTTTCGGGTGTCGGACCTAGGCCCGGCGGCGAAGCGCCAGGAGGCCCGCTCCCAGGAGTCCGAGATCGAACGTCGACGGTTCCGGGATGCCGTTGACACCAGGGTCAAAGATCGGATCGATAGGGTCGAAGAACACGACTGGCGTGGTGATGCCGCGATCAGCGAAGAGCCATTCCTCATTGCCGTTGTGGCTGTTGGCGTGGGTGGCACGAATAATGAAGGTATCGCTGCCGATTAGGTTCAACCCGTTGAAACTGGTGACCGGGATGAACAGGGCCATGTCGGCGCCGTTGCCGAGGGGCGTCAAGGTGAGCGGCGCACTGGGGTTGAGGACGAAGGCTTCCTGGGTGGACCAGACAACGGTGGAGCTTGTTATTCGTTTCCTGCAGGTCCAGCGCGAAGGTGAAGTAGAGGCTGGCGCCAATGGTGGTGTAGGGCGCGTTGGAGAAATTGAGCGGAACGCCATCGCCTTTGACGAGAAAGTTGGTGCTGAAGGTGCTGGGGATTGCGGCGTTCGTCAGGTCGTAGCCGACGGCAATGGCGTTCCGCCCATTCGTACCCGCTACCGTGACATTGGAGTTGTTTCCAAAGACCAAGGCGGTCGTGTGCAGCGCGGGACCGAAGCGCCAGCGAGGGCGAAAAGAACGAACATGGCGCTACGCATGTAAACACCCTGGCGTTGTAACCGGTTGAATTACTGCAAGTGTAACCCCTGGAACTCCTAATGCCGGTGCAGGGCGTCGGCGAGCGAGATGATGCGGTCCGCCCAGGCGAGGCGGCGGCGCCACGGTTCGGGGATCCCTCGTTCGCCGTAATGGGCGCCGGCGAGTTGGCCGTAGATGGCGGCGATGGTGTCGGCGTCGCCACCGAGGTTGGCGGCTTTCAGGCAACCGTCGCGGAAGGAGTCCGTGGTGTGGAAGCAGTAGAGGGCTGCCGCCAAACTGTGTATGACATAGCCGGTTGGCTTGATCTCGCCGAAGACCGGGGGCTCGCCTTTGCCGAGGCCGTCGAGCGAATGGCAGAGCAGGGCGGCGAATTGGAGGCAACACTCGATGGCCTGGGGGGCGGCGTGGGTTGTTCGGGAGCTTTCGCCGGCGAAGTGGATGGCCTGGGCGCGGTCGGGCCAGTAGTAGAGCACAACGGGGGCGAGGCGCATGAGTGAACCGTTGCCGGCGGTGCGTGGGTCGGGGTCGCCGGCGAAGGGGTCGCCGGATTTGCGGTAGCGGTTGAGGGCGGCGGCGGTGGCATTGCCGATGTCGAAACAGTGGCCGGTGACGCTGTTTTCGCCTTCGGTGTACCAGCGGAGGTAACGGTCCATTTGATCGCGGGCGTCGAAGCCTTGGCGGGCGATCAGACTTTCGGCGAGGCAGAGGGCCATGGAGGTGTCGTCGGTCCATTGGCCGGGCTGAAGCTGGAATGGCCCGCCGCCGACCATGTCGGTGATGGGTGCCGGATTGGTGGTGAATTCGTGGGTTGTGCCAACGGCGTCGCCGATGGCGAGACCGAGGAGGCAGCCGCGGAAGCGGTCGCGTGGGTCCATCGATTTCAGTATGGCAGGGGGCGTTGGGGGGCTGTGTCAGTCGAAACTGTGGCGGCCGATTCGGCTGTCGGCTGAACATGGCGTTGGTGTTGGTGGGCCGATGGTGAGACTGAGGAGACAGGTTTGGATGGGGTGGGTCTGTCGGCTCCGTATGGCAGGGGCGTTGGGGGGCGGTCAGCGGGCGTGGATGACGATGCGCTCGATGCGGCAGCGGCCTTGGTGGCGGGTGATGGTGGGGTGGAGCGGGTGGTCTGCGATGGCCTGTTTTGTGGGCTCGATCCAGGCGATGGTGCGCGGCGTTTCGCGGATGGTTTCGGCATCGCTGCTTAGGAAACAGGTCTCGCCGTTGGAGAGGGTCAGTTGCGGGGATTCGCGGCTTTCGTTCTGGAAGTAATGATCGGCTAGGCCTTTGCGGGGGTATTGGAACTCGGCGGTGCGGGGTTGGCCGGGCTGCCAGTGGGTGACCGCTACGGGTTCTTCCCAGGTGGGCGCGGAGCCGAGGTTCTCGACGGGCGGTTTTTCGGCTTCGGTGAGGGAGAAGGGGCGGCGGTTGGCTTCGTGGGTGTACTGGGTGAATTGGGGGCTGACGACTCCGCCGTGGGGGCTGGTGACGGGGTGCCAATGGGCGTCGCGGGCTTCGTAGAGCGTCGACGTCCAGTAGTTGTGACGATCGCGGTTGGAGGCGCCGTAGCGGGTGTCGGTCCATTCGAGGCGGCCGTCGCGGTTGAAGTCGCTGAAGCGGATCTTGCGCGGGTCGGCGTAGCCGCGGCGGAGCCAGGGGACGGGGCGACCGTCGCTGGCGAGCATGATGAACTGGGTCCAACTGGGCGCGGCCATGCCTACCGCGCCGGTGTCGGTGGCGATGAGATAGTCTTCGCGGCCGTTGTGGTCGAAGTCGCCTGCATAGAGTTGCTGATCACCCATGCCGACGGGGCCGAGTTGCAGGGTCCATGGTTTGCCGTCGCTGTCCTTGCCGCTCATTGCGGCGATCATGCGGTATTTCGATTCGACGGTGAAATGGATACCGCTGCGGCGGAAGGAGTCCTGGTATTCGATTTGTTTGGGGCGGATTCCCCAGCGCTCGACAGCCGGCCACCAGGGGCAATAGGCCTCCGAGGCGGCGAGCGATGTTACTAAGAACGCGAGGAGAATCCGCGCCGGCATGTTACTTGCGGGGACGGTAGGGATAGCGCTTGCTGAGATAGTCGACGAGTGTCTCCTTGTTATCGGGAGTTACTCGGGCGCCCCAGCGCTGCATCTTTTCTACTTCGCGTTCCCATTGGGTGCGGTTCAGTCGCTGTTGTTCAATGCCTTCGACGCCGTGGCAGCCCAGGCAGGTTTGCTTGAAGACGGCCGGCATCTCTTGCGTGGGTTCGACGGTGGGAGCGGATGGCGGCTTGGGGGTGGCCGTTGCGTTCAGGCGGATGTGCTGGACGACGTTGTGTCCGTAGCCGCTAGGGTTCCATTCTTGCGCCAGGGGCTGGGTTTCGCCGGCGACGTTTTTGGCGCGGACCATGACGTTATAGAAAGCCGCTTGGGCGGGCGTCCAATCGTATTCCCATTGGCGCCAGCCGAAGCGGGCGGCGTCCTTGCCAAGCCGGGCCTGGCGCCAGGTGCGGCCTCCATCGGTGGAGACTTCGACAATCGAGACGGGGGATTCGTGGGACCAGGCGACGCCGCGGAGTTTGGTGGGCGCGATGGCGATGTCCTGTCCATCGACGTGGCTGGCGAAGATGCTCTTGATGGCGAGGGTCGTCACCGGTTTCATTTGGGCGGGGTCGACGGCGGAGAGCGGGGCCACCGGTTTGCCGGGGTGGCGGTAGCCGGTCTTCATGAAGAAGCCGTCGAATTCGGTGTCGCGGACTTCGATGCGGGTGACCCATTTGACCCAACAATCGCCGGCCCAGCCGGGGACGATGACGCGGATGGGGGCGCCGTGTTCCTTGGTGAGCGGTTCGCCGTTCATTTCATACGCCAGGAGGGTGTTGGGGTCCATCGCCTTATTGAAGGGGATGCCGCGTTGGAATTCTGGTTGTTTGCCGACGGGGACGTCGGCTCCATCGAACAGCACTTCAACGGCGCCGGGGGTGAGGCCTGCCTTTTTGAGGACGTCGGCGAGGCGGACGCCGGCCCATTTGGCGTTGCCGACGGAGCCGTAGGTCCACTGGAGGCCGGGCATGGAGGGTTCGTAGAGGCCGCGGCCGTTGCCGGCGCATTCGAGGACCGATATGAGTTCGACGCGGGGGAGCTTTTTGAGTTCGTCGAGCGAGAGGGTGAGCGGCGTTGTGACTTTGCCGTTGACGGTGAGGCGGTAGGCCGCCATGTCGATGGTGGGGAGGAAGTGGTGGGAGCGGACGAAGAAGCGGTCGATGGGGGTGAGGTAGTTTTCGAGGAAGCCTTCGAGGGGCATTTCGAGGTCCTCGGCGCGGGAGGAGCGGATGATCATGCCGCGCTTGGGGGCGGCGGTGATGGTGGTGGCGGCGGCGAGGTGAAAGAGGTGGCGGCGGGTGAAACGCATTTATATAGTCTGCATTAAATTGGTGCCTGGCAGTGCGCCGGGATAAACCGGCATGTAGTAGGGAATGAAAGAGTCCTACAGGAAAGGAGT
>JBIKOG010000294.1:0-8502 GCA_044358225.1 Bryobacteraceae bacterium | reverse complement strand
GACGGCCATACTGTCATTGACACCGCCACCAAAACGAACCGCATCATTCAGGTCGGCAGTCAGCGCGTCTCTTCGATCATCTACGACAAGGCCCGCGAGTTACTCGCCGCCGGCACCATCGGCGAACTGAACTTAGTGGAAGCCTGGTGGGATCGCAACTCCGCGCTCGGCGCCTGGCAGTACTCCGTCCCGCCCGACGCCTCGCCGGCCAACGTCGATTGGGATCGTTTTCTTGGCACCGCACCAAAACGCGGGTTCGAACCCGTCCGGCTCTTCCGCTGGCGCAACTATCAGGACTACGGCACCGGGGTCGCTGGCGACCTCTTCGTCCACCTCTTCTCCGGACTCCACTACATCACGGGCGCCCAGGGCCCCAACCGCGTCTTCGCCACCGGCGGTCTGCGCTACTGGAAAGATGGCCGCGACGTCCCCGACGTCATGATGGGCGTCTACGACTACCCCAAATTTAACCTCGCCCTGCGCGTCAACTTCGTCAATGGCGCCGGCGAAACCAGCGGCTTCCGCTTTGTCGGCAGCGAAGGCATCATGACCGTCGGCGGCACCGTCTCCATCTCCAAAATCAACCGCGAGACCGAGCCCGGCTACACCATCGGCACCTTCCCGCGCCGCGTCCAGGAGGAGTTCCTCAAGGACTACCGCGCCAAGTACCCCGGCAAACCGGCCACCGCCGACGGCATGCTCGCCCAGCCCGAAGACACCTACCGCGCGCCCCGCGGCTACAGCGATCACTACGACCACCACCGGAACTTCCTCCAAGCCGTCCGCTCACGGAAACCGGTCACCGAAGACGCCCTGTTCGGCCTCCGCGCCGCCGGGCCCGCGCTCCTCAGCAACCGGAGCTACTTCGAGAAAAAGACGTTCGTGTGGGACGCCGTCAAGTGCGAAGTCAAGGGCTAACAGCGCTCCTGCTGGCCGCCGCGGCCACCCTCGCCGCCGCCCCCACCCGCAGTGTGTCCACGCCCGCCCAGGCCCGCGCCCTCGGCATCCCCGCGGGCGGAGATCACAGCCACATCCGCGTCCGCACCTCGGCCGACGGCCAAACCTGGTCCAACTGGCTGGAGACCACTACCGACCCCGAATCGGGCACCCTCGTCTGGTTAGACACCCCCTTCCGCTACGCCGAGATCCAGGGCCTCGCCGACTCCGATCGCGTCCTGCTGATCGACCCCGGCGTCACGCCCCGCCAGGCCACCGAACCCGGCATCCAGGGCCGCGCCGCGTGGTGCCCAGCGCCCTTCGTCTGCCCCAAAGGCGCCGGGCCCACCACGACCCGTCCGACGCACCTGATCGTCCACCACACCGCCAGCGCTAACAGCGCCACCGACTACGCCGCCCTCATGCGCTCCTTCTGGGAGCTCCACGTCAAGGGCAACGGCTGGGCCGATATCGGGTACAACTTCCTCATCGATCCCGCCGGCACCGCCTGGGAAGGCCGGGGCGACGGCATTCTTGGTGCTCATTTCTCCGGCGTCAACACCGCCACCACCGGCATCTCCATGATCGGCACTTACACCGGCGTGGCGCCATCCGCGCCCGCTGTCGCCAAGTTAGTCGAGTTACTCACATGGCAGGCGCAGAAGTATAACTTGGACCCGAACGGCGTGACCCTCCACGCGGCCAGTGGCCTGGAGCTGAACGTGATCAGCGGCCACCGCGATGCCGGGCTCTCGCCCCGGGCCAGCGGCCGGACGGAATGCCCCGGCGTGGCGCTCTACCCGCTTCTCCCCGACATCCGCGAAGCGGTCTGCAGCGCCACCGATGGCTGCACGCCGGTTCGCCAGCGGCCCAACACCTGCGCCACTGCGACCGAGCCCTGCCTTTCGCGCTACGGCGTCGTCAACAGCGCCAACTTCGACAACCGCCCGGTCGCCCGCGGCTCCATCGCCGCGGCTTTCGGAGGCAACCTCGAAGGCCTCACGGCCCGCGTCAACGGGCGGGCGGCAACGGTCTTCGGCGGAAACACGAACCAGTTGAACTTCCTGGTTCCGGCTAACACGGAGCCCGGCACGAGCCGCCTGCAGCTGATGGACGGCGCTACCGTTCGGGCTGAAACGCTGATCTCGGTTACCGAGGTGGCCCCGGCGATTTATGCCGCAGTGAACGCCGACGACCAGACCCTCAACGCCCCGAACGCACCGGTGGCGATTGGCAGCCCGCTCACCCTCTATCTGGCCGGCGCGACGTCATCCCAGCCCTGGACGGCGACCGTCGGCGGCGTCGAGGCCGAAAAGCTCTACCTTGGCCCTGCCCCCGGATTTCCGGGCTTGTGGCAGGCGAACATTGGCGTTCCCCTCCTCGCCGCGCCAGAGAGCGCGGCGATGGAACTGATCCTAACGATCTCCGGCGTACCGAGCCGCCCGTTCTTACTTTCCCTGAAGCGCCCTTCCGGCCTCCCCTTATAGGTATTTCAACCATGGCATCTCCTAACGACAAAATTCGCTTTGCACTGATCGGCGCCGGAGGCATGGGCACCGGCGACGCCACCGACTGCCTCTCCGTTGGCGGCACCGAGATCGCCGCCGTCGGCGACATCTACCAGGGCCGCTTAGAACGAGCCAAAGAGCGCTGGGGCAACCAGGTCTTCACTACCCGCGACTACCGGGAGATCCTGGCCCGGAAGGACGTGGACGCCGTCATCGTCGCCACTCCGGACCACTGGCACGCCCAGATCGCCCACGATGCGCTGATGGCCGGCAAGGACGTCTATGTCGAAAAGCCGATGGTCCATAAGTTCCCCGAGTGCAAGATGCTGATGGACGCGCAGGCCAAGAGCGGGAAGATCCTGCAGGTCGGCAGCCAGTACGCCAGCGCCATGGTGTTTTTGAAGGCCCAGCAGCTGATTCAGCAGGGCGCGCTGGGCGAGTTGAACCTCGTTGAGGCGTGGCTCGACCGGAACACGGCCCTTGGGGCTTGGCAGTACTCGATGCCGGGCCCGGACGCGACGCCCGAGCGGATCGATTGGGACCGGTTTCTGGGCAATGCGCCGAAGCACCCGTTCGACCCGATTCGGCTGTTCCGGTGGCGTAATTATCGCGACTACGGTACTGGCGTGAGCGGCGACTTGTTTGTGCATTTGCTGACAGGGTTGCACGTCGCCACCGGGTCGTTGGGGCCGAACCGGATCTATGCGACCGGCGGCGTTCGCTATTGGAAAGACGGGCGCGACGCCTATGACGTTGTGCTGGCGTTGATGGACTATCCGAAGACGGCCAAGCATTCCGAGTTCACCTTTGCGCTGCGCGTGAACCTGGCCAGCGGCGCGGCGCCGCCGG
Organism: Bryobacteraceae bacterium; assembly: GCA_044358225.1. Taxonomy (GTDB): domain Bacteria; phylum Acidobacteriota; class Terriglobia; order Bryobacterales; family Bryobacteraceae. The sequence goes on along the minus strand of JBIKOG010000294.1, from coordinate 5,209 downwards.
AGCGGTTTGGGCTGAAGTTCGTGGGTTCCGAGGGCACGATGGAAGTGACCATGGGCGGCGTGACGCTGGAGCGGAAGCCGCGGGAGGCCGAGCCGGGCATGACGCTCGACAACTTCGACAAGGCCACGCAGAAGAAGATTCTTGCCGAATACCGGAAGAAGTATCCGACGCAGAAGCCCACGCCGGATGGCATGCGGCCAGATGGCAGCGAACGGTACACGCCGCCGCGGAGCCATAACGCGCACGTGGACCACATCCAGAACTGGGTGACGGCGCTCCGCACGCGGAAGGCCTTCTTTGAGGATTCGACCTTTGGATCGCGCACGGCGGGGCCCAGTCTGGCCGTGAACTTGAGCTTGGAGAAACAGACCGCGATAAATTGGGATCCGGTTTCAATTCGGCTCACCTAGCCCGTTTCATATTGAAACCAGGCCCACTCGTTTCAACGAGTTACGTTTGGCAATCGAGGTGCATTGTCATGAGCAATGAAGTTCTTGTTCTTCACAATGCTCGCCGCACTGCCGGCGTTTCCACTCACAATCACATTCGATGACAGTGTCCCGCATTTGAGCCAGATGATTAATCTGAGACTCGATGGGGACAGAGTCGACGTGAATGCCGGCCAGATTGGCGTCCGTTTCGACGGGACAATCCCGGCCGTCGTTTTCTGCGCCGACCCACTGACATCGCTCGAACTGGGTCCAACGGCGGTGACGCCGGTTTTGGAAACCAGCTTCGTCAATGGCCCGCGTCTGGCCTGGCTCTACAACACCTATAGCCCGACGCTGACAGAAGGCTGGCAAGCCGCGGCGCTGCAACTAGTCATCTGGGAAGTGATTCTGGATAACAACAGCGATGACCTGAGTTCCGGCCGCGCACGCACGACCGACGACACCGATAGCCGCGTGGTGACGTTGGCCGATTCCATGCTCGCGGCGAGCGCGGGCCAGACGTCGAGCGGGGTGACCTTCTGGGTCCCCGATAGTGGTCCGTCGGCGAGCCAGACGCTGTTTGCTTCCTCGATTGCGTATCTTCCGGCCCCTGAACCGTTCAACGGGATGTTATTCAGCGCCGGGCTGCTCATGATTGGAGCGCTGCGGCTCCGGGCCAAATAGTTTCCTGAGTTTGTTCGTTGTTTTCCTCCGAAGGTAGTAAAAACTCAAGCCGCCGGTTTTTAGCCGGCGGCCTTTTTTATGAGCGCTACAGCTTTTTGGCTGACCCCAGGTAGAGGGCATTCAGGAGGAGCTTGAACGTGCCGAAGGGCTGGCCGCGGTGCTGGACGCGGAAGCCGTACATGACTACCCGCCCTTTGCCGTGCGTGGCTTCGACGAGGATGCTCTTGCCGAGGACAGAGCGTTCGCCGCTGAGCCAGCCGCTGGCGAGCAGGTCGCGGCGGACGAAGTTGGCGACCGACTTGGCTGTTGGGCCGGTGACGTCCATCACAGGGCCGCCGTTGGAGAAGACCACCGCGTCTTTGGGCATGCCGAAGGCGAGGGGGTTGGACGTATCGACGGTGGCGCGGAGGAGGGAGCCGGGGGAGTAGAAACCGGTCTCTGAGCCGCGGGCCGCGTTGCGGACGGGCAGGGCCAGGAACTGCATGGGGAGTTCGGAGGCCGTGGAGAGAGTTACCAGGGTGCCGCCTTCGCGGACGAAGGCGTCCAGCGCTGCGACGCCTTGCGCGCCGATGCCGCCGACGTATTCGGGCCGGGGGCGGGGACGGCCGCGGTTGGGGTTGCCGCCTTCGCCTTCTTCCCCACCGCCGCCGTTGTCGCGGAGGCCGTGGAGGATGGAATCGGTGGACTGCTGGGCGAAGAGGATGGTATCGAAACGGTCCTTGAGGCCGGGCTTCTGGAAGTCGGCGTTGTGGATGAGGGTGTAGGGCACCTTGAACTCGTCGAGGAGCCACTGGGTCCAGCCGAGGTCCATGTTGCTGGTGTAGGGCTCGTAGACGGCGATGCGCGGCTTGTTGAGCTGCCAGGCGTAGCCAGAGGTGACCAACTTGCCGTCCGCGCTCCAGCCAACCTTTTCGCCGTTGCCGAGCATTTTGGCGAGTTGGAGGTAGGAGGAGTTGTCCTTGCTATCGAGCCGCCATTGGGCGGATGGGACCACGGCGGTGGGGGCGAGTTGGGCGGTGTCGAAACGGTCGTTGATGCGTTCGACGCGGACGCCCATTTGCATGGGGAGCGTCCAGCCGGCGACGTCGTAGGGACGCTTGGTGGGGCCGGTGGTGCCGCTGCGGAGCTCGGGGTAGGATTGGGGCTCCATGAGGTCGACGAGGTAGCTGCGGAAGGCCTGGCCGGCGAGCATGACGTAGCTGCCGGCGGGATAGGACTTGTCGCCCATGCGGATTTCGGTCTTGGCCTGTTTGACTTCGACGCCGCCGAGTTGGAGGCGGCGGAGCATTTCGTTGGCGGTCCAGGGATCCCACTGGTCGGGGGGGACGATGTAGGCGAAGGGCTTGGCGGTGTCGGCCATGGAGATGTTTTTCGTGGCGAGATCCCAGGCCTTGTAGATCCAGTGATCGGGCATGGAGGCGGCGAGGTTGAGGATGGCCATGTCGGCCGTCAACATGTACTCGATGGCGTCGCGGGCGGTCCAACGGCCGCCCATCCAGGGGGAGTAGAAGATGGTGGGTTGCTTGGTCGGGATGCCGTTGGGGAAGCGTTCGGGGAGGTCGCTCAACTTGTAGTCGCGCGGGGTGGCGTAGGGCTGCATGGCGGTTTCAGTGAGGATGCCGTGCATGTTGTGGAAGGCGGGCGTGGAGCGGAGGCCGCCGTTCCACCAGCCGTCGAAGCCGTAGTAGCTGAGCACGCCGCCTTTGCCTTCGCGGGCGAAGCGTTCGCGCATGGCGCTACCGATGAGGTTGATGCCTTCCATGACGGGGGCGGGGATGGACGGGTTGAGCGGTTCGGCGTAGGGGGGCACGAAGATGCGGGCCGGGAAGGCGGGCGCCTGGTGCTGGTTGTACATGATCTGGGGGTACCATTCCTGGAAGAGGAGCTTGCCGGTGTGGCGGGTTTCTTCGAGGTTGAACATGAACCAGTCGCGGTTGTTGTCGTGGCCGGAGTACTTCTGGTAGAGCTCCGGGAGGGCGGATTCTTCGTAGGGCGTGCCGAGGTTCTTGCGATACCAGTGAGCGATGAGGTCCTGGCCGTCGGGGTTGGTGACGGGGACGTGGACGAGGATGACTTTGTCGCGGATTTTGCGGATTTCGTCCGTTTCATCGCTGACCATGCGGTAGGCGAGTTCGGGGGAGCCTTGGGGGCAGGCGGCTTCGGAGGAGTGCATGCCGGCGTCGATCCAGACGAAGACTTTGCCCTCCTTGGAGATTTTGGTGGCTTCGTCCTTGGTGGCGAGGCCGAGGGCCATGCGGCGGTTCCACTCCTTGTACTTGTCGAGCTGGCGGATGTTTTCCTCCGAGCTGATGAGGGCAACGTACATGGGTTTGCCGGTGGAGGTTTTGCCGTACTGGACCAGTTTGAGGCGGGGCGAGGCCTTTTCGAGCTTCTGGTAGTAGGTGATGATGTCGTTGTAATCGGCGAGCTTGTAATCGGTACCGGGACGGTAGCCGAGGTGCTCGGTGGGGGTGGGTACGGCAGCCGCTAACGTGGAGACTGCGAGTAGCGCAAGGAAACAGAGGTGCCGGAGGGACATGAGACAATGCTACTATGACCCCTGTTTCGCAGAGGCCGTTTCGCGTTGGATTGGTGCAGACAGCCTGCTCCGTCGACCCGGCTGAGAACTTAGAAAAAGCTGTTGGGAAGATCCGGGAGGCGGCCGCGGCCGGGGCCCAGATCATTTGTTTGCAGGAGCTGTTTCGATCGCAGTATTTCTGCCGGAAGGAAGACGCGGACCTGTTTGACCTGGCCGAGCCGATTCCGGGAGAGTCGACGGCGGTGATGGGGAAGATCGCCAAAGAGCTGGACGTGGTGATTGTGGCGTCGCTGTTTGAGAAGCGGGCCGAGGGGCTGTATCACAATACGGCGGCCATTTTGGATGCTTCCGGGGAGATGCTGGGCGTGTATCGGAAGATGCATATTCCGGACGATCCGCTTTACTACGAGAAGTATTACTTTACGCCGGGGGACCTGGGTTTTAAGGCGTGGGATACGAAGTATGGGCGGATTGGCGTGTTGGTTTGTTGGGACCAGTGGTACCCGGAGGGGGCGCGGTTGACGGCGATGCAGGGGGCGAACATTCTGTTCTACCCGACGGCGATTGGCTGGCATCCGGGTGAGAAGGCGGAGTACGGCCCGCGGCAGTTGGATGCGTGGCAGACGATTCAGCGGAGCCATGCGATTGCGAATGGGATTTATGTGGCGGCGGTGAACCGGGTTGGTTTTGAGCAGGGTCCGGACGATACGGGCATTGAGTTCTGGGGGAATTCGTTCCTGGCCGACCCGCAGGGGCAGGTATTGGCGAAGGCGTCGGTGGACCGGGAAGAGATCCTGGTGCACGAGTGCGACCCGCGGGAGATGGACACGGTGCGGCGGAATTGGCCGTTTTTCCGGGACCGGCGGATTGACCACTACGGGGAGATTACGAAGCGATGGCTGCAGAAGTGAAGCGCTGGCGGATGCCGGCGGAGTGGGAACCGCACGAGGGGACGTGGCTGGGATGGCCGCACGAGAAGTCGGATTGGCCGGGGAAGTTTGCGCCGATTCCGTTTGTTTATGGGAAGATCATCGCGCGGTTGTCGCGGTTTGAGCGGGTGCATATTTTAGTTGCTTCCGCTTCTGAGGCGCGGCTCGCTGAGCGGGTGGCGCGGCGGGAAGGGGCGGTGATGGCGAATGTGGATTGCCACATTTGCCCGACCGACCGGAGTTGGGTGCGGGATACGGCGCCGATTTTTACTGTCGATGGGGCGGGCGGGTTGTGCGCGACCGATTGGCATTTTAATGGGTGGGCGAAGTATCCGAATTGGGCGCAGGATGATGCGGTGCCCGAGTTTGTGGCTGGTGTTTTGGGGTGTAAGCGGGTGGTGCCGAAGGCTCGGGGGAAGCGGGTGGTGTTGGAGGGCGGGTCGATTGATGTGAATGGGGTTGGGTCTTTGTTGACGACCGAGGAGTGTTTGTTGAGCCCGATTCAGGCGCGGAATCCGCATTTGACCCGGGAGGAGATTGAGGCCGTTCTGTGTGGGCATCTCGGGTTGGATCGGGTCATTTGGCTGTTGAATGGGATTGAGGGGGATGATACGCACGGGCATGTG
>JBIKOG010000293.1:0-8529 GCA_044358225.1 Bryobacteraceae bacterium | reverse complement strand
CCACACCCAGAGCCACCCGCTACCGAACCCCGACCGTGAGGGAGGGGCCCTCCGCCCCCCACGCAGCACCGCCCCCTCCGGGGACATGTTTCAGCGTGTCCCCAAACGCGACGACGGCCCGCATCCTCTGAGACCCGATCACCCCAGCCCCACGCCGGCGCCAACCCAGCCCGCACCAAGCCCTTACCGGCGCGGCCAAGCCGCGCCATCAACGCACCGCAGCATCCAAAACGCCACGAGGTCTAACACCCCATGAACGCTGAAATCATCGCCGTCGGCTCCGAGATGCTGACCCCCGACAAGGTCGACACCAACTCCCTCCACCTCACCCAGGAGCTCAACACCCTCGGCATCGAGGTCGTCGCCAAGTCCATCATCGGCGATGACCGCCAGCGCCTCACCGACGCCATCCGCGCCTCCTGGGCCCACGCCGAACTCGTCATCCTCACCGGCGGCCTCGGCCCCACCGAAGACGACCTCACCCGCGATGCCGTCGCCGCCGCCCTCGAAGTCGGCATGACCCCCAGCGAGGAAGCCTGGCAAGCCATCCTCGACCGCTTCCAGAAGTTCGGCCGCACCCCCACCGAGAACAACCGCCGCCAGACGCTGATCCTCAACGGAGCCGACCGCCTCCCCAACCCCAACGGCACCGCCCCCGGCCAGTGGTTCCACCGCGACGGCCGCGTCCTGGTCCTCCTCCCCGGCCCGCCCCGCGAACTCAAGCCCATGGTCGCCGCCGAACTCATCCCCCGCCTCACCGCCATGCTCCCCCCGCAGGTCATCCGCACCCGCTGGTACCGTGTGGCCCTCATGGGCGAAAGCGACCTCGACCACCTCATCGCCCCCATCTACACCAAGTACACCAACCCGGCGACCACCATCCTCGCCGCCGCCGGTGACATCGACATCCACCTCCGCGCCCGTTGCGAAACGGCCGAGGCAGCCGAAGCCCTCCTCGCCGAAGTCGGCGACCCCATCGCCGAACTCATCGGCGACAAGATCTACTCCACCAACGGCGACCCGCTCGAGGTCGTCATCGGCAAACTGCTCCGCGCCAAAGGCCAATCGGTGGCCGTGGCCGAGAGCATGACCGGCGGCATGCTCGGCATGCAGATCACCTCCATCGCCGGCTCCAGCGACTACTTCCGCGGCGGCTTCCTGACCTACACCGACCAGATGAAGACCCAGCTCCTCGGTGTCCCGGAAGGCACCGAAGCGGTCAGCGAAGAGGCCGCCCTCGCCATGGCCGCCGGCGCCCGCGACCGCGCCAAGTCCGACTACGCCCTGAGCGTCACCGGCTTCGCCGACGGCCCCAACGCCGGCCACGTCTTCCTCGGCCTCGCCACCCCGTCCGGCACCCACGCCCGCAAGCTGAAGCTCAACGGAGACCGCTACCGTGTCCGCTGCCTGACCGTCCTGAACGCCCTTGACTGGCTCCGCCGTGCCCTCGCCGATCGCGAGCCATCGCCACGACCCGCCTGAGTTCCACCGACCGGACCGGTTTGGCCAAAAAGTCGTCCATCCCGCAGGCAAGGCACCGCTCCCGGTCCTCCTCAAAGGCATTGGCCGTCAAGGCCACAATGTAGCTCCGCGACTCGCCCTCCTCCAGTGCCCGGATCGCCTCGGTCGCCTGCCAGCCATTCATTCCCGGCATCACGCAGTCCATCAGAATCAGGTCGAACCCTTCGCGCGCCAGCTCCACCCCATCGGCGCCGCCCATTGCCGAGGCCACCTCGCACCCGGCACGCTCCAACAGCCCCCGCACAACGCGCTGGTTCACCGCGTTGTCATCCACCACAAGGACCCGGCAGCCGATGTCAGCCGACCGGGCCGCGCCGGCAGGCACGTCCCCTGTCTCCACCAGCCGCGACGGCCGCAGAGGCAGGGTAAGCACCGGCCATCCCTCCGGATGGACGCGGCACTGCACCGCCACCAGACAGACCTTCGCTCCCACCGGAGGCGCACCCTCGCCCGTCCACTGCATCGCCTCCAGCCCCAGCGCCGCCAACACGTGGCGGGCATGTTCGGCCGCCTCAGGCCCATCCGGCACCAGCACCAGATCCCGGGGGAACTCCACCGGTTCCCCCTGCAACGGGAGGAACACGGCGAACGTAGCCCCCTCGCCCGGCGCGCTCGTCAGGGTAATGCGCCCGCCCATCCCCTCCGCCAGCCGCTTGGAGATGCTCAGGCCCAAACCGGTCCCGCCGTGCGTCCGGTCCTTCGACTGCTGGAACGGCTCAAAGATCCGCCGCTGCATCTCCAGCGCGACGCCCTGCCCGGTGTCCCGGACGCTGATCCGCACGCCACCGTCGTCCGCCGCCAGTTGGATCGCCACCGAGCCCCGGTCGGTAAACCGTAGCGCATTCCCCACCAGGTTCATCACGATCTGCCGCACCCGCACCGCGTCGCCGGTCACCATCCGCGGCGCGCTCGCCCCGATCTCCACCCGGACGTCGACGCCCTTCCGCCAGCCGGTGATCCAAAACACCGCCGCCGTGCCTTCCAGCACCGCCCAGAGGTCAAACGGCGCCGAAGCATACTGCATCCGGCCGGACTCAATCTTGGCCGAGTCCAGAATCTCGTTCAGAATCACCAGCAGCGATTCGCCGGACTCCCGCAACGTCCCGGCCATCTCCAGTTGCTCCGGCTGCAACCCGCTGGACTCCAGCAGCTCCGCCATCCCCAGCATGCCGTTCATCGGCGTACGAATCTCATGACTCATCGACGCCAGAAACGCCGACTTCGCCCGGGTCTCCTGCCGCAATCGCCAGGCCGCATAGGCCAGCCCCAGCGCCAACACGACCGCCAACCCCGCCACCCCAGCCAGGACGGCGTTCCGCCGATTGGACTCCTTCAACCGCTCCAGCGTCTCCCCTTCAAAGGTGGCCGAGGCCATCCACTTAATGAAGGCGCCTTGCATGGTCCCGTCGAGCCACATGCCATCGATCTGTCCGCGAATCCGGTCGGCCGCCACCACCGCCTCCGGGTCCGCCCGGCGCGCGGCGACGCCCAACCGGCTACCACTTTCGTCCAGCCGCAGGGAACGCAGAGCCACCCCCCGGCAGCCGGGCTCCGGCGCGAAGGGGTCCATCGTCGTCGGGTTGGCGAAGAGCAGCCCGCCAGCCGCCTTTCCGGAGCAGATGGCGCGGAGAACATCCTGCTGCGTCGCCACCGGGACCGGCTCGGCGGTAGGGAAACGCCGGGCCACCTCCGCGCTTGCCCAGCGGTCCGAGGTGATCGACAATCGCCGCCGGCCGAACTGCTCCGGCCGGTCAAAGCCGGTGTCACTCCGCCAGACCAGGGCGTAGGTGGCCGTCCGCCAGGGCTCGGAGAAATAGACCAGCGGAAGACGCTCCGGTTGCTCCGTCAGCAGACCGTAGAGATCAACATGGCCATGGGACAGCGCGGCGGTCGCATCCGTCACCAAGACCCACTGAAGCCGCACACCGGCGCGACGCGCCGCCTCCCGCACCACCTCCACCGCCAGCCCGTCCGGCTGGCCATCTGCGCCCACCAGATGATTCGGCGGCGAGTTCCCAAAGCCGATCCGGAAGACGCGCTCCTCCGCCTGCACCTGGAGACACACCAGCAGCAGCCAGCCGGCACGGTTCAACCAGCCAACGGGACGTCTATTCACTTCTGTCTAGCTTATCGGTCAGAACGGGCGCTTCTTTTCGGGTTCCCTTTTCGCCCCCGCAAAGTTGAGCGTCACATGGATGATCCCGCGCGGTTCGTCGTAGGTCAACTGGGCCTTGGTCTCGCCGAGGTTGTCCAACACCCCATCGTCCTTCATCCGGCGCAGGAACTTCTCGGCGTACTGGTCCCGGAAGAGCGCGCCTTCCTTCATCCCCCACATCTTCCGGATCTCGGGCTCGGTGGTGATGTCGAGGCCCTTGATGGTCAGCCGGCCCATCTTGTACTGGCGTCCGAGGTTGACGGCCACGTTCATGTTCACCGACTTCTTGTCCTCGTTGTAGGTCCGGGTGGAGTCGGTGGCCACCTTCATGTAGCCCTCGGCGCGGAAGGAGGCGCGGAGCTTCTCCAGGCTGTCCACAACCTCGTGAATGCGGAAGACGGCGTCTTCCTTGAACCCGGCGTCCTTCAACAGCGCCGTGTCGCGCGGGGCGCCGGACATGGTCACCTTCTCCAGCTTGTACTCGGGGCCGTCCACCACCTCTACCTCGACGTCGAGCCCTTCCATGTCGCCGGCGCGCTTGGCGGTGATCTTGGGGAAGGTCACGCGGAGCAGACCCTTGGTCTCATAGATCGGGCGGATCTGGTTGTTCAGCAGTTCGCGGAACCGGTCCTCGGTGAACAGGACGCCAATGGAAACGGCGGCGATCTTGACCTGGAGCTCGGAGGTGGCGAAGGCCTTGTTGCCGGTGAAGGTCACCGAGGCCACGGTGGGGCGGGGTTTGTTCGGGCGGAAGAGGAGCATGATCTCCTCGGGCCGGTCGGCGAGGACGCGGCCGATGACCGGCGGGTCCAGCTTGAGCTTGGCGTTCAAGGCGGCTTCGAGGCGCTTGATGACGGCTTCGGTGCCGGGAACGGGGTTTGTAAACAATGGGTCGGCGGCGGCCAGAATCTTCAGAAGCTCGGCTTCGGTGCCGGGGAGATCCTCAAATTTTACAGGGAAGACCTGGTCGACTTCGGCGACTTCGAAGGTCAGTTTGTAGCCGCCGCCGTTGGCGGAAGAGGTGTAGCGGTAGCCGACGCTGGCGAGCATGCCGGTGGCGAGCAGACGGGCCTGGGCGGCTTCAAAGTCCGGTTTATCGGCCTGTTGGCCGACCTTGAGGCCGGAGGCGCCGATGACCTGAGCTGGCTTCAGGCGCTTGAGCCCCTCGACCTGGATGGAGTCGATGGGGAACAGGGCGGCAAGAAGGAAGAATCCGGTCAAAAAGCTCATACATCTATTGAAATGCATCCCGAAGGCGCGATGTTACACTCAAAAATAATGGCTTACGATTTAGTTGTGATTGGAAGCGGCCCCGGCGGGTACTCCGCCGCCATTCGCGCCGGTCAATATGGACTGAAAACCGCACTCATCGAGAAGGACCCGAAGCTGGGAGGGACGTGCCTGCACGTGGGCTGCGTGCCCACCAAAGCGCTGTTGCACACGGCCGAAGTCTGGGACTACTTCACCCACCCGGCCGAGCAGGGCTTGTCCTGCGAGAACCCGCAGCTGAACCTGCCGGCGGTGATGAAGCGCAAGCAGGACATCGTGGACCGTCACGCCAAGGGCATTACGGGCCTGATGCGGAAGAACAAGGTCGAGGTCATTGCCGGGTTCGCCACTCTGCAGGGCGGCGGGCGGATCAACGTCCAGACGCCGGAGGGCGTGCGGACGATTGAGGCGAAGAACATTCTGATCGCCACGGGCTCGGAAGCCCGCATGATTCCCGGCCTGGAGCCGGACAACGAATTCATTCTGACCAACGTCGAGATCCTGAAGCTGCAGCAGGTGCCTGGGTCCTTGGCCATCATTGGCGCGGGCGCGGTTGGCACGGAGTTTGCCAGCATCTTCAAGCGGTATGGCTCCAATGTGACGGTGCTCGAAATGCTGCCCCGGCTGGTGCCGGTGGAAGACGAGGAAGTTTCCAAGGAACTGGAACGCTGCTTCCGCAAAGCGGGCATCCGTTGCGAGACGGGCGCCAAGGCGAGCGACATCCAGCGCACAGGCACGGGCGTTTCGTTGAACGTGACGCTGGCCAATGGCAAGGTCGAACAGCTGGTCGTCGATAAGCTCCTCATCGCCGTGGGCCGGAAGCCGAACACGGATCGCATCGGGCTGGAAAATGTTCCGGGCGTGCAGGTGGACCGCGGGTTCATCAAAGTCGGCCCCGATCAGCAGACCGGCGAGCCGGGCGTGTACGCGATTGGCGACGTTGTGGCGGGGACGCCGCAGTTAGCCCACGTGGCGACGGCCGAGGGCATGATCGCGGTGGCCGCGATTGCCGGCAAGCCGTTCACGCCGATCAACAAGAACCGAATTCCGGGCGCGACCTACACGGAGCCGGGTATCGGTTCGGTGGGCATGACGGAAGCGCAGGCGCGCGCGGCCGGGCACGATGTGAAGATTGGCAAGTTCCCGTTCATGGGGAATTCGAAGGCGACCATTCTGGGGCACCATGAGGGCTTCGTGAAAGTCGTCAGCGACGCCAAGTACGGCGAGATTCTGGGCGTCCACATCATCGGACCGCACGGCTACGAACTGATTGCTGAAGCGGTGGCGGCGATGGAAGCCGAGGCGACCGTTGATACGATGATCAACACGATCCATGCGCACCCGACCCTGTACGAGGCTCTCGGGGAGGCGTTCAACGCCGTCTACGGGCAGGCGATCAACTTCTAAATTCCTGAATGATTGTTACCGCTCCAGCACGCCTCTGCGAAGCGCGCGACCTTGGTCGTATGCGCTGGGCGGAGGCGTATGCGTTGCAGCAGGAGTTGAGCGAGCAGCGCAAGCGGCAGGAGATCGGCGATCAACTGCTGCTGGTGGAGCATCCGCATGTGGTGACGATGGGCCGGAACGGGCACATGAGCAACCTGATTGCGGGAGAAGAGATTCTGGCGCGGACGGGGATCGATTTCCACCACACCAATCGCGGCGGCGACGTGACGTATCACGGACCGGGGCAGTTGGTGGGGTACCCGATTCTGGATCTGAACGATTGGAAGCGGGACGTGCACGCCTATGTGCGCGCGGTGGAAGACGTGATCATCCAGACGATCGGCCAGTTCGGCCTGCAGGGCGGGCGCGTTGAAGGCGCGACCGGCGTGTGGGTGGACGGGGCGAAGATCTGCGCGATTGGGGTCCATATCAGCCGCTGGGTGACGTCCCATGGGTTCGCGCTGAATGTGGAAACGGATTTGCAGTATTTCCAATACATCATCCCTTGCGGGCTCACCTTGCCGGTGACGTCCATGAGGGCACTCGGCGTGGGCGCCAGTATGGCCGAGGTTAAGCTGGCGCTGCGTCAACAGTTCGCAAAAGTTTTTGGTTACGAAACGGAGAAACAGGCATGTCTGATGTCGTAATGCCCCAGATGGGCGAGAGTATTGTCGAGGGTACGCTGACGCGCTGGCTGAAGAAGGTCGGCGACAAGATTGAGCGTGACGAGCCGTTGTTCGAGATTTCGACGGACAAGGTGGACACCGAGATTCCTTCGCCCGAGGCCGGCGTGCTGAGCGAGATTCTGGTGCAGGAAGGGCAGACGGTTGCCATCAACACGGTAGTGGCTCGGATTGGGAGTGGGGCGGCCGCGGCTGCGCCTGTTGCTGCTCCTGTGGCTGCGCCGGCACCTGTTGCGGCTCCGGCTCCGGTGGCTCCGCCGCCTCCGGCTCCCGCTCCTGTGGCTGCTCCGGTTCCGGTTGCGCCTGTGGCTCCGCCTCCGCCGCCGGCTCCGGCTGCTCCGGTGGTTGAGGACCTGGGTCCGTTGTCTCCGCTGGTGCGGAAGATGGCGCGCGAGAACGATGTGGACCTGACGTCGGTGACCGGTACCGGTGCTGGCGGACGGATTACCAAGGACGATGTGCAGGCTGTGATCGGCACGCCGGCTCCGGCTCCTGTTGCTCCGGCTCCTGTGGCGGCTCCTGCTCCTGTGGCGGCTCCTGCTCCTGTGGCGGCGCCCGCTCCCGCGGCTGCTCCCGCTTATGCTCCGCCGCCTCCGCGTACGGAAGCCGCGAAGATCCGCGTAGAACCGATGTCGACGATGCGCAAGAAGATCGCCGAGCACATGTCGCATTCGATGCACACGGCGGCGCATGTGACGACGGTGCACAAGGTGGACATGACCGCGGTGGCGAAGATCCGCGAGAAGTCCAAGGCGGCGTTCCAGGCGCAGTATGGGTTCAGCCTGACGTTCCTGCCGTTCGTGGCGGCGGCGACCTGCAAGGCGTTGCGTGAGTTCCCGATCCTGAACGCTTCGATTGACGGGACCAACATCCTGTACCACAACGACATCAACCTGGGCTTCGCGGTGGCGCTGGATAACGGCAGCGGCCTGATTGTTCCGGTGGTGGCGAATGCCGATGAAAAGAACGTGACGGGCTTGCAGCGGTCGATCGTCGACTTGGCGGCGCGGGCGCGTTCGCGGCAGTTGAAGCCGGACGAGGTGAAGGGCGGGACGTTCGCCATTACGAACTTTGGTTCGTTCGGCAGCGTGTTCGCGACGCCGGTGATCAACCAGCCGAACGTCGGCATCCTGGGCGTGGGCACGGTGGAGAAGACGCCGGTGGTGATCAACGACGCCATCGCCATTCGCTCCATCTGCTACCTGGCGCTGACGTTTGACCACCGCCTGATTGATGGCGCGCTGGCCGATATGTTCACGGGCCGCGTGAAGCAGTTGCTGGAAAACTGGACGGATTCGGTTCTCTAGTTTCCCGGGTTCGTTTGTGGAAAGGGCCACCCTTTGCGGGGTGGCCCTTTTTGCGTCATACGATACGTTTTACGGATAAAAATAAGGTGACTGACAGTGCGCCGGGATAAACCGGCATGTAGTAGGGAATGAAAGAGTCCTACAGGAA
>JBIKOG010000292.1:0-8552 GCA_044358225.1 Bryobacteraceae bacterium | reverse complement strand
TGCGCCCACTAGCCGCGATGCCCCGAAATGCACGATCCCTCTAGCAACGCTCCGAGTGCCAGCAGGCAACTCAAAATCGCAACCACGAGCGCCGCCCAGCCCCGCCAACCCCCCACTGTTCTCCAACGCCCGTTGTGCGCCCACTAGCCGCGATGCCCCGAAATGCACGATCCCTCTAGCAACGCTCCGAGTGCCAGCAGGCAACTCAAAATCGCAACCACGAGCGCCGCCCCGCCCCGCCAAACCCCCGCTGTTCTCCATCACCCGTTGTGCATCCACGAGCCGCCGCGCCCCGAAATTCGCGATCCCTCTAGCAACGCTCCGAGTGCCAGCAGGCAACTCAAAATCGCAACCACGAGTGCCGCCCCGCCCCGCCAAAATCCCACTGTTCTCCATCACCCGTTGTGCGCCCACTAGCCGCGATGCCCCGAAATGCACGATCCCTCTAGCAACGCTCCGAGTGTCAGCCCCATTGCTATCCTCGACCCCGCAAGCCAACTCAACGTCGCAGCCACACGCGCCGCAAGGTGTCCCCCAAAAACCGGAAGTTTCCAACGGCCCGCGCCCGCCCGGCAGCCAACGCGCCCCTCCACCCGCCATCCGCTTTGCGATCCTCCGAGTGCCAGTCCGGTTGCCGTCCTGGCCCCCGCAAAGCAGATCGAAACAGCGGAATGGAGGGACGCCCGGCCCCACCATTAATTCGGTGGTTCCCAATGGCCGTTGCCGGCCCCGTCGCCCAAACTCAACGATCCCTCGGTGTCGCATCCCAACTCCACCCGCAGCATCGTCAGCCGCCGTGCATAACGCGAAATCCGGTACTCACCCAGATACAGCGTCGCGAAATCCTTGATCCGCATCCCGTTGGCTTCCGGATACAACGTCGCCTTCACATCACCCACCGCCGTCACACAGCCGCCCATCTCCTTGGCCGTGCACGGCGCGCCGAGAGTTCCCGGCTCAATGATCAGTCCCTTCAAGGCACCTTCCACATACGCATACTCCAGGCCCGTGTAGGTCGGATACTTAGCGAACGTGTCCACCGCCGAACGCAACGCCACCTCTTTGCCGTACACCGTCAGCCCCTCAATCACCGACCCCGCCGGCGTCACCAGCGTCTCGCGTCCCGCCGGGTCCGGCTGGCTCACCAGATGGACAACCATCCGGCTCACCTTCAGAACGTCCATCAGGTTGACGTCTTCCAGAGATACCGTCATCTCTGTCTGCTTGCCGTCCCCCTGCACCGTCGTCGTCGCCGTGCGAACCGACAACACGCCCGGAATGCCGAAGTTATCGGAGGAAGCCGAACCATACCCGCCGCTCGGTGACAACGATGCCATCGCCTGCGTTGGAATCGCCAGATAGGTGGGACTCGTCAAAAAGCCGCCAAACGCGGATCCGTTGGCCGCGAAGGAGTAATACCGTTTTCGCTCAGACATAAATTCTTGTTAGGGGAACGCCAGTTCGAATGGTAACGCGGCAATCTCCCTTTGTGTGGTCGAGTTTTGCACCCGTAGCGTGTAAATACCGGAGCGCAGCCCCGTCACAGGAACCATCACCTGAATGTCATTGGTATCCTGCGGCGCTCTGCCGGTAAACTGTTGCACGGTCTGCCCAGTGGCATTCTCCAGCAAAAAGGTGAACTGCGTCACCGTCGTGTCGGTGTAGCTAAACAACAACGCCACACGTTTCTGTTCCGGTCCGACTTGAATCTTTCGCGGCGCCCCGCCAGCCGACCGCGTCGCGGTCACAAAGTAGCTCCCCGTGACTTCCGGCGGCACGCCAACGGGGGAGCCTTGCCAGGCAATCACCGCCGCCATTACCGCGCAAGCTCCCGCCAATGCGGGCTTCGGGACCACCGCCAGCCATCGCTCCCACCATGGCACCGTCGCCACCAGGGCCGCCGGCTGCGCTGCCTCCTCCGCCCGCAACGCCAGCAAAGGCCGCTTGGCGTTGTCCAGGAATTTGGTCGCCGTGACAACCTCTTCCGCGCACGCCGCGCAGGAGAAGTAATGTTCCTCAAACGCGTCCCGCTCCGGATCCGCCATCTCTCCCAGGAGGTAGCGTTCCAGCAACTTGGCGTTCTTGGCGGTTTGGTGGTCCATAGGGTGGGTTTATTTCGCGATTACTTGCAAATACTTGTCTTTAAAGGTCAATCTGGCCCGGTGCAACAGGACACGCAGGTACTCCCGGTCGACTCCCTGCTCGCGGCAAACCTGCTCCCGCTTTTTATCGTCAAAATAGATGGCTCGTAATAATAGTTGCTCCCGTTGCGGAAGCGTTTCAAGAACGTGACGTACTGCCGTCGAAGATTCGTGACTTAACATCTCCGTCTCCACGTCCGCCGATTCGTCCCGCCGGTCGAAGGACTCCTCCATCGGCGCCGGATCCCGGTCTCCCGCCCGCCGGTATTCCAGTACCACGTTGTCGCAAATCGAGTTCACCAACGGCCCCAGCCGCTCCGGTTGCCGGATCCCGTCCGGACGCCGGATCAACCGGAATGTTCGCAGAAACACTTCCTGCCGGATCTCTTCCACAAGGTATGCGGAACGCACGCGTGCCCGCAGTTTTATCCCTAGCAACTCTCCAAAATAGGCGACAAAGTGACGTTCCGTGTCCGAGTCGCCCGCGGATAGCCGCTGCACATACGCCAAGTCAAAAGTGACGAATTGCATAAGGCCTCTTGCCCCACTTTTCTCCAGTGAAACCAATGATAGCAGCCGGCCCTGAACGGTGGAGTATGCCAATACACGCCGTCCAGGGCCGGGCCTCCGGTTACTGAATACTTATGTAGTGCGTACTCCGGGAAAATCGTTTCACGGATAAACAAAATTATTTTTGGCGCGTGAATTCCAGGGTTTTCGCCCCTTCCAGCCGCAGTGTCCCACCCGTCAGCGAAATCTTTTTGGCTCCCCGCAAAGCATCGAAGAAGGCGTCTTCGGCCGCCATCGCCTCTGGCGCCGCCGCCATCTTCGTCGCCGCGATCTCTCCCTTCCAGGTGATCCCGCCCTTGCCATCGATTTCGGCCGCCGTCGAGTACCGGTTCACCCCGCCCGTCCCGCTCACCACGCCCCCCTCCTGGAACTGGATCGTCGGCCGCCGTCCGGCCGTCGGGGTGGACAATTCAAACGCTTGACCAAGAAGAGAGGTCCACGAAAGTGCGGAAAACGGTGTCAAAAGTGCACCTTTTTGCACGTTTTTCGGCGCGCAAGAGGCCAAAAACAGCACGAAAAATACGGTGAGGAGGCGCATGGCTCCAGAGTACGCGATACTGGAGAGGAAAGCAGCACCCATGGACGCCATCCGTCTTCAACGCGTATCTGAACAGGTCCGCGAAGAACTCACTGAACTGATCGAGTATGAAATGAGCGACCCCCGAGTCGTAGGGGTCACCGTGACCGATGTCCACATCGCACCCGACGGCCGCAAGGCAAGGGTAATGGTTGCATTGACTTCCGGGGAATCGGAACGGGAGGCGGCGATGGCGGCACTCGAAAACGCCCGCGCCTACCTCCGTACCCAGGTGGCCCACCGCCTGGCCCTGCACCGGACGCCAGACCTGCAGTTTGAACTGGACGCCGTCGTGAACCCTGTTCATATGAACAAGATCATGAAGCGGATCCGCAAACTGCGGCCCCAGGACTAGCTACTTCGCCAGATACACGGTGATTTTGGATCGCGGCGATTGGCTTTTGGCGATCAGGCGGACGGCGTTGACCTGGCGGCCGTTGGCGAAATCGAGCAGCAGAAACGTGCCCCGTTCGATGTTACTGTTATTGAAATCAACAACTTGCACCTGTCCGTTGTCGAAATGGACTTCGGCGAAATCCAGGTGCGAGCGGCCTTCGATGTTCAGGTAGAGGGCGTTCCCGCGATTATTGACGTTGAGCGTGGTATCGACCCAGTCTTCGCGGCGGGTGATGACTTCGCTGTCTTCCCAGAGCAGGCGGTCGCGGGCGGGGAGCGTTGCGACGCGGCGGGTCCAGACGACCGGGGCGGCGTAGACGATCGGCGTGCGAACGACCACCGCGGCGGGCCGCGCGGGCCGAACGATGACCGTGCGCCCCGACGCGGATGCCAACGCGGACGTCGGCGATTACCGGTAAAGCCAACAAAACGCTGGCGATTAGCAACTTGTTCATGGTGCCTCCTGGCTACACGATATAACTCGGGAACGGAGGCAAAGTTGTATCAGTACGCTTCTTCCATGAAGTGATAGGCGATCATGTGGCACATGGCCATGTGCGCGTCTTCAATGCGGCCCATGTGCTGATTGGGGACATGGAGGTTGAGCTGGGCGAGGGGGGCGAGTTTTCCACCGTCGCGGCCGGTCATGGCGATGGTCTTGCAGCCGAGCGCGGTGGCGGTTTCGATGCCCTTCAAGACGTTCGGCGAGTTGCCGGAGCCGCTGATGGTGAGGAAAACGTCGCCGGGCTGGGCGAAATTCTTGAGCTGTTCGGAGAAGACAATGTCGTAGCCGACGTCGTTGGAGTAGGCGGTGAGGGTGGGGAGATTGTCGTTAAGGCTGAGGATGCGGAACTTCTTGTCGCGGCCGAAGCTGGCGCCTTTGAGCACGTCGCAGACGAAGTGCGAGGCGGAACCGGCGCTGCCGCCGTTGCCGCAGACGAAGATGGTGCGGCCGTTGTCGCGGGCTTCGGAGAAGAGGGCGACGGCCTTGCGGACGCCGTCGGTGTCAATGCCGCGGATGGTTTCGGCTAAATCCTGCTGATACTTCGCAATAGAATCCATTTTCCTTATTTTAGCAACCCGGGGGCGGTGGGGTTGGGGCGGGGTGCCTCCAGGGATAATTTTGGCAACCCGGCGGCGTTGGGAGCGTCTGATGTTCATGCGTTGGGTGTTGGTGTTAACGGGAATGATGGTCTGCGCGCAGGATCCGCGCGTGCTGATCGAGAAAAGTTTGCAGCGGGACCAGCGGGACGATGAGCTGGCGCGGCAGTATGCGTACTTGGAAACATCGGCCGAACAGGAGTGGAGCGGCGGGCAGCGGACCAAGACCAAGACGGAAACGCATGAAATCATGAGTCTTTACGGGCAGCCGTACCGGCGGCTGGTGGCGAAAGACGGCAAACCGCTGACGGCGGAGGCGTCCAGGAAAGAGCAGGAGAAGATCGATAAGCTGGCGGCGGAACGGTCGCGGGAGACGCCGGCGCAGACCGAACGGCGCCTGGCGAAGTATGCCGAGGAACGGCGGAAGCAGCGGGCGTTCCTGCAGGCCATCCCGCGCGCGTACACATTCCAGATGGCAGGGGATGCCACCGTTGGCGGACGTGCGGCGTGGGTGATTGACGCGACCCCGAATGGCAGCTTTCAGGCGCGAGAGGCGCGGGAGAAGATCTTAACCAAGTTCAAAGGCCGGTTTTATGTGGCGAAGCAGGATGCGACGCTATTGAAGCTGGAGGCGGAGGCGATGGACACGGTGTCGTTCGGGTTGGTGCTGGCGCGGCTGGACAAGGGGGCGCGGTTCTCTTTGGAGAAGACGCGGATCAACGACGAGTTATGGATGCCGTTGAAGATCAAGGTGGATTTCGAGGCGCGGCTGGCGTTGTTGAAGAAACTTCGGGTGGATGTACAGATTGATTACGGGAATTTCCGGAAATTCCAGACGGAGTCTAGGATTTTGAGTGTGAGCACCCCCTAAAGGGAGGGATATTCTTGTACCCGAACTAGGGGTTGCGTACTATAAGTAATCGAAGGCCATATTCCGATAGATGGATAGGTCGACGTTCGGGAATGAGTAATGCAGCCATAGTCGCCGCCGGTCAGCGCGTTCAAGCGCCGGGCCGGGCTCTCGCCAAGGTCGTTACCTGGCGGGCGGAGCGGATAGCGGACCCGGTGGAACGGCTGGGATATTTGCGTTCGTCCGCTGCGTTTTGGGGGCGGCGGCCGGTGCGGAGCGCGATGGCGGATGCGCGGCTGCACCGGGTGAGCGCGTTTTTGGCGTTTGCGCTGTTGTTGCCGGTGCCGATGATCACCGATGGCGCCGCGCCGCGGCGAACGGTGCAGGCGGCGTCCAAGGCCGATGCGTTCGCCAACGTCTGGACGGTTGAGGACGCGCCGGACCATGCGTTGTACAGCAACGGGTTGCGGGTGGAGAAGAAGTTCCAGGCGGCGCCGCGGGAGGCGATGAAGTTCCAACGCTGGCGGATCGATACCGGGGCGCGAGAAGAAAGCCCGGGGCCGTATGGCATTGTGTTCCACACGACTGAGTCCGACACGGCGGTTTACGAGGAAGCCAATAACCGGAGGCTGCGGCGGGCGGCGGAGGGGACGGCTGGGTTTGTCCAGAGCCAACGGGCGTACCACTTTGTGATCGATAAGTTTGGCCGGGTGTTCCGGACGGTGCCGGAGAATGAGCCGGCGAATCATGCGGGCGCGTCGGTGTGGGCGGACGAGAAGTACTTTTTCGTCAACATGAACCATAGTTTTCTGGGCGTCAGTTTTGACGGGCAGTCGCGGGGGCCGGATGGACGGCCGAGCGTGACGGAGCCGCAGATTCAGAGCGCGCGGTTGTTGACCGAGGTTTTGCGGTCGCGGTACCGGATTCCGGCGTCCAATTGCGTGACGCACGCGCAGGTTTCGGTGAACACGTCGAACATGGGCGTGGGGTACCACACGGACTGGGCGGCGGGATTCCCGTTCGCGCGGTTGGGGTTACCGGTGAACTACCTGACGCCATTGCCGGCGATTACACAGTTCGGGTTTGGGTTTGAGGACTACTATTCGACGCTGGCGGCGGATGAGTTGCAAGACGGCATCAGCGCGGGCGAGACGATTTTGCGGCAGGATGCGACGCGGCGAGGGTTGTCGACGGCGGCGTATCGAAAGTTTTTGGCGAAGCGGTTCCGGGATGTGGAAGATCCGCACCGCTATATTGCGTTTTCCGAACCGGAAACAAGGAGCTCGAATCAATGACTTTTCGCTATTCCGATGGGTCCACCCCAGTAGGTTTGGACGTCGGGACCAGCCGCATTGTGGCGGCCTGGCCGAACGAGACGGACTACATCTACCGGAGCGAATTGAACTCGTTTGTGACGCTGCCGGGATCGAAGTTCACTGAGGGCGTGTTGCGGAAAGAGAACGTGCCTCATACGGTGCGTGCGAATGAGATTTTGGTGCAGGGGAACGAAAGCGAGCGGTTCGCCGACCTCCTGGGAGCGGAGAGCCGGCGGCCGATGGCGCGCGGGTTTCTGAATCCGGATGAGCCGGAGAGCTTGTCGATGATGCAGGAGTTGTTGCGGTCGCTGTTGGGGACGGCGAAGCATGCGCGGCAGAAGCTGTTTTTCAGTGTTCCGGCGGCGCCGGCGGGTGCGACGGATACGGCGACTTTTCATGAAGCGTCGTTGCGGCAGATGCTGACGGAGTTGGGCTATGACGCCAAGTCGGTGAGCGAAGGGCTGGCGGTGGTTTACAGCGAGCTGGAGGGGTCGAATTATACGGGGATCGGGATTAGTGTCGGTGGCGGGCTTTGCAATGTCTGCATGTCGTATCTGGCGGTTCCGGTGATTTCGTTCAGCGTGCCGAAGGCTGGCGATTATATCGACTCGAGCGCGGCGTCGGTGACCAACGAGATGGCGACTCGGATGCGGCTGGTGAAGGAGAATACCTTCGTTTTTGGCGGGGTGCAGCAGGAGAAGGCGCACCAGGTGATTTCGGTTTACTACGATGACCTGATCAACTCCCTGGTGGCGTCGATGAAGGAAGTGTTTACGAAGTCGAAGAGTTTGCCGCGGTTGGGCCGGCCGATTCCGATGGTTTTGAGCGGTGGGAGCACGATGCCGCCGGGGTTCCGGGACCGGTTTGAGCAGGCGGTGCGGGCGGCGGAGTTCCCGGTGCCGGTGTCGGAGATCCGGTTGGCGGGGGATCCGCTGACGGCTACGGCGAAGGGTGCGCTCATTGCGGCTTTGAGCGAGATGTAGTTATTGGGTTTTGATGAGTTGAAATTTGCCGTCCGTGAAGTGGAAGTAGTAGTCGCCGCACTGGGATCGGGCGGTGCGGCAGGCGTTGCGCAGGACCATTAGCCGGCTATCGGGCTGGAAGTCGATTTCGCGGTCGGTCAACGGGTCCATACTTACGAAGAGGCCGGTGCTTTGGCCGGGCATCGGGGATCCGTGTACCTTGCCTGTTTTTGCATCGACGACGGTCATCATCAGGCAGTTGGAGCCGCAGCCCCAGCGGATTGCGATGTAGTGCCCGGCGAAGTTCGGGGTTTTGTGGGGGACGGGATTGCGCCAGCTGCCGGTCCAGACGCCCTCTCCTTTGCGACGCTGTTTCGGATGCGGGTGCGGTAGTTGCGCTGTTCGGGGGTGGTGAGGACGGGCGGGGCGGGGGTGCCTTGGAAGGACTCGGTGGCGGGGTAGTCGGCGAAGCGGGGTTGGGGGAAGGCTGCGAGGGATAGGGTTAGGGCGAGGAGGATTTCTCTGAGCATGGGGGTTAGCCCGGATTTCTCACAAACCAGCAATCAGTGGTAGGAACTGCCGGTAGATCGAGTCAGCCGACACTGAATTTCCGTTTTTCGAAAAAACGACTCTCGATTT
>JBIKOG010000091.1:0-28307 GCA_044358225.1 Bryobacteraceae bacterium | reverse complement strand
TTCTCGCTTTGCAATGGATGTCCATCCCCGTGGTCTGCGTGACGCCACTTTCCTTGCAATTTGCATCGCACTCAGCCATGCGGGAACGGTTTGACCGAATTCACGAACTGAGCGCAATTCAGATACTCGCCGGAGCACTGCGCCGAATTCTTAAGAAGCGGGATATCCATGGCCTTTTGACTGACGCTGCATCCCGTGCGTTAACAATTGGCTCTGGCGGGATTCTCCGGGATCTAGTGACGCTCGCTCGCGACGCAGGCGAGGAGGCGTATGTTTCAGGGGCTGCCAGCATAACCAAGGAACATGTTGCAGTGGCGGTTCAGCAATTGGGACGATCCTATGCCCGCGGGTTGTCGAAGCAACAGAGGGAACTGTTGGTCGGGTGCATCCGAACACAGTCTTTTGATCCTTCCAACCCAGACGTGTTGTCACTCATTTCCAGCCGACGAATCGTTGAATATTCATCGACGTCATTTAGCGTTCATCCGGCGCTCGAAGGGCTTTTGGAGCGGAATGATTTTTTCTGACGGCACGCTTTCTCAGATCGTACGCCGAGCGGGCCTCCGGGCATCGGACGGCTGGATTGGTATTATCACGCCGATTGAGCCGGATACGGACCGAGTCGTTTCACTGCGCGAGGAGGCGGAGATTCAGGCTCTGCCGGTACCTGAGGTGATTACGGTCGGTGAGATGGAGCCATTCGCGCTGGGTCAGTTGATCCAGAGCCGTGGGGATTCGTCGCTGCTGCTAACCGGATTTGACAGTTGGTCCCCGTCCAGATGGAAGGCGGCGGATCTCAATCGCAACACGTGGCTGCGCGGGGGCGGGGTCACGTGGCTGGTTCTTGGCCCGACTGGTGCGTCCCGAATGGCAGGGAATGCGCCCAATCTTCGGAGTGTTCTTGGGTCTTTTCTGGTGCTTAGCCCCAATGGAGATGAGATGGGGGCGGAGGAGGTTGCGCGGAGACTCGAAGACCTGCGCGCCCACTACAACCGGACAGACGCTGCCGTTATTCAAGCGGCGTCTGACGGGAAGCTTGAACTCTCGCCCCACATGGTGGAATGGCTGATCCTACTGGATCGTGGAGATCTGGTGTGAATTTGCGCGAGCACGCGGTTGCCCGAGCTAGTTCTCGCGAGTCGGCGGCGGAGGAACTTAGCTTGTCTGCTCCGAAACGACTGCTTTCCGAGATTCGTGCCTACTTGATTGCGCGGCAAGATGACGGGCATCCTGGGACCAATCTCCACCAAGCCCTCAAGTTTCGCAACTCCACCGATGAGACGACGATCAATCTGGGTCCTACCATCGACAAGGGCAATCTTGATGGCCACTTTACATTCAGATCCGGTGCGCGACTCAGCTTCGGTGTGACGGTGCGTGACTGCCGTCAGGCCTCGGTATTGGTGGCGTACCGATTCGACTACCGGGATAAGAATGGATTTCAGCGTTTTGATTTAAATGCGAAGCCGCATACTGATCCTCTCAGGGAACCCCGCGCGCATCTTCACCCTGGTCAGGAAGACATTCGCATTCCGACTCCGCACCTGTCTCCAATGGAAGTTTTGGACATCTTGTTCTTCGTCATTGAGCCCACCGACGGGTAGCGGTTGGGCCTCGGCGTACAATGAGGCTCATGGCATGGATGGGGCGGGCGGTATTGTTGGTCGCGATATCGGCTGTGGCCGCGGGGCAGGGGATTGAGCTTGGCACGCGCGTGATGCGCGGTGAGGAAACCGCGGTGTATTCGGTTCGGGCGGAGGGGGAGCGGTTTGTTTGGTTGACGGTGACGGCACCGGGTGTGGATGTGGTGTTGGGCTTCGAAGGGGCGGAGAGCTATCAGAGGGAGCTTTTCGCTATGGTTCCGCGGGCGGGGGAGTTTCCGGTGACTGTCCGGGTGGTGGCGGGGGAGGGGGCCGTGGCGGTGACGCTGCGCGCTTTGCGGGTTCCTACTCCTGAGGACCGGCGGCGGGTGGGGGCGTTTTTGGCCACTTCGGAGGCGGCGTTCCTGTTGACGCAGCCGCCGGTGACGGCGGTGGCGAGCCGGACGGCGATGGGGAAGCTGGTGGAGGCTTTGGCGGTTTGGCGGGAGATGGGGGAAGCGCGGTGGGCGGGGTATGTGGGGCATGAACTGGGGAACGCCTACTTGAACCTGCAAGAACTGGCGAAGGCGCGGGACGTGTTGTTGGACGCGCTGCCGTTGCGACGGGCGACGGGGGAGCCGCGGCTGGAGGCGTTGACGCTGAGCACGCTGGCGGCGGTGTATAACAACCTGGGCGAATTTCGGGAAGCGGTGCGGTATGCGGAGATGGCGCTGCCGCTGCGGCGCGCGGCGGGGGACCGGAAGGGGGAGGCGAATACGCTGAACAACCTCGCCTTTTCGTATAACCGGCTGAACGAACGGGAGCGGGGGCTGGAATTGAACCTGCAGGCGCTGGCGATGCGGCGGGAGATGGGGGACCGGGAGGGGCTGGTGTTGGCGTTGGGGAATTTGTCTGTCGCCTACCGGTTTATGGGGCAGGCGGAGAAGGGGCTGGCGATGGGTGTGGAGCAGTTGGCGGTGGCGCGGGAGTTGCGGGACGACCGGGCGGTGGCGGACGCGCTGAGCGGGTTGGCGCTGTCGCACTTATTGTTGGGCGATGTGCGGAAGGCGCATGGCTATTTGACGGAGGCGGAGCCGCTTTATGAAAAAGTCGGGGATGCGTTTGGGTTGGCGACCTTGTACAACGGGTTGGGGGCGACGAATGCGCAGTTGAAGCGCACGGGCGAGGCCGTTGGGTACTATGAGCGCTCGCTTGGGTTGCGGCGGAAGGCGGGGAATTTGCAGGGGCAGGCTGCGTCGTTGCTGGGGCTTTGTTCACTGGGGAATTCGGGGAGCGGGGAGGAGGCGTTGGGGATTGCGCGACGGTTGGGGGTGAAGCAGGCGATTGGGCGGTCGTTGCGGTGTTTGGGGGATTTGGACCGGAAGGCGGGGCGGTGGGAGGCGGCGCGGGGGCGGTTGGGGGAGGCGGTTGTGACGTTTCGGTCGACGGGGGCTGATGCGGTGGATCTGTCGTTGGCGTTGGCGTCGCTGGCAGCGGTGGAGTTGCGGTTGGGGAATTTGCAGAAGGCGCTGGAGATTTTGAAGGAGGCGCAGGGGTTGGTGGAGGCGGAGCGGACGGGGTTGAGCGGGGATTTGCGGGCTTCGCTGCGGGCGGCGCGGGGGGACCTGTATTCGTTGGAAGTTGCGGTATTGATGGCGATGCATGGGCGGGATGCGCGGGGCGGGTTTGATGCGTTGGCGCTGGCGGCGAGTGAGCGGGGGCGGGCGCGGAGTTTGATTGAGAGTGTGGCGGATGCACGGTTGGATTTGCGGGAGCAGATGACGGCGGACCAGTTGAGGAAGGAAGAGGCGTTGCGGGCGCGGGTGGCGGGGGCGCGGGGTGTGGGGGAGCGGGAGAAGGCGGAGCGGGAGTTGGACGTGCATCTGATTGCGGCGCGCGGGGCGGCGGTGAGTGCGTTTGCGAAGGCGCAGTATGCGGGGGCGTTGGGTGTGGAGGCGATCCGGCGGGAGGTGCTGGGGAGCGGGCGGGCGCTGGTGGAGTATGTGTTGGGGGAGTCGAAATCGTATGTGTTTGTGTTGGGTTCGAGCGGGCTGGTGAGTGCGGAACTGCCGGGGCGGGCGGAGATTGAGCGTGAGGTGGCGGCGTACCGGCGGGAGCTTTCGGAGCGGGTGACGGGGTTGACGGTGGCGGGGGCGATGGGGCGGTATTCGGTTTCGAGCCGGAAGATGTACTCCTTGTTGTTGGGGCCGGTGGAGAAGGCGTTGGCGGGGAACAGGGAACTGATTGTGGTGCCGGATGGGGTGTTGGCGTATGTGCCGTTTGAGACGTTGACGGGGGACGGGCCGTTGGTGGCGAAGTTTGCGGTGGCGTATGCGCCGTCGGCTTCGGCGTTGGCGGGTTTGCGGACGCGGGCGGGGGCCGCGGTGGGCGGGACTTTGCTGGCGATGGGGGATCCGGTTTATGGGCCGGCGGCGGGGTTGGCGGAGCGGGGCTTGGGGTTGGCGCAGTTGCCGAATACGCGGGGGGAGGTGACGGCGATCGGGGCGTTGTTCGGGGCGGGGGAGCGGCGGATCTATTTGGGCGCGGCGGCGCAGGTGGGACAGTTGAAAGGGGCGGATTTATTGGGTGTGCGGTATTTGCATGTGGCGGCGCATGGGGTGGTGGATGAGGAGTTGCCAGGGCGGAGCGGGGTGGTGCTTTCGGATGGTGTTTTGGAGGTGCCGGAGATTTTGCGGCTGCGGATGCGGGCGGAGATGGTGACGTTGTCGGCATGCCAGACGGGGTTGGGAAAAGTCTTGGCAGGGGAGGGGGTGATGGGGTTGTCGCGGGCGTTTTTGTTTGCGGGGGCGCGGAGTGTGGTGGTGAGTTTGTGGAATGTGAATGACGCGGCGACGGCGGAGCTGATGAAGGCGTTTTATGGGAATCTGAAGCGGGGCGTGGGGGCGGCGGAGGCGTTGCGATGGGCGAAGTTGGGGCTGGCGAACGGGACGCAGAGGGCGTGGCGGCATCCGTATTTTTGGGCGGGGTTTGTGTTTGTGGGGGATGGGGGGCGGTAGGGGTTACCAGATCACTCGGACGGGGTAGGGGGCAAAGGCATGATCGGAAGTAATGATCGCCAGACCTCCCATAAGCGCTTGTGCGATGAGCATGCGGTCGAACGGGTCTTTGTGGAATCGCTCAAGCTTTTCAGCAGCAATCGCATCGGCTTCGGTGAGTGAAAGGCTTGCGATTCCGGATTGCTCGCGGATCGACGGGATGAGTATTGCGGGATGTGAGGGCAACGCAAGCGTTCCGTTTGCGTATTTTCGGGAGATCTCCCATATCGTCGGCCGAGCGAAAACGGCCTACTCGCCGCCGGGATCCTTCTTCTTTCGACTGCTTTTTAGCCGGTAGCTGTCGCCATTCATCTCCAGGATGTGCACGTGGTGGGTCAACCGATCCAGCAACGCCGCCGTCAGCCGTTCGGATCCCAGCAGTTCGGTCCATTCGGCAAATGGCAGGTTGCTGGTTACCAATGCGGAAGCGCGTTCGTAGCGTTGGCTGAAGAGGAGAAGACACGAAACGGAATTTTAAGCACGTTAAGGAATCGCAGGTTACGTGGGTCCGCCAAGATAACGATTTTCCGACGCTTCCGGGGCCTAACTTGGATACTTCGCATGTACGGTGCCCCTAAATGGCTGGGATTCAAGGTACTCCCCGAGCACGGAATCCTGGTTGCTAATGGCGCAAGTCTGTTCAGGGTCAAGGGCGGCAAATAGGGTGCCCACTGACTGTCCCAATTGAACTTCAGCGAATCCTCCGCACAAAACGGCCCATAAAATTGGGGTTTGAACGGCAAAGTGTTGGTCCATTTAAAGTTTGCTTCAACAGGGACAAATCCATATTCGATCGACTCAATCCCCGGCTGGGCCAGCGCCGCAGCCGTTTACCGTGCTACCGTGCTTTAAATTCCGCTTCGTGTCTTCTCCTCTCCATCGACCGCCGTCCTATTTGAACGTCGCCGTCGCTTTACCCTTCTTGTAGTACAGCGTCACCTCACTGATTTCCAGCAGGTTAAGGTCGTACCAAATGTATTCATCGCCGTCTTTATCTTCAACCCGAAGGTCCCAAACCTTCGCCTTCTCCTTGCGGTTGAACACGATCTCCACCTTCTGCCCATCATCTAAAGTGTCCTTCCCCAGCACGTCATCGCCCCAGTCTTTGGAATTATGCGGGGTCACCTGAATCTCGTCAATCGTGAAACCAGTCCGGTTCACGACCCAAAAATCCAGATCCGTCGCCAGCAAAGTCGCCGGGGCCAGTCCTAACGCGCTACCTAGCGCCAAAAAATTTCGTCTCTTCATCGTTGAATCCTTTCTCCTAACAGCGATTTCTACCCAAGTGCTAGCAAAAAGCCGTTGTTTCTGGCATAACTATGTTTGACGACAAAGAGTTAGAGACCAGGAGCAACGGCTTTCACTATGAACCAGTCTATCCAAGCTGGATTCGATTTTGGAAACGGGTTCGGCAAGCAAATGACCGTGGACTTTGCTGGTCCCACCGTAACCTCCGGCGGCGGTCTGCTGCTCAAGCAAGCCGAAATGAAGCTCAATCTTCTCTCTCGGCTCGCCCTCTGTTTTCGCGACGCAGGCGACCCTACTCGCGTCCAACACTCGGTCTGTCAAACTCGGCGAGTTCGGTATCTGTCATGGGCGCGAAGACGTCGGGTTTGTAGATGATTTTTCCCTTTAGCAGTCCGGGAATACGAATCGGGCGAAGCGGCGCCGATTCGATCGCGCGGATTTCGGCAATTGGCCGGTTGTGGCGACAGATAACGACTACGGCGCCCTTTTCAACTTGTTCGAGATAGCGCGACAGATGCGTCCTGGCTTCCTGGACGTCGACTTTCATCATGGCGTGATTTTTGGGGTAACGGGGAATTTGACCAGAGTTTCAGGCTGTTTTCTGGTTTACCTTGCGTTGGTGAAGGGGACGGATTCGACGTGGCGACGGATGACCAGCCGTGGTCGTTTGATGACATGTGGACAGGTGCGAGGGCATTTTTGGGGCATTTTGGCGGTTTGTGGCGTGGCCACTGAGATGCATGAAGAGGTGCGGGAGTGCATCTATGTATGGCTATCGCCGCCGCCAGGGACGACGTTGATCTGACGCGGACGATCCGGCAGGCGTTGGCGAAGAGCAAGACGATGTCGCCCAATGCGCGGTGAAATCGCCGCGGTGAAGTAGCCCCCATGACCCCATTCAAGAAACGACATTTCGGAGCATACAAAATGAGCGACAACACTTCCGTTTACGGCATTATCAAGAGCCACAAACAGTTGGAAGAAGCCCTCGGGCAACTTCGGAATTACAGCTTCCGGGCGGAGGACATTTCGGTATTGCAGCCGGAGACGCTTGGAACCAAAGACATGGTTGTGGAGAATTCCACGAAGTCGCCGGAAGGCGCCGTGGCAGGCGGGGCGGCGGGAGTGGTGACGGGCGGTGTGCTGGGCTGGCTGGTGGGAATTGGCGCGCTGGCGATTCCTGGGGTTGGGGCCTTTATTGCGGCGGGCCCGATTCTGGCCGCGCTGGCCGGGATGGGTGCCGGCGCGGTGCTTGGCGGGGCGAGCGGGGCGTTGGTTGGACTGGGGATTCCGGAGTACGAAGCGCAGCGCTATGAAGGCAGCGTGAAGGCCGGAGGCATCCTGGTTTCCGTGCATTGCGACGACCCCGGCTGGGCGAGCCGCGCGAAAGAGATTTTGGAAGCTGCTGGGGCTGAAGATGTCTCGGCCTCCGGAGAAGCGACCGCTGATAAGCCCGCGGTTGCCGCGGGCGCCCGATAGTTCGATTTCAACAGGAGCGTAACACCATGGAAGACAAGGGAACGAAATGTGCCCATCCGAGCTGTCAGTGTGATGCACAGGAAGACAGCAGCTTCTGCAGTACTTACTGCGAAGGCCAGGGAAAGACGGCAGATATTCTGTGCAGCTGCGGCCACGGGCATTGTGGCGAATCACGGATGCCCGAGGGGGCTGAGTAGTTCGTTACTTCTTCATCTGAATGACTGGCGGTTCGACGCCGGCAGCCGGTTCGAAGAGGCCGAAGGAGAAGACGGCTGAGGCTGAGGCAATGGCGACGTACTGCTTGCCGTCCACCGAGTAGACGACGGGGGAGGCGGTGAGCAGTTCGCCGACGTTGAAGTGCCAGAGGTTCTTGCCGTTTTTGGCGTCGAGGGCGACGAAGTGTCCGTCGTCATCGCCGCTGAAGATGACGCCGCCGGCGGTGGAGACGGTGCCGGTCCACATGCGGCCGGCGCCGGTCATGGGGTATTCCCAGACGCGTTTGCCGGTCTTGGGGTCGAGGGCGCGGAGAACGACTTGGCCGCCTTCTTCGGTGGCGCCGCCGCCGGAGAAGTGCTTCATGGGTTCGGGGTTCTGGGACGAACGGAAGTACATGCCGCATTGCTCGAGCGTGAGCACGTAGAGCAGCCCGGTGCCGGGGTTGTAGGACTGGCCCATCCAGTTCGTGGCGCCTTTGACGCTGGGGCAGACCCAGTTGCCGGTGGCGGTGGGTTCGCTGTTGGGGAGCATGATGGGGCGGCCTTTGTCATCGATGCCTTTGGCCCAGGTGATTTTGTCGATCAACTGGGTGGCGCGGAGGAACTCACCGGTGACACGGTCGAGGGCGTAAAAGAAGCCGTTGCGATTGGCGTGGAGGACGACTTTGCGGGGCTTGCCCATGATCTGGGTATCGATGAGAACGGGCCAGCTTTGGGCGTCCCAGTCGTGGGTGTCGTGGGGCGTGAACTGGAAGTGCCACTTCATTTTGCCGGTGTCCAAATCGAGGGCGAGGAGGGCGCAGGTGTAGAGATTGTCGCCCTGGCGGACGGAGCCGTTGTAATCGGGCCAGGGGTTGCCGGTGGTCCAGTAGAGGGTGTTCAGGTCGGCATCGTAGGTGCCGGAGAGCCAGGCGGCGCCGCCGCCCCATTCGATGAGATCGCCCCAGGTTTCCGAGCCTTTTTCGCCTTTGGCGGGGACGGTGTAGGTCTTCCAGAGTTCGTCGCCGTTGTCGGCGGAGAGGGCCATGATGAAGCCGCGCATGCCGCCATCGCCACCGGCGCTGCCGACGATGACCTTGCCTTTCGCGATGACGGGGGCGGAGGTGGAGGTGGTGCCTTTTTCGACGTCGGCAAATTTGCGGTTGAAGATGAGGGAGCCGGTGAAGCGGTCGAGGGCGACCAGGTAGTTATCGCTGGTGGTGAAGTAGATTTTGTCGGCCCAGATGGCGGCGCCGCGGTTGACTCCGCCTTCTTTGGCGCGCGGGTCGGCGTACTGCCAGACGAGGCGGCCGGAGCGGGCGTCGATGGCGTAGACGGAGTTGGTGTTGGTGATGTAGAGGACGCCTTGATAGACGATGGGGGAGCTGCGGAGGCCGCGGGCGCCGGGGACGTGATAGACCCATTTGGGGACGACGTTTTTGGCGTTGGCGGCGGTGATCTGATTGAGCGGGCTATAGCGCCAACCGGAGTAGGTGCCGGCGTAGGTGAGCCAATCGGCGCCGGGGCCTTTGACGATGTCTTCGTTGCGCACCTGGGCGAAGGCGGCGGTGGCGAGCAGGAGGGAGAGGAGTGCGCGTTTCATTACTTGGAACCCTTTGCGGTTTCGAGGCGGATGTCCTGGGTGGCGAGGTAGGCGAGGAGGTCGCGGAGTTCGTCGCGGGTTAGGCGTTTGGCGAAGTCCGTTGGCATGGAGGTGGATTCGGAGATGGTTAGTTTCTTGACGTCGGCCATTTGGAGGAGGTGGAGGCGGCCTTTGGCGTCGACGATCTGGAGTGAATAGTTGCTGCGATTTTTGGCGACGCCGGTGATGGTTTGGCCGTTTTTGAGTTCGACGACGGCGGCTTCGTTGCCGAGGTAGGAGAGGTCCTTGGCGGGTTCGAGGATGGATTCGCGGATGACGGCGAGCGGGCGGCTGCCGCCGACGTTGCTGAGATCGGGCGCGAGGCGGCCGCCCTGGCCGCGGATGGCGTGGCAGTTGGCGCAGCCGGCCTTGGCGTCCCAGAAGATGTCCTTGCCGGTGGCGGCGTTGCCGGGGACGGGGTTGGTGGAGGCGGGGCCGGTGAGGGAGTGGATGAAGGCGACGAGGTGCCAGGTTTGTTCGTCGGCGAGTTTGGTGGGCGGCATGTCGGTGCCGGGGACGCCTTTGCGGATGACCTGGAAGATGGCGTCATCGGAGAGGGGGTGCCAGAGGGAGCGGCGGACGAGATTGGGACCGCGGGCGCCGCCGCCGCCGTCGGGGCCGTGGCAGCCGGCGCAGGAGCCCATGAAGAGCTTGGTGCCGGCGGCGATGGCTTTGGGGTCGCCGATGGCGGGGTTGTTGGAATCGCTGAGATAGCGGCCGTGCTGGGCGAGGAGGGGGAAGGCGAGGAGGGCGAGGGCGAGCGCGCGCATAGGCCTTTCAGTTTATGTCAGGTTGATTGGTTAGCGTTTGGGGAGGCGGACGGCGGTGGAGCCGCCGAGGGTGACGATATCGAGCGCGGCGCTGGCGCCGATGAGGAAGTGGGCTTCGGCGGGCTTCATTTGCTTCTCTTCAATGAGCCAGCGGAGCATGTCGGTGAGGGCGATATCGAGGGTTTGGTTGAGCGTTCCGTCGGGCTTGGAGCCGATGGAGATGATGTAGTCCTTGGTTTCGGCGCGGGGGCCGGTGAGGCGGGCCTTCTTGCGAAGGCTGACGGTGACGGTGACGTCGAGGGAGGTTTCGACGCCGGAGCCGATGGCTTCGCCGTCGCCCTGCAGGGCGTGGCCATCGCCGAAGAAGAGCAAGCCACCGGGGTGGAAGACGGGGAGGAGAACGGTTGTGCCGGGGCGGATCCAGTTGTAGTCGATATTGCCGCCCCAGTAGCCGGCGGGGCCGGAGCGGGGGGAGTAATCGCCTTGGGGGGCGACGCCGATGCAGCCGAGCATGGGGCGGTTGGGGAAAGAGAATTTTGGGTCGGAATCTTTGGGGCGGGAGGTGTTGGCTTTGAGATCGATGACCCAGGGGACGAGGTAGTTGTAGCCTTTGATGACGGCGTCGGGATCGGGCGCGGGGGCTTGGAGATTTTCGGGGAGATCTTTGACGCCGACGGAGCGGCCGGTGTAGCCGGTGGGGCGGTTGGGCGTGAGTTTGTCGATGCGGACGAGGAGGGCGTCGCCGGGTTCGGCGCCTTCGATGTAGAAGGGGCCGGTGAGCGGGTTGCCGTGGGTTTTGGTGCGGCGGATGAGTTGGTAGTCGAAGCCGGCGGAGTCTACGGTTTTGGTGGAGATGGTGTCGCCCGGTTGGATGAGGAGGAGGACGGGGTGGGCGGCGGAGAAGGTGTGGTGGTAGGTTTCGGCGACGATTTGGTGGGTGGCGGAGAAGGCGGGGAGGGCGGCGAGGAGGAAGAGCAGGCGCATTGGTAGATCTTTACATTTTCTTTATGCCTGTGGCCGGGATCCTTACAAAGTCTTCGCGGACGTTCCTGCAGATTGGAGACATGCAAGACGCTGCTTTTCTGATTCTGACTTTGGCGTTTTTCGCGGGGACGGCGCGGCTGTTCCTGAAGGAGCGGACATGATTGCGTTTTATGCCGTTGCGGGAGCGCTGCTGGGCTACCTGGTGTTTGCCCTTTTGAAACCGGAGAAATTCTGATGACTGGGAATGATTGGCTGCAGTTTGCGGTGTATTTTGGGGTGCTGCTGGCGTTGGTGAGGCCGCTGGGGGATTATGTGGCGGGGGTGCTGGCGGGGCGGGACACCCGCGAGGCGATGGCGTGGCAGGTGTATGCGGCGGCATTTTTGGCGTTCAATTGTTTGGGCGTGGCGGCGGTTTACGGGGTGCTGCGGTTGCAGGGCTGGCTGCCATGGAATCCGCTGCACTTGCCGGGGGTGGAGCCGCATACGGCTTGGAACATTGCGGTGAGCTTTGCGACGAATACCAACTGGCAGAACTACGGCGGGGAGACGACGCTGAGCCACGGGACGCAGATGGTGGCGCTGACGGTGCAGAACTTTGTTTCGGCGGCGAGCGGGATTGCGGTGATGGCGGCGTTGGCGCGGGGCGTTGCTGCGCGGTCTGTGAATGCGTTGGGGAATTTTTGGAGCGATGTGTACCGGGTGACGTTGTATGTGTTGTTGCCGCTGTCGGCGGTGCTGGCGGTTGTGCTGATTGGCCAGGGCGTGGTGCAGAATCTGGACACGACGGGGCCGGCGGCGTCGCAGGTGGCGATTAAGCAGTTGGGGACGAATGGCGGCGGGTTCTTCAATGCCAATTCGGCGCACCCGTTTGAGAATCCTACGCCGTTGTCCAATTTCTTGGAGATGCTGGCGCTGTTGTTGCTTCCGGCGGCGCTGTGCCGGACGTTTGGGCAGATGATCGGTGATAAGCGGCAGGGGTGGGCGCTGCTGGCGGTGATGGTGCTGATTCTGGTGCCGCTGACGCTGGTGGTGGTGTATGCGGAGGCGAACAACATGGAGGGGAAGGAGGTGCGGTTTGGCATCGTGAATTCGGGCATTTGGGCGGCGGCGACGACGGCGGCTTCGAATGGCAGCGTGAACGCGATGCTGGATTCATTTACGCCGCTGGGCGGGCTGGTGCCATTGTTCCTGATGCAGTTGGGCGAGGTGATTTTCGGCGGGGTGGGTTCGGGCGTTTATGGGATGGTGCTGTTCGCGGTGCTGGCGGTGTTTCTGGCGGGGCTGATGGTGGGGCGGACGCCGGAATATCTGGGGAAGAAGATTGAGGCGCAGGAGATGAAGATGGTCTCGAGTGCGATTCTGATTCCGCCGGCTTGCGCGTTGATTGGGACGGCGATTGGGGTGGTGTTTCCGATGGGGCTGAGCGGGTTGCTGGCGCGGGGGGCGCATGGGTTTTCCGAGATCTTGTACGCGTTCACTTCGATGGGGAACAACAATGGCAGCGCGTTTGCGGGGTATGGGGCGAACAATCCGCTGGTGAATGTGGTGGGCGGGTTGGCGATGTTGTTTTCGCGGTACTGGGTGGCGGTGCCGGTGCTGGCGTTGGCCGGGTCGCTGGCGCAGAAGAAAGTGCTGCCGGTGGGACCGGGAACGCTGCCGATGCACACGCCGTTGTTCGTGGGGCTGCTGGCGGCGACGGTGGTGATTGTGGGCGCATTGGCCTTTATTCCGGCGCTGGCGCTGGGCCCGATTGTTGAACATTTGCGCTTTGTGGCGCGGTAAGGAACTTCCATGACATCTCAACCTTTGTTTCATCGCGCGATCGTCGTTTCGGCGGCGTGGCAGGCGGTTTGCAAGCTGGATCCGCGGCACCAGGCGAAGAACCCCGTGATGTTTGTGGTGCTGGTGGGGAGCATTGCGACGACGGGGATCGGGCTGCGGACGTTGGACTCGTTCACGCTGGCGGTGAGCGCGTGGCTGTGGTTCACGGTGTTCTTCGGCAACTTCGCCGAGGCGATGGCCGAGGGGCGCGGGAAGGCACAGGCGGACACGCTGCGGAAGAGCCGGAAAGACGTGCCGGCGCGGAAGTTGGCGGCGGCGCGGCGGGAGGCGGCGGCGACGATGGTGTCGGGCGGGACGTTGGGAATTGGGGACTTTGTGCTGGTGGAGGCGGGAGAGGTGATCCCGATGGACGGGGAGGTGGTGGAGGGAGCGGCGTCGGTGGATGAGAGCGCGATTACGGGGGAATCGGCACCGGTGATCCGGGAGGCGGGCGGGGACCGGTCGAGCGTGACGGGCGGGACGCGGGTGCTTTCCGATTGGCTGATTGTGCGGATTGCGGCGATGCCGGGGGAGAGTTTTCTGGAGCGGATGATTGCGATGGTGGAAGGGGCGCAGCGGCAGAAGACGCCGAATGAGATTGCGTTGAATATTCTGCTGGCTTCGCTGACGATCGTGTTCCTGCTGGCGACGGTGACGCTGCGGCCGTTTTCGGAGTTTGCGGTGAATGAGGCGGGGCGGGGGGAGCCGGTGTCGGTGACGGTGCTGGTGGCTTTGTTGGTTTGTCTGATTCCGACGACGATTGGGGCGTTGCTGTCGGCGATTGGGATTGCGGGGATGGACCGGATGTTGCAGGCGAATGTGCTGGCGATGTCCGGGCGGGCCGTGGAGGCGGCGGGGGACGTGGACGTTTTGTTGTTGGATAAGACGGGGACGATTACGTTGGGGAACCGGCAGGCGACCGCGTTCCTGCCGGCACCGGGCGTGGGGGAGAAGCACTTGGCGGAGGCGGCGCAGTTGGCCTCGCTGGCCGATGAGACGCCGGAGGGGCGGAGCGTGGTGGTGCTGGCGAAGGAGCGGTTTCAGATCCGGGAGCGGGAGGTGCATGGGGCGACGTTTGTGCCGTTTACGGCGCGGACGCGGATGAGCGGCGTGGATGTGGATGGCCGTGTGATCCGGAAGGGCGCGGCCGATTCGGTGGCGGCATATGTGGAGCAACAGGGCGGGCGGTTTCCGGCGGCGGTGCGGGAGATGGTGGAGGCGGTTTCGCGGCAGGGTGCGACGCCGCTGGTGGTGGTGGAAGGGGCGGCTGTATTGGGCGTGATTCAGTTGAAGGACATTGTGAAGGGCGGGCTGAAGGAGCGGTTCGCGGAGTTGCGGCGGAGCGGGATCAAGACGATCATGATCACCGGCGATAATCCGCTGACGGCGGCGGCGATTGCGGCCGAGGCTGGGGTGGATGAGTTTCTGGCCGAGGCGACGCCGGAGCGGAAATTGGAGTTGATCCGGGAGAAGCAGGGAGAGGGGCGGCTGGTGGCGATGACCGGGGACGGGACCAATGACGCTCCGGCGCTGGCGCAGGCCGATGTGGCCGTGGCGATGAATACGGGGACGCAGGCGGCGAAGGAAGCCGGCAACATGGTGGACCTGGATTCGAACCCGACGAAGCTGATTGAGATTGTGCAAATCGGCAAGCAGATGCTGATGACGCGGGGGGCGCTGACGACGTTTTCGACGGCGAACGATGTGGCGAAGTATTTTGCGATTATTCCGGCGGCGTTCGCGGCGACGTATCCGGAGCTGGGCGCTCTGAATGTGATGCATTTGGCGACGCCGCAGAGCGCGATTCTGTCGGCCGTGATTTTCAACGCGCTGATTATTGTGGCGTTGATTCCTCTGGCGCTGCGGGGGATTGCTTACCGGCCGCTGCCGGCGGAGCAGCTGTTGCGGCGGCACCTGCTGCTGTACGGCGTGGGCGGGGTTCTGTTGCCCTTTGTGGGCATCAAAGTGATCGATCTTTTGATTTCGTAAAGGAGTTCGTTATGTTTTTTACGCAACTACGACCGGCGTTGCTGCACCTGGCGCTGCTGACGGTGATTACTGGTTTGGTTTATCCGCTGGCGATCACGTTGGTGGGTGGGGTGGTGTTCCCGACACAGGCGAAGGGGGATATGGATTTGATTGGGCGGGCGTTTGACGAGCCGCGGTGCTTCTGGCCGCGGCCGAGCGCGACATCGCCGGGGCCGTACAATTTGGCCGCTTCGTCGGGGTCGAATCTGGGCCCGTTGAGCCCGGAGTTGAAGAAGGCTATGGCGGAGCGGCGGGCGCGGCTGGGCGGGGAGGCGCCGGTGGATTTATTGACGGCGTCGGGCAGCGGGTTGGACCCGCACATATCGCCGGAGGCAGCGTCCTTTCAGGCGGGGCGGGTGGCGGCGGCGCGGGGGCTGGCGGAGGCGGATGTGCGGCGGTTGATCGCGGAGGTGGCCGAGGGGCGGCAGTGGGGATTTCTGGGGGAGCCGCGGGTAAACGTGGTTCACTTGAATCGAAGGCTTGATGGGCAACGATAGGGAGCAGCGACCGAATCCGGACGAGTTGCTGGCGCGCGTGCAGGCGGAGACGGCGCGGAGCGCGCGCGGGCGGCTGAAGGTGTTTTTCGGCTCGTCGGCGGGGGTGGGGAAGACGTACGCGATGCTGCAGGCGGCGCGGGCGCAGCGGGATGCCGGGGTGGATGTCGTTGTTGGGTATGTGGAGACGCACGGGCGGGCGGAGACGGAGGCGCAGCTGGGGGGCCTCGAAGTATTGCCGCGGCTGGCGATTGCGTATAAGGGTGCGACGCTGCCGGAGTTCGACCTGGACGCCGCACTGCAGCGGCGGCCGGGGTTGTTGCTGGTGGAC
Organism: Bryobacteraceae bacterium; assembly: GCA_044358225.1. Lineage (GTDB taxonomy): Bacteria > Acidobacteriota > Terriglobia > Bryobacterales > Bryobacteraceae. The sequence goes on along the minus strand of JBIKOG010000091.1, from coordinate 12,680 downwards.
GAGTTGGCGCACACGAACGCGCCGGGGAGCCGGCACGCGAAGCGGTGGCAGGACGTGTTGGAGCTTGTGGAGAGCGGGGTGGACGTTTACACGACGGTGAACGTGCAGCACCTGGAGAGTTTGAACGACGTGGTGGCGCAGATCACGGGCGTGATCGTGCGGGAGACGGTGCCGGATTCGGTGCTGGATCAGGCGGATGAGATTGAGTTGATCGACCTGCCGGCGGATGAGCTGTTGCGGCGGCTGGAGGATGGGAAGGTCTACATTGCCGACCAGGCGGCGCGGGCGGCGCGGAACTTCTTCCGGCCGGGGAACCTGATTGCGTTGCGGGAAATGGCGCTGCGGCGGACGGCCGAGCGGGTGGACGCGCAGATGCGGGCGTACCGGCAGACGCATTCGATTGGGAATACGTGGCCGGTGGCGGAGCGGCTTTTGGTGTGTGTGGGGCCGAGCCCGTTTTCGGCGCAGTTGGTGCGAGCGACGGCGCGGCTAGCGGGGCGGCTGGGGGCGGCGTGGACGGCGGTGTTTGTGGAGACGCCGGAATATGGGGGGATGCCGGAGGCGGCGCGGGCGCGAGTGGCCGGGGCGTTGCGGTTGGCTGAGCAGTTGGGCGGGAACACGATTACGCTGACGGCGGTGGGCGTGAGCGCGGCGGTGCTGCACTATGCGCGGAGCCGCAACGTCACGACGATTGTGACCGGGAAGCCGGCGGGGGCGCTGTGGAGGCGGTCGCTTTTTCCTTCGCTGGTGGACGATTTGATGAGGGACAGCGGGGACATTGAGATTCATGCTTTGCGGCCGCCGCCGGAGGCGCAGGGGGCGGTGGCGCCGCGCGTTTCGCAGCCGGTGGCGGCGAAGGACCATGTGGCGGCGATGGCGGTGGTGGCGGTCTGCGTGGGGCTGTCGCTGGCGATGCGGGAGTGGCTGGCGCCGGCGAATCTGGTGATGATCTATCTGCTGGGCGTAGTGGCGGTCAGCCTGTTCGCGCGACGGCAAGTGGCGCTATTGACGGCGGTGGTGAGCGTGGCGGCGTTTGACTTCTTCTGCGTGCCGCCGTACCTGACGTTCGCGGTTTCCGATTACCAGTATCTGGTGACGTTCGGGGCGATGCTGACGGTGGGGCTGACGATCAGCGGGTTGACGGTGAAGCTGCGGGGGCAGGCGGCGCGGGCGATTGACCGGGAGACGCGGACGCAGGCGCTGTATCGATTTACGCGGGAACTGGCGGCGGAGGGGGAGATCTTCGCGCTGGCGCGGAGGGCGACGGAGTTGGTGCACGAAGCGTTCCAGAGTCCGGCGATGATTGTGCTGGCGGAGCGGGGGCATGTTCATTTCCGGCGGCGGACGACGGATCAGGCGATTGCGCCCGCAACGGAGGAATCGATTGCGCAGTGGGCGTTTGACCACGGGCAGATGGCGGGGCGGGGAACGGATACGCTGTCGGGGGCGACGGCGTTGTATCTACCGTTGCGAGGGCATGGGGTGATGGCGATTGCGGCGGGACCGGAGCAGCAGGCGCAGTTGGAATTGTTTGCGTATCAGACGGCGCTGGCGCTGGACCGGGTGCAGGCGGCGAAGGCGGCGCGGGAGTCGGAGGTGCGGATCAAGACCGAGGAGATGCGGAGTGGCTTGCTGAGCGCTGTTTCGCACGATTTGCGGACGCCGCTGGCATCGATTACGGGGGCGGCGACGAGCCTGTTGGGGCAGGGGGAGAAGTTCAGCGCGGAGACGCGGCAGGAGCTGTTGGAGAGCATCGCGGATGAGGCGGAGCGGCTGGGGCGGCTGGTGAACAATCTGCTGGAAATGACGCGGCTGGATAGCGGGACGGCACCCGTGGCGCGGGACTGGTATTCGGTGGAGGAGATTGTTGGGGCGACGTTGCAGCGGTTGACGAAGATTCTGGCGAAGCATCCGGTGACGACGCGGCTGCCGGAGGATTTACCGCTGGTGTATGTGGACGAGGTGCTGATTGGGCAGGTGCTGGCGAACCTGTTGGAGAACGCGGCGAAGTACACGCCGGCGGGGACGGCGATTGAGATTGCGGCGTCTGCTGAAGGAGACACGGTGACGGTGGCGGTGAGCGACCTGGGGCCGGGGTTCGCGGCGGACGATGTCGGGCGGGTGTTTGAGAAGTTCTATCGCGGGCGGGCGGACGGGGTGCGCGGGGTGGGGTTGGGGCTGGCGATTGCGCAGGCGATTGTGACGGCGCATGGCGGTAGGATGGAAGCTGCGAACCGGCCTGAGGGTGGGGCGCAGATACGATTTACACTCGCGGCATCGGCCGCCCCTGCGCCATGACGACGAATCCGGAAATACTGCTGATTGAAGACGACGACCAGATTCGGCGGTTTTTGCGGCCCACGCTGGCGGCGGAGAACTACCGGTTGCACGAGGCGGTGACGGCGGCCGAGGGGGTGGCGCAGGCGGCAGCGCGGCAGCCGGATTTGGTGCTGCTGGATTTGGGGTTGCCGGACGGGGATGGGCTGACGGTGATTGGCGAGATCCGAGCGTGGAGCGCCATGCCGATTCTGGTGATTTCGGCGCGGGGGCAGGAGCGGGATAAGATTGCGGCGCTGGATGCGGGGGCGGACGACTACATCGCCAAACCGTTTGCGACGGGGGAGCTACTGGCGCGGATCCGGGCGGCGCTGCGGCGGTCGGCGCGGGTGGGCACGCAGGCTTCCACGGTGTTTCGCGCGGGGCCGATCGAGGTGGATTTTGAGAAGCGGCTAGTGACCGTCAACGGCGTGGAGACGCACCTGACGCCGATTGAGTTCAAGCTGCTGCAGACGGTGGTTCGCCATGCCGGGCGGGTGGTGACGCAGCGGCAGTTGTTGAACGAAGTGTGGGGGCCGAACCACGTGGAGCAGTCGCAGTATTTGCGGGTTTACATGGGGCAACTGCGGCGGAAGTTGGAGGCTGACCCGGCGCGGCCGCAGTATTTGCGAACCGAGCCGGGGGTGGGGTACCGGTTTGTCGCCGAGTAGTTAGGGCTTGGTGGCGCGCTTCTGGTATTTGAAGCTCTTCCAATCGGTGGCGGCGATGCCGTTCAGGTCCCACACGATTTTGCCGGCGCGGAGGGTGAGCTCGGCGGTGAGCTTCTTGCTGCCGGTGAGTGAGGCGCCGGCGGAGTCGATGAAGCCGAATTTGCCCTGTTCGAGTTTCAGGACGGCGATGTCGGCTTCGGCGCCTTCGTCGAGGTTGCCGAGTTCGGGGTGTTTGATTTGTTTGGCCGGGTTCCAGGTGCTCATCTTGATGACCTCTTCGAGCGGGGCACCGAGGTTGAGGATCTTCGACATGACGTTGGCCATGTCCTTCATGCCGGCGTTCATGGAGCCGGTGTGGAGGTCGGTGGAGATGGAATCGGGCCAGAAGCCTTGTTTGGTGATGGGTTCGGCGATGTTCCAGTAGAAGCTGCCACCGCCGTGGCCGACGTCGAAGATGACGCCGCGTTTGCGGCCGGTGACGAAGGCGGCGTTGACCTTGCCGTCTTCGCCAAGTTCACCGCGGTGGCCGGAGTAGCAGTGTGTGTAGATATCGCCGGCGCGCATCTTGTCGCCGAGGAGGGTGCGGAGGTTGCGGTTGAGCGTGAGGTAGCCGAAGTCGACCATGATGGGCATGTCGACGGCTTTGGCGGCGGCGAGAGCGCCATCGACGGAGGGCCAGCCTTCGCCGGCGTAGTGGGCGGTTTTGAACCCGACGACGACGTCCTTATGCTTACGGGCGATGGCTGCGGCCTGAGCGGATTGCATTTCGGCGTTGTCGTCTTCGCCGGCGGGGCTCATGCCGTTGCCGACGATGTTGACGAAGGCGAAGACGCGGGTTTGGGCACGGTCGATGACGCGCTGGCGGAAGTCTTCGAAGTTGCGCCAGCCGGAGGAGCCTGCGTCGACCAGCGTGGTGACGCCGGTGCGGAAGCTGAAGCCGTCGGGATAGACGGAGGAGTCGCCGGTGAGGGCTTTGACGCCGGTGCCGGCGTAGACGTGGGCGTGGATATCGATGAGGCCGGGGACGACGTAGAGGCCTTGGGCGTTGGCGACGCGGGTGGCCTGGGAGGCGGGGATATTGGGGGCGACTTTGGCGATGCGGGTGCCTTGGATGGCGACATCGAGTTTGGCGGAGCGGCCGTTCTTGGGGTCGATGACGTGGCCGCCCTTGATGAGGAGTGTGTAGGGGGTCTGGGCGGAGAGGAAGGTGGCGGAGAGGAGGAGGAATACAAAACGCATGGGGGAGATTATATCTCGTTCATTTTTTGGGGCTAAGGTAAATCGCGGTTGAAGCCGATACATAGCGAGAGGCTTGGTTTGTTCTGTAGACGGGACATCTTCGGTCAATTGGCGCTGACCTTCCTGTTGTTGGGCGGGATACCGGCGTATGCTGGAACGGAGCCGATTGTGGAGATCCGGCCGCGGGTGATTGAGGCGCCGGTGCCGTGTGAGGTGGAGGGCGTGGTGGCGAACCCGGCGAGTGCGTCGGGGGAAAGCCAGGCCGGATTTTACCTGGAAGACGACACGGGCGGGATACTGGTTTGGACGGACGAGAAGGCGGCGATGGGGGACCGGGTTGTAGCACAGGGGCGCTGCTATCTGGCGGATTCGACGCGACTTGAGATGTCAGCCGGGCGAGTGGATATTCGGGCGGGCGAACCCGTGGTGCTGAAGCCGCGGCGGCTGTTTCCGGAAGAGGCGCGGAAGGCGGATTGGCAGAACACGCTGGCGGAAGTGGATGGGGCTGTGAGCGAGGTGGTCCGGCACGAGGACGAGGAATTTATCTGGCTGCGTGGACCCGTTCCCTTCCGGGCGGCTTATCGGACGGCGTTCCGGGGGAAATCGGTGAGCCATTTGGAGCCGGGAATGCGGGTGATTTTACGCGGAATCCTGCTGCCGGTGGCGGACTCGACGGAGACGCCGCGCCCGCACGAACTGGTACTGCGTTCGGACGACGATCTGGTTCCGGTGGATGCGCCTTCGGGCGGGAGCCGGCAGATCATCTACCTGTTTCTGTCTCTGGCGGTACTGGCTGGATTCTGGATTGTGAGTTTGCGGAAGGCAGTGCAGGACCGGACGATGGCGCTGAAGGAGGCGTTGCGGCGGGCGGAGGAGAGTTCGCGGATGAAGTCGAGCTTTGTGGCGAACATGAGTCATGAGATCCGGACGCCGTTGAACGCGATCATTGGCTTTTCCGATCTGCTGCTGGATGGGGCGCAGGGGGAAGAGAAGCGGTTGTTGGACACGATCCGGGTTAGCGCGAACTCGCTGCTGGGCGTGATTAACGACGTTCTGGATTTTTCGAAGATCGAAAGCGGAAAGCTGGACATGCTGTTGGAGCCGGCGTCTCCGCTGGCGGTCGTGGAGCAGGCCTTGGATATCGTGGCTCCGGCGGCGGCGGCGAAGGGGCTGGACATCGGATATCTGGTGGAGACGGAGCTTCCCGCGCTGGTGTTGACGGATGCCTCCCGGTTGCGCCAGGTGCTGATCAATTTATTGAGCAACGCGGTGAAGTTCACCGATAAGGGCCATGTAGGGGTTGTTGTTCGGGCGGAGCCGGTGGAGCCCGGCCAAGTCCGGCTGTCGTTTTCGGTTCGGGATACGGGGATCGGTATTCCCGGGGACCAGCTGGCGAAATTGTTCCAACCCTTTCAGCAGTTGGACAGTTCGGCACGGCGGCGGCACGGCGGGACCGGGTTGGGATTGGTGATCAGCCGACATCTCATCCGGATGTTGAGCGGGGATCTGGTTGTCGGATCGACGCCGGGGACGGGGTCGGTGTTTACGGCATCGATGTTGTGTGCGATCGTGCCCGGAGCCGGGGCCAAATGGGAGTTGCCGGCAGGAGCCACGTTCGCGGTGACGATTGACCGTGCGTGGACACGGGGCATTGTGGAATCGCTATTGCGAGAGGCTGGCGCAACGATGGCCGCGCCGGAGTTGGCGACGATTCGGATCGCGGATCGGCCTGCCGCGGCGGGGGAGGCGCGGGCGGGGCAGCGGTGGATTGAGCTATCGCCCCAGTTGCGGCCCCAAGCGGTTCGGAGGGGCGAGGTGGTCGTGTCGATCCCGCTGAAGCCAGCCGTGCTTTTCGAGATGATCCGGGCAACGCCTGATTTGGTGCCGGCAGTACCGGTTGCCCCGGCAGTCCGGCCAGCGTCTCAACTGCGGATCCTGGTTGCCGATGACAACGCAGTGAACGTGAAAGTCGTGACGAGTCTGCTGTCGCGGCTGGGGCATTCCTCGGAGGTGGCGACGAACGGCAAGGAGGTGCTGGCGGCGATGGACAAGAAGCCGTTTGACCTTGTTTTTCTGGATATTCAGATGCCGGAGATGGACGGGTTGGAGGCGGCGCGGCGAATCCGCGGTCAGCAGCATCTGCGCGAGCGGCCGTGGTTGGTGGCGCTCACGGCAAATGCGATGCACTCTGATCGGGAAGACTGTATTGCGGCCGGGATGAATGACCACGTGCCGAAGCCGATCGGGCTGAAGCAGTTGGCGGCGGCGTTGGAGCGGGCCGAAGCAGGCCTGCAGGACGCGAACGGGCCTGGCGATAGCGAGACCAAACAGGAAAAGGCGCACGGCGCCAGCGCGGGCGGGAGTTAGGCGCCCTTGCGCTTGGCGGCGAACTTTTCGCGGAACTTCTTTACTTTTGGGGCGACGACGAACTGGCAGTAGCCCTGATTCGGGTTTGTGCGGTAGTAATTCTGGTGGTAGGCCTCGGCGGGCCAGAAATGCTCGACGGGACGGAGTTCGGTGACAATGCGATCGGAGTAGATGCCCAGCATCTCCAGGTCGCGCATGACTTCGGCGGCGAGCTGTTTCTGTTCTTCGGAGTTGTAGAAGACGGCGGAGCGGTACTGGGGCCCTTCGTCATTGCCCTGCCGGTCGCGCGTGGTGGGGTCGTGAACCGTAAAGAAGACGGCGAGAATCTCGCGCAGAGAACTCTGTTCGGGATCGAAAGAAATCTGGACGACCTCCACGTGGCCGGTGCCGCCGAGACAGACTTCCTGGTAGGTGGGATTCTCGACATGGCCACCCATGTAGCCCGAAACAATCTTGTCGACGCCAGTCATTTCCTGAAAGACCGCCTCGATACACCAGAAGCAGCCGCCGCCCAGGGTAATCAGTTCCATATATTCAGTGTCCCAATTCATATCCCCCCAATGCACTTGAAATATTCCCTTGGTATTCTTTGGGCATGGATCGTCGCTTTGGAATCACCCTATTGCTGTCTTGTGGCCTTTTATTGGGTCAGGAGTTCCGTGCCAATATATCCGGCACCGTAACTGACCCATCTGGCGCGCCCATCGGTGGCGCAAAAGTTGAAGTGACCAGCGCGGAGCGCCAGGTTCGCTATGACGCCGTGTCAAACGACGTCGGAATTTATCTGATCCGGTTTCTGCCGCCGGGGACCTACACGTTGTCCGTGCAAAAGGACGGGTTCAAACGGGCGCAGCGAAGCGGCCTGGTGGCGCAAGGCGCGGACCGGTTGAGCGTAGACATTCGCATGGAAGTGGGCGGTGTGACGGAGAGCGTGACGGTGACGGGTGAGACGCCGCTACTGGCGACGGAAACGGCGTCGCGCAGTGTGACGCTGGAGCAGAAGTATGTGGACGATCTGCCGACCTCCGGGCGCAACGTCTATCAATTGCTGTATTCGCAGCCTGGTGTGATCAAAAACAGCCGTTATTGGGGCTCCTTTGAGCTGTATGCGTTCGGCAATATCAACGGCGTGATGATCAACGGTGGCCGCAGCGGGGAGAACGAGACGCTGATCGACGGTGTGTCGTCGGTGCGCGGATCGCGCAGCGCGTCGTTCGCTCCCGCGTTGAACGCAATTCAGGAAGTTTCCATTCAGACCAATTCGTATGACGCCTCGTACGGGCGGTTTGGCGGCGGCGTGACGAGCATCGTGTTGCGCACGGGAACGAACCAGTTGCATGGCCAGCTGTATGAGTTTTTCAAGAATGACAACTTGAACGCCAACGGCTACTCGCGGAACTCGGTTGGCGTAAGGCAGCCGGAGTTCAAGAACAATACTTTTGGTTTCACCGTGGACGGGCCGATTGTGATTCCGAAACTGCTGAATGGGAAGAACAAGCTGTTCTGGATGCTGTCGTTGGAATCGTTGAATGAACGAAATCCGCAGGTCCAGTTGTGGACGGTACCGACGGCGCTGGAACGGCGTGGCGACTATTCGCAGGTGATCGATAATCAGCGGCGACCGATTACGATTTATGATCCGCTGACGACGCGTGCGAATCCCAACGGGGCCGGCTTCATCCGGACGCCTTTTGCGGGGAACGTGATTCCGGGGGGCCGAGTGAACCCGGTGGCGGCGAAACTGATGGAGTTCTATCCGGCGCCGAACCGCGTGAGCGAGAGCCTGGATGGATTGAACAACTACCTGTTTGTGAACAGTTCGCGGAACAGCTACAACCAATGGCTGGGCAAGCTGGACTGGGCGATTACGGATCGCCATCGGGTGAGCGGGCGCTACGGCGAGACGCCGTGGTCGAACTTTGCCCGGGTGCAGTGGGGGACGAACGCGGCGGAGCCGTCGAGCGAGTATCCGTCGACGCGCATTTCGCGCAACTGGGGCGCGGACTGGACGTATACGTTCTCGCCGTCGACGGTGATCAACCTCCGGGGCGGGTTGGCGCGTTACGAAGGGTTCAGCGGGAACACTTTTGGCAAGGACTACGATCCCCGGCAGTTGGGCTTCCCGGACCGTCTGGTTTCGCAGTTTGAGAGCCTGCAGTTCCCGCGGTTCAACTTTGGCGGAAACAACATCTCGCCGCTGGGCGCGGCGCAGACGAGCGGTTATGAAACGAGCGACTCCTATTCGTTGCAGCCGAACGTGCAGAGCATCCGTGGACGGCACTCGTTGAAGTATGGGGCCGAATTCCGGCGGTACAACCAGAACAATATTCGTCCGGCTTCGGCTAGCGGTAACTATACGTTTAACCGGAACTGGACGCAGGCGAACCCGCAACAGGCCGATGCGCTGTCGGGGTCGTTCCTGGCCACGTTCCTGCTTGGGTATCCCTCGAGCGGCTTCGTGGACCGCAATATGAATCCGGCCTACCGGAACCCCTATACGACGCTTTTCTTCCAGGACGACTGGAAGATTTCGAAGACCGTGACCATCAACATGGGCCTACGCTGGGACTACGAGGGACCCGCGGTGGAGCGCTACAACCGGCAGGTTCGCGGGTTTGCGTTCGATCAGGCGAGTCCGATCGCCTCGCGCGTGCAGGGCCTTTCTCTGAAGGGCGGATTGTTGTACGCCGGGAGCGACGGGGCGAACCGGGAGGCGTTCAATCGCGATTGGAACAACGTGCAGCCGCGTATTGGTGTGGCCTGGCAGCCGGCGCAGAAGTGGGTTGTTCGCGGCGGGTACGGCCTGTATTATCTGGGGCAGAACGCGGTTGGCGCCGAGACCGGATTCAGCCGCCAGACGGCAATGGTGGTTTCGACCGATAACAACCTGACGCCGGCGGCGTCGCTGTCCGATCCGTTCCCGACGAGCCTGTTCCCGACCGGGTTGCTGCAGCCGATCGGCTCGTCCCAGGGCCTGGCGACCAATCTGGGCCTGGCCGTTGGTGCGCAATTGCTGGATCGTCCGATTCCGAAATCGCACCAGTTCTCGTTCGGCCTTCAGCGGACGCTGGGCAAGACGCTGCTGTTAGACGCTTCGTACGTGGGCAATCTGACGCGGGATCTTCCGATCGGCGCCGGCTTGAATTTCCTGCCGGCTGAAACGCTGAATTCGATTCCGCTGGCCACGCGCCAGACCTACTTCAACCAGCAGGTGCCGAACCCGATGGCGGGCCTGCTGCCCGGCTCGGCGTTCAACGGCGCCACTGTCCCGCGGCAGCAGTTGCTGTTCGCCTACCCGCAGTATTCGCAGGTGTCGATTAACAATATCGCCGCCGGCGGGCAGACCTACCACTCGCTACAGGTGAAAGCGACGCGGCGTTTCCAGAGTGGCCTGGCGATGCAGGGCAGCTATACCTGGGGCAAGACACTCGAACGCGTATCGCTGTTGAACGCACAAGATGCGAACCTGGGGCGTCTTCGTTCGACGCGCGGTGAGCAGCGCCTGAATGAGTATGATATTCCTCACACGATCAGTCTGGTCGGTTCTTACGAACTGCCTTTTGGCAAGGGCCGCCAGTTCCTGAGTGGCCTGGGCGCCTTCGGTGACGCGATTTTCGGCGGCTGGAACATCAGCGGTCAGTATATTCGCCGCGGTGGGCAGCCGTTAGCCTTCCCGAACGCCGCGCCGACATCGGGGAAGAGCGCGAAGCTGTCGCCGGAGCAACGCGACGAACTGGCGCGCAAAGCCGGACGGAGCGAGTTCAATCCGTTTTTTGACAAGTATTTCGATACGTCGATCTTCCCGACGACGGCACTGGCGCCCTTTACGCTGCAGACCTTTCCGACTCGGTTCGCGGACGTTCGGAGCCCCGTGCTGACGAGCACGGAAGCTTCGGCGTACAAGAACTTCACGTTGAAGGAGCGGCTGAAGTTGCAACTGCGGGCCGACTTCCAGAACGTATTTGACCAGCCCTATTTCGGGCGACTGGTGGCGACGAGCGTGCAGGATTCGCGGTTTGGACAGTTGAATCCCGAGCAGGATAATCAGCCGCGTGTCGTCGTGTTGGTTTTGAAAGTGCTTTTTTAGATGACAGACGCAGAGATTTTCAGCCGTTTTCAGCAGTTTTTGATGCAGACGGAAAGCGAACATGAATTGGGCGCGCCGGCGTTCGGGACCGAGTTGAACTCGGTTCCGGCCCCGCTGCGCGCCTTTTATAAACAGACGAACGGCGCGTCGTTGTTCGATGGCGACTTGCTGTTTTTTGCCGCCGGCGGACCGCCGGATGAAGACGGGACGGTGCAGCACGCCAGCCGTCTGGCGCGGGAGGCCGAGTGGCCGATTCCGCAGGAAGTCGTGCTGTTTGGCCGGGACACGGGCGGGGAAGTTCTGGGCGTGTGGACGGGGCCTCGGGATGCGGCGAAGTTCCCATCGCCAATTGTGTTGACGGGCCTGTTGTTCCAGCCAGCGGCGCATGCGCTGCTGGCAACGTCGTTTGAACGGTATTTATTGACGACGACGGTGTGGCACTGCTTTGGGACGGAGCTGGCGGAGACGGCCTTCGCCGCTTTTCAGGTGCCGCGGGCTTTACAGGTGGACGAGTTGGAAGACCTGGATGCGGACGAGTGGTTTGCCTGGGCCGATCCGGCATTGCCGGCGTTGCCGGGAGATCCGTATCAGGAACCGTTGACGGGCGCGCAGATCAAGACGCTTCTGGCTGGCTGATCGACCGTCCCTGGACGAAGGATAGGACCGTGGCGACGGACTCATCGAGTTGGGCGTCGCCACGGATGATCAGATCGGCATGGCGGCGGGTGGGCCAGATGTATTGTTCGGCCATGGGGCGGACGGTGGTGAAGTACTGGTGTTCGACGGACTCCGGGGTGCGGCCGCGTTCGCGGACGTCGCGGGCGAGGCGGCGGGCGTAGCAGGTTTCGTCTTCCAGATCGACATAGATGCTGGCGTGGAGCAGGTGGCGGAGGTCGTTCCAGTAGAGGGTGAACAAGCCCTCCACGATGACGATTTCGCCGGGCTGAATGTGCTGCGTGCCGGGGACGCGGGTGTGGCAGGAGAAGTCGTAGTGCGGCACGTCGATGGCCTGGCCGCCGGCGAGGGCGGTGCATTGGGCGAGAAGGAGAGCGTCGTCGAGTGAGGCCGGCTCGTCGAAATTGGTTTCGGCGCGGACTTCGAGGGGAAGGTGGGTGAGGTCCCGATAGTAGCTATCGAGGGAGACGACGGGGGCTCCGGTGGCGTGGGAGAGCCGGCGGGAGAGTTCGCTCTTGCCCGAACCGGAAGACCCGGCGATGCCGATGATGCGAGTCGACATGGTTTACTTGGCCTGCGGCAGGATGCCGATGCCCTTGGCGGAGTACCATTTCCAGAGTCTGACCTGGAAACGGCCGGCGTGGATGGCGGGATCGGAGTCGCACCACTGGCGGGCCTCTTCGATGCTGGCGGTGTTGAGTACAAAGATGCCGGCGGCGTCCCCGGCATCGGCGAGCGGGCCGGCGAGGATGATTTTCCCTTCCTTAGCTAGCTTGCCGATGTTGTCCATGTGGCCTTTGAGAAGTTCTTTGGCTTCCGGGGTGACCTCTTTGGTCCATTTCGGGCCCTTCTCGAGGATGGCCATGACGTAGAAGCGCATGGGGACGTCCTGAGCGAAGGCGGGCAGGGCAAGAATGAACAGAAGGAGGAGCCGCATATCGGGGTCAGTATAGCGATTTTTTGATGCAAGGTTTGCGGATTCTGACCGATATGGTTTAAAGTTGCATCTGAGATACAGCATTAAATCTCTGGAGAAGAAGAATGAGTTCCCTGTACGAACAGTTGGGCGGACAACCCGCCGTTGACGCCGCGGTAGACATTTTCTACCGGAAGGTTTTGAGCGATGACCGCATCAGCGACTTTTTCGAGGGCGTTGATATGGATCGGCAGATTGGCAAGCAGAAGGCCTTTCTGACGATGGCCTTTGGCGGGCCGCATAATTACACGGGCCAGGACATGCGGAACGGGCATGCGCACCTGGTGGCGCGTGGGCTGACTGATAGCCATTTCGACGCGGTGGCGGAGAACGTGAGCGCGACTTTGCA
>JBIKOG010000090.1:0-28315 GCA_044358225.1 Bryobacteraceae bacterium | reverse complement strand
GTGGAGGGAGGCGCGGGCTGGGTATGAGGAGGTGGTGAAGTCGGGGCGGGCGGGGGAGGTACCGGCGGTGTTGTTGCGGGTGGCGCATATGGCGATTGTGCGGGGGGATTTTCCGTTGGTGTTTGAGATCCATCAACAAGTGCGGATGAGCTTTGAACGGTTGGGGCAGAAATCGTTCTATGTGCGGAGTTTGTTGAACGAGATGTGGCAGCGAACGAATTGTGGGGATTTTCACGTAGCTCGAAAATTAAGGGATGAGGCCGCACGGCGGATAGCTGCGATGGGAACGGATGGCGGGACAGAGCGGGAACGCCTGCACCAGCAAGACGCGGAATTGGCCGTCGCGGAGGGGCGGGGTGAGGATGCGCTTCGGTTGGTGCGGGATTTCCCGAATCGATCCGGGCTGAATTGGGCTCGACTCGAGGCGGATGCCTTGGTGCTTATGGGGCGAGTTCGGGAGGCGGAAGATTTTGCGGCACGGACAGTGCGTGAGATGAGTCCCAAAGAGGACATCACGGATCGCACCGTGATGCGATGCACGTTGGCTCGCGCGCAATCGGCGGGGCGGAAGAATTTGGCTGCGGCGGAGACGGCCAGGATGGCACTTTCTGACGGCGGGGTGGCGTCGCAAGCGTTGGACCGAATGGGTTGTTTGCTCGTTCTACAGAAAGCGCTGGCGTTGGCGAAAGACTCTGGTGCGGCGGATGTGAAGCTCCGGGCACAGCGAGAGTTGAATACGCTCTCCGCGAATTGGCCGGGCGAACTACGAAGACTGTTTTTGAATCGCCCCGATATGAGGCGATACCTTGAAGAGGAGAATTGAGATGAGAAGATTGGGCTTGATCGCAGCCTTTGCAAGCGTTACTGCGTTTGGAGCAGGCACGAGTCACGATGCGCCGCTGGAGGTGCAGAGTAATACGGTACACGTCTTTTTCCGAGCGGATACGTTGATTGATCCCGTATTGGCCAGAAACAAGAATTTAGCGGATGCTTCGCAAATACTGCAGCATACGCATGAGATGGAGCACAAGGTCCGAATATTCGTTGGCGGCCGCGCGCCGAGTGATGTAACGATCAAACCAAAAGACGAGTTGCATTTTCGTCTGGCTGGGAAGCGGCGCTTCTTCGGGCTCTTTCCCGGGACATTTCGTGGGTACTTGACGGTTAAGCCTGAGATCAAACCAGGGGCGGGCGGATTGGTCGCGGGCCACGCCGCAAAAGTGCGTGAAACAAGCCGAGATTGTATCGAGAAGGTGGGGACGCAGCTCGGCGATTGCGTTCCGGGAAAGCTAGGGCCAGACGATATAGATTCTCTGGACCTGGTTTGGGTTGTGCAAGCCCCGATTGGATTGGCGTGGGAGGGCAAGGGGGCTTTTGCGAATCCATCGAACATCACGAACGCGATTAACAGTGCCGCGCAAGCCCCAAATCACGATGCGGCTCGTGACACGGCCAAGGTCACTGGCAGGATTGAATATGAGTTAAAGGGCGGCGCCGAAGTTTTTGTCGATCGCTTCTTCGTGGTGGCGAATGGCAAGACACCGAAGGGGCACGGAATTGAACTTCATCGTGGCAGCCGGGTGGTGGTCTGTGAGAATCGCACGCAAAAAGACCCTAACACGGGCAAGAACATCGTTAGCCAGGATTGTCCGGCCAACTAGGCGATGATCTGTTTGATAACGCTGCCGCCGATGTCGGTCAGCTTCTTGTAGCGGCCGGCGTGGAGGTACGTTAGTCGATCCTGGTCGAGACCGAGAAGGCGCAACAGCGTGGCATGGACGTCGCGCAGAGGGATGGGGTTGCCGGCGGCTCGGACGGAGAGTTCGTCCGTTTCGCCGTAGGTGGCCCCGGCTTTCACGCCGCCGCCGGCCATCCACATGCACAGGCCGTACTGGTTGTGATCGCGGCCGGGCTTGTCGGTGACCAGGTTGTTGTCGAACGGCGTGCGCCCCATTTCCGAGGCCCAGACGACGAGGGTTTCATCGAGCAAACCGCGCGCCTTCAGATCGGCCAGCAGGCCGGCGACGGGTTTGTCCACTTCCTTGCAATGTTTGGGAACGCGGCCGGCGACGTCGCCGTGATCGTCCCAACGATCGCCGCCGGCGCCATGCAGGGCCAGCACGTAGCGCACGCCACGTTCGACCATGCGGCGGGCCAATAAACACTGGCGTCCGAAGGCTTCGGTCATCGGATCGTCGAGGCCGTACATCTGGCGCGTGGCTTCCGATTCGCTCTTCACGTCGACGAGTTCGGGCGCCTTCGATTGCATGCGGAAGGCGAGTTCATAGGTCGCGATGCGGCCGTCGAGATCGCCCGTGTTGCTGCGCGCGGCACTGTGCTTTTCGTTCATCCACTTCAACAGGTCCAGCTCCTCGCGCTGCTGTTTGGCGGTGATGTTTCCGGGGCGGTGCAGGTCGACGATGGGCGTATCGCCGTTGCGGAACAGCGTGCCCTGGTAGGCTGCCGGCAGGTAGCCGTTGCCCCAGACGCCGTTGCCACCGATGGTGGAGCCGCGGGGATCGCCGAGGACGACGAAGCCGGGGAGATCCTGGTTCTCTGTGCCCAGGCCGTATGTCACCCAGGCACCGATGGAGGCGCTTCCAGGGAACTGGTTGCCGGTGAGGGTGTGATAGACGGCGGGGCCGTGGTTGTTGTTGTCGACCTTGATGCCGTGGACGAAGGCGAGTTCGTCGACCTGTTTGGCGAGGTGGGGCATCAGGTCCGTGATGTAGCGGCCGGACTGGCCGTGTTGGCGCATGGGCGCGACAGGCGGGATGACGCGGTTGGGCGCGGCGGAGAAGGTGGCGATTTCGCCGACGGTGCCTTCGGCCTTGGGCATCTGTTTGCCGGCCAGCTTGACGAGGGCCGGTTTGTAATCGAACAGATCCATTTGGCTGACGCCGCCTTCCATGAACAGGAAGATGCAGCGCTTGGCTTTGGCGGGGATATGGGCCGGCTTGAGCGACAGCGGCGCGTCGGCGGCGGAGAGCATGTCCTGGAGGGCGAGGCCTCCGAGACCTATCCAGGAAGAGTTGAGAAAGTTGCGACGGGATCCGTTAGACATGCAATTACTCCACAAACAGAAATTCGTTGGAATTGAGAAGGACGCGGCAGAGGGCGTCGAGTGAGCCGGGGAAACTGGCGAATCGGTCCGTCTCCGCCGGGGTGGGCGCGCGGTGCAGGATGCGCTGGAAGGCGGTGCGGATTTGGGATGGTTTGGCGTCGCCAGCTTCCTTGGCGATGAGCGCGGCGAGGTGTTGCGACTCTTCGTGAATGAGGTTGCCGTTCATGAGCGAGAGGGCTTGGAGCGGGGTGGTGGTGGCGCTGCGGCGGTCGCAGGATTCGCTGAAGACGGGGGCGTCGAAGGCGGCCATCATGGGCAGCGGCATGGAGCGGCGTTGGAAGGTGTAGATGGACCGGCGGCGCATGTCGGCTTCGGAATCGTTGGTCTCCCACATGGCGGCGCCGCCGCGGCCGTAGCGGGCGAAGTCGGCGAGGTCGGCGGGCAGGGCAGGGAAGACGCTGGGGCCGCCCTGCTCGGGGTTCAGGCGGTTGCTCAAGTAGAGAATGCCGTCGCGAATTTCTTCGGCTTGCAGGCGGCGGCGGGGGAAGCGGGAGATGAGTTTGTTCTCGGCATCCTTGGCGGCGGCGGGGTTTTCGGCGGCTTGGCGGTAGGTGGCCGAGTTCATGATGAGCCGGTGCATGGCCTTGACGCTCCAGCCGGATTCGATGAATTCGTGGGAGAGCCAATCGAGGAGCTCGGGGTGGGTGGGACGTTCGCCGTTGACGCCGAAATCACTGGGCGTGGCGACGATGCCGGTGCCGAAGTGATGCTGCCAAATGCGGTTGGCCATGACGCGTGCGGTGAGCGGATTGTCCTTGTTGGCGATCCATTTGCCGAGCGTCAGGCGCCAGCCGCGGGTGGGGTATTGGCGGTAGCGATCCTGTTCGATGACGGCCGGTTCGGCCTTGCCGGCGATGGCGGTGAGGAAGCCGGCTTCGACTTCTTCGCCGGGTTGGCGGTAGTCGCCGCGGACCAGGAGACGGGTGGGGGCGATGTAGGGGCCGTTGGGCGGGCCAGGGACGTTTTTGACCGTTAGAGCGTTGGGCTGCCAGCGGCCGATGCGGCGGCGGTAGGTGTCGAGAGTTTCGGAGAGTTCGCGGAATTTGTCGCGTTCGGCGGCGGTGAAAATCTTTGAGGTTTGGCGATTGATTTCACCGCGCAGTTCTTCGACGGTGAGCACGTCAAACCGTTTAGCAAGCGGGTCGGGATCCTTGGCGTGGGCGTCCTTGAACCGCTTGAGAAGCGGGGCTTCGAAATCATCGAGGGCCTTCTTCTCCTCGGCGTCCAGGCTGCGGTCTGCATCCTCCTTCAACTGGGCGTGGCGCTGGCGTTCGGCGAGGGTGAACAGAGCGCTGTCCTTGCGCCGCATCTCCAGGCGAAGGTCCTCCATGTTGACGGGGCGGGCGGCGGCGGCGGCCTTGCGGCCTTCGCGGAAGCGGGGCATCAGCTCCGTCTCCATCCTCTCCAAGGCCTTCTTTTCAGGGCCTTCTTTCAGGCGGGTTTGTAGGTCCTTGATGCGGGCTTCGGCGCGGTCCCTGAAGGCTTCGTCCTTGTAGGGGACGTCGACGTTTTCGACTTGAATGGCGTTGAAGAAAGCCTGGAAACGGTAGAAGTCTTTTTGCGGAATGGGGTCGTATTTATGGTCGTGGCAACGGGCGCACCCGATGGTGAGACCGAGGAAAACGGATGAGGTTGTGGCGGTGACTTCGCTCAAGTAGTTTTGACGAACTTCGTCGGCGACGAGGTTGGACCGGTCCCAGGGGGCGAGACGCAGGAAGCCGAGGGGCACGTGGCCCTGGACGTCGGGCTGATAGTTGTTGCGGGTCTTGGAGTGTTCGTCGGCGCCGGCAAGTTGCTGGAGAACGAATTTGTCGTAGGGCAGATCCTTGTTGAAAGCGTCGACGACCCAATCGCGGTAGCGCCAGGCATTGCCAATGGCGCCGTCCCCTTCCAGGCCAGAAGTCTCGCCGTAGCGAACGAGGTCGAGCCAGTGGCGGCCCCAACGCTCTCCGTAGCGCGGGTCGGCGAGGAGTTTTTCGATGAGCTTTTCGTAAGCTTTGTCAGAGTTGTCGCTGAGGAACGCGTCGAGTTCGCTGGGGCTTGGCGGAAGGCCGATGAGATCAAAATAGACGCGGCGGGCGAGGGTGCGCTTGGAGGCGGGCGGAGCGGGCGGGACGTGCGCGGCGTTTAGTTTGGCGAGGATGAAATGATCCACCGCGTTCTTCGCGAATTTTGCGTCCGGAATGGCTGGAATGGCTGGTTTTACGGGCTTTTCGTAGGGCCAGCGCCATTCGGCCTTGGCCTGTTGGCGCTCATCGGGCATGGCCTTCACCCAGGCTTCCACGGAGGCGATTTCTTCGGCTGTGAGTTCGCCGCCGAGCGGCATGCGGGGCGACATTTCGCCCTTCATCATCAAGAGCAGCGGACTCTTCTCCGGATGCCCGCCTACAACCGCCATGCCGTGCTTCTTGCCGCCCTTGCGGATCGACGCCGCATCGGTGACAACAAAATCACTTGCCTTTGCTTTTTCGCTGTGGCACGCCGCGCACTTTGCAGTTAACACTGCCGGGACGGGCGCCGCTTGCGCCAGCATTGCAAAGCCAGTCACGACAAGGTAAGGCCATTTCCGCATGTTCAAGAGTATATCTTTTAATGATCGCGCCGGGAGCGGGCCTTCTTGTTTTTTCGTCCGGGCTGAGGCGCCTGCCAGATTCCGAACTGAAGCGATTTGGCGGCGGCGTCGACACGGTCCAAAATGACGCGGACCTTTTCACCGATTTTGTATTCGCGGCGGGTGCGTTCGCCGACGAGGCGGCGGGCGTTGTCGTGAAACTTGAATCGATCGCCGGGGAGCGTGTCGATGGGAATCAGACCTTCGATAAAGAGCTGTTCCAGTTCGACAAAGAGGCCGAACTTGGTGACCGAGATGATCATGGCGTCGAAGTCCTCTCCAACCCGGTCGATCATGAACTGGACCTTTTTCCATTCGACCAGGTCGCGTTCGGCTTCACCGGCACGGCGTTCGGTGAAGGAGCAATCGGTGCCGAGTTCCTCCATCTGCTCTTCAGTCCAGCCGGCGGGCGCGTCGTCGAGGAGGTTGCCCAGGACGCGGTGGACCATCAGATCGGGATAACGGCGGATCGGAGAAGTGAAGTGGGTGTAGGTATCGGCGGCGAGCGCGAAGTGGCCCTTGTTTTCGTGGGAGTAGCGCGCCTGTTTCAAGGACCGCAACATGAGGTAGCTGAGTATGCGTTCCTCGGGTTTACCTTCTATCTTGCCGATTAGTTTTTGATAGTTGCGCGACGTGACGGCGGCGCGTTCGTCGGCCATGACGATATCGCGCCGGACTTTGCGACCGTCGCGCTTCTTGTCTACCATGCCGAACTTCTTCACTGGCAGCGCGCCGAAGGCTAGCGTATATCCAAACTGCGAGGCGATCTCTTCGAAATCGTGCACCTTCTTGGCGTCCGGCACCTCGTGGATGCGGTAGAGCGACGGCACGTTTGCGTGGGCGATGTGCGCAGCGACGGCTTCGTTAGCCGAGAGCATGAACTCTTCGATGATGCGGTGGGCGATGTTGCGAGGCGCGCGGGAGACGCCAATCATGAGGCCGTTCTCGTCGAACTCGATGAGCGATTCCGGCAGATCGAAATCGATCGAGCCGCGCTTGGTTCGCTTGCGATTCAGGATCAGCGCCAACTCCTTCATGCGTTCGAAGTGGGGCACCAGGTGCTCGTAGGTTTTGCGCTCGGCCTCGTCGCCATCCAGTATTCTGGCGACGGCCGTGTAGGTCATCCGAGCGGCGGAGCGAATGACGCCACGGCAAAATTTCTGGCCGACGATGTCGCCGGCGTTGTCCAGTTCCAGCTCCGCTGACATGACCAGGCGGTCTTCGTTGGGGCGGAGCGAGCAGATGCCGGTGGATAGCTCGTGCGGCAGCATGGGTACGGCGCGATCGGGAAAATAGACGCTGGTGCCTCGGAAAAGGGCCTCCTTATCGATGGCAGAGCCGGGACGCACGTAGTGGCTGACGTCGGCGATGTGGACGTCCAGGCGCCAGTTCCCGTTGGGCAGGCGTTCGACGAAGACGGCATCGTCGAAATCGCGGGCAGTTTCGCCGTCGATGGTGACGATGGGGAGGTCGCGGAAGTCCTTGCGCTTGGCGATTTCGGCCGCCGGAATTTCCAGGAGTACATCCTTGGCCTGAGCGATGGCCTCTTCGGGAAAGCGGTGGGGCAGGTGGTGCTTGCGGATGGTGATTTCGACATCGACACCGAAGTCATCGGGGTGGCCGAGGATTTCGATGACGCGGCCGACGCCGTCTTCGCCGTCGGCGGGGAATTCGAGGAGTTCGACGTTAACGATCATGCCGTCGAGCTCTTCTGCGCTGGAGACGTCGATAGTCTTTACGCCGACGCGGTCTTCGGTGCGCGGGGCCGCCGGCAACTCCATTCCTTCCGGAATATAGATCCACTGCTGCAGGCGATCGTCGTTCGGTTTCACCCAATTGCCGCGTCGCCGGACACGAAACTCGCCGACCACCGTCTGGTGGGCGCGGTTGAGGATCTTTAGAATCGTCCCCTCGGCCTTGCCATCGGGGCCGACGTAGGTAATGTGGGCAAGCACACGATCGCCATGCATCGCCTGCGCAACAGCGGCCGGCGGGATAAAAATATCCCCAGCAATATCGGTGACTTTCTGCAGCGGGATCACGAAGCCGTAGCCATCGCGATGTACCGATAAACGCCCGACGATATACTCCTTCGAGTGCGACGCGGCGACGTACTGGCCGTTGCGATACTCGACAAGCTGGCCCTTTTCGACCATCTTCGTCAGCCGGTCTTCGAGCACGTCTCGCTGTTCGCCATGGGCTCCCAGTTCGCGCACCAGGTTCTTGAAACTCGCCTTGGCATGGGGCATGCGCCGAATGCGTTCGAGAATCTCGCGATCAGAAAGATAGAATGAAGAGTCCTGCACCTAGGTACAGTCTCACATGGTATTCAGCAACGTTCCTATCCAGATCCCAACCGACGCCAACATCATCTTTGGTCAGTCCCACTTCATCAAGACCGTCGAAGACATCTACGAAGCCATCGTCAACACGAATCCGACGATCAAATTCGGCGTCGGCTTCAACGAAGCCAGCGGCCCGTGCCTGACGCGCGCCGACGGAAATGACCAGGAGTTGATCAAGTCGGCCGTCGAGAACCTGCAGACGATTGGCTGCGGCCACACGTTTCTGGTTGTTCTCAAAGGCGGCTTTCCGATCAATGTTCTCGGACGGATTAAAGACGTGCCGGAAGTGGTCAACATCTTCTGCGCCACCGCCAATCCGGTTGAGGTCATCATCGCCACCACCGGCCTCGGGCGCGGCGTGATGGGCGTGATCGATGGCAGCAAACCGCGCGGTTTGGAAACGCCGGAAGACGTTCGTGAACGCAAAGAATTTCTCCGAAAGATTGGATACAAGCGATGATTACCACCGTTGCGGAACTCGAAGAAGTCCTCACCTGTCCCACCGACGCCGACCGGGAGGCGCTGGCCGCCCTCGATGGTGACCTGCTGATTCTGGGCGTCGGCGGAAAGATGGGGCCGACACTAGCCCTGCGCGCCCGCCGCGCCGCTCCGGCAGGCAAGCGGATCATCGCCGTTGCACGTTTTTCCGAGCACGGCCTACGAGAGCAGCTCGAAGCCGGCGGCGTCGAGTGCATCAAGGCCGATCTGCTGGACCCCGCGCAACTCGCCGCGTTGCCTGAAGTCCGAAACGTCCTTTGCATGTTCGGCCGAAAATTCGGCTCCACCGGGGACCCGACGCTGACCTGGGCCATGAACGTCTACCTGCCCGGCCTGGTCTGCGAACGCTTTAAACACTCGAAAATAGTGGCGTTTTCGAGCGGAAACGTCTACGGCTACTCGCACGTTGCTCGTGGCGGTTCCGTTGAAACTGACGAGTGCTTCCCCGTCGGTGAGTACGCCTGGACCGGACTCGGCCGCGAGCGCATCTACGACTATCACTCGCGCCACAACAAGATTCCAATGATGCTGCTGCGGCTCAATTACGCCATCGATCTTCGCTACGGCGTGTTGCTCGACATCGGCACGAAAGTGGCCGAGCGTAAGCCGGTGGATCTATCGATGGGCGCCGCCAACGTCATCTGGCAGGGCGATGCGAACTCCGTCGCGCTCCGCAGCTTCTCTCACTGCACGTCGCCGGCGACTGTCCTGAACCTCACCGGCCCGGAAACCCTCTCCGTCCGCCGCATCGCCGAGTATATCGGCAGCCACCTCGGCATCAATCCCGAGTTCACCGGCACCGAATCCACAGACGCGCTGCTCAACAACGCCCAACGCTGCCACCGCATCTACGGCTACCCCTCGGTCACCGTTGACCAGATGCTCGAATGGACCGCCGAGTGGATCGCCCTGGGAGGCGCGACGTTGAACAAGCCCACGCACTTCGAGGCGCGCGATGGCAAGTTCTAAGGCACTTGCACGCTTCCACCACGGCACCGTCATCCCCGCCCACCCGCTGGCGCTGACAGTGGAGAGGAAGCTGGACGAACGCCGCCAACGGGCGTTGACGCGTTACTATCTGGACGCGGGCGCCGGCGGCATCGCGGTAGCGGTTCACACCACGCAGTTTGCGATTCGCGAACAGGGGCTGTTGGAACCGGTGCTGGCGTTGGCCCGCGAAGAACAGGCCGGGCGCGAAGATGTGATCGGCATTGCAGGCATTTGCGGCCCCACCAAGCAGGCGGAGCGCGAGGCGGCTTTGGCAAAACACCTCGGCTACGACGCCGGCCTGTTGAGCCTTGCCGCGCTGCCGAATGCGAACACGCGCAAGTTGATCGAACACGTCTCGGCCGTCGCGGAGATTCTCCCTGTCGTCGGCTTCTATCTCCAACCGGCGGTGGGCGGCCGCGTGCTTCCTTACGAGTTTTGGCAGCAATTCGCCGAGATTCCGAACGTGATCGGCATCAAGATGGCCCCGTTTAACCGCTATCAGACGATTGATGTCATCCGCGCCGTTGCCGACAGCGGCCGCGACGACATCACTCTCTACACAGGCAACGACGACAACATCGTGCTCGATCTACTGACGCCGCACCACTTCGCCGGCCGCACCCTTCGCATCAAAGGCGGGTTGCTCGGCCACTGGTCCGTCTGGACCCGCCGCGCCGTCGAGCTGCAGGCTGAACTGCAAACAGCCACAGTTACATCGGAGCATCTCGCCCGCGCCATCGCCGTCACCGATTCCAACGCCGCCTTCTTCGACGCCGCCAATCAGTTCCACGGCTGCATCGCCGGTCTTCACGAAGTCCTCCGCCGGCAGGGACTCCTGGCAGGCCTCTGGTGCCTCGATCCCAACGAAGGACTCAGCCCCGGCCAGGTCGAAGAGATCGACCGCGTCTATGCCCAATACCCCGAACTCAACGACGACGCCTTCGTCAGCGAAAACCTCGATCGTTGGCTAAAATAGGGGCCATGTCAGATCAACGTCCTCTAGGCTTCAACACCCGCAGCCTCCACGCAGGGTATTCGCCGCAAAGCGCCATGAACGCGCGCGCGGTACCGATCTTCCAGACCACGTCGTTTACGTTTAACGACTCCGACCACGCCGCCAACCTCTTTGCGCTGAAGGAATTCGGCAACATCTATACGCGCCTGATGAATCCGACGACCGATGTGTTGGAGCAGCGCGTGGCGTCGCTCGAAGGCGGGGCGGCGGCGCTGGCCCTGGCCTCTGGCCAAGCCGCCCAGTTCATCGCCATGAACAGCATTCTGGAAGCCGGCGATCACATCGTCGCCGCCAGCACGCTCTACGGCGGCACCTACACGCAGTTCGACGTCAGCTTCCGCCGCATGGGCTACGACGTGACGTTCGTCGATCCTGACGATCCGGAAAACTTCCGCAAGGCCATCACACCGAAAACCCGCGCCATTTATGGCGAAACGATTTCGAACCCGCGCGGCAACGTGCTCGATATCGAAGCCGTTTCGAACATCGCCAAGGAAGCCAACGTTCCGCTCGTCATCGACAACACCTTCGCTTCGCCCTACCTGTGCCGCCCGATCGAGCACGGCGCCAACATCGTCGTCGCCTCCCTCACCAAGTTCATGGGCGGCCACGGCAACTCCATCGGCGGCATCATCGTCGACGGCGGCAAATTCGACTGGTCGAAGTCCGCGCACAACCTGCTGAACAAGCCCTCACCTGCCTATCACGGCCTGGTCTTTGCTGATCTGCCCAGCCCGCTCAACGCCATCGCCTTCATCCTGAAAGCCCGCGTCGAAGGCCTTCGTGACCTCGGTCCCTGCGTCAGTCCGTTCAACTCGTTCCTGTTCCTGCAGGGCGTCGAAACGCTCGGCCCCCGCATGGATCGCCACGTCTCCAACGCGCAGGCGGCCGCTGAGTTCCTGGAAAACCACAGCCTGGTGAAATGGGTGAAGTACCCCGGCCTCAAGTCCAGCCCGTATCACGCCCTGGCGCAGAAGTACATGCCCAAGGGCCCCGGCGCCGTCTTCAGCTTCGGCATCAAGGGCGGCTACGAAGCAGGGAAGAAGTTCGTTGACAACATGAAGCTCTTCTCGCATCTGGCCAACGTGGGCGACGCCCGCAGCCTGGTCATCCACCCGTCGTCCACCACGCACCAGCAGTTGAGCCCCGAACAGCAGGCCGCGGCCGGTGTCGAACCCGACATGATCCGCCTGAGCATCGGCATTGAAGATCTGGAAGACATCCTCTGGGATCTCGACCAGGCCCTGCAAGCCAGCCAAAACTAGCAAACACTAACCGCGCGGGCCGCGTTGCACCCGAAGCTCCTGGAACATCCAGTGCTCATCGGTTTGCACGTGGTCCGCGCGCACGTATTTCCCCAGCACTCCGGCAAACTCCGCATCGTCAAATCCACGCGCAACCCGCGCCACCACGCCTTCCCGCTCGCCGCCGAACACAGAAACTCCTCCGCCCACCCCACGGACTAGCCGTTCCAAAGCCCCCTCCGATTCCACCACTCCGCGAAACACTTCCGGCACCGTCGGCAACTCCAGCAACCCGGCCTGCGCCGTCACCAAATCCCATTCCCACCATGCGCCGGAATCATCATCTCGAACCCCAAACAAAAAGAAATATCCCGGCAGCTCCTCGTACACGATAGAGTGCACGGCATAACAATACTCCCCAAACAGCGTCACGCCCGGCTCAATCTGCCCGCCAATCCGCGCCTGCAATGCCTTCGCCCAGGCAAACGACGGGTGCGACGGCGGCCCCGAATGGCTCCGCGCAAACACGGCCTCGCGCGTCAGCGCCATGTTGCTCCCATCCAGTTTTTCGGTGACCACAATCTCCGTCCCGATCAACCCCGCCACCGACGCCATCCGCTTGTCGTCCCGCGTCCCGCCGGGCGACCACGGTAAATGAAAACTGCGCGGATACTTAGCCGACACAGTAGGTCACCTCGTGCGCCTCGCCAACGTCCGGCACCTCCCACTTGCCCAACAGCCGTTCCATTACAGCCGGCGGCACCACCCGCTCCCGCCCCCGGTTCTGCGCGTACAAAGCACCGGCGGGCGCCTCCACATACACCAAACGCACCCGCGCCCCGTAGCCCGCCAACAGGTCGATCAACTGCGTCCGCAACTGTCGCGAAAGGTTGGTGGCGTTCCACACAAACCGCTGCCGTTTCCGCAAATACTCGCGCGCCCGCTCCTTGCCCGCCTGAACCACGGCGCCCTGGTTATCGGTCGGAGAAACACCCATCTCCTCGCGCAAACGGTCCAGCGAAACCACCGGCCAATCGGGCAGGTTCCTGGCAATCCAGGTGTCCTTCCCGGCCCCCGGCATCCCGCACATCACCACCGCATCCACCACCGTCGAATCGTGCGCCGCGTAGTCGATAGCCCGATCCTCCCGCCGGAAATACTCGAAACGCGCCAAAGGGGAAGGGAACTCGCGCACCTCTTCCCGGCAGAACTCCGCGAACAGGGCAATGTTCTCCAGCACCCGCGGCAGGTCCTCACAAATGCGTCCCCGAATATCGGCCTCCGCCAACACAGCCAGCAACGGCCACCGTGCCACCAGATCAATCGCCGCCGCCATTCGCTGCGCGTCGTCGCGTTCGATCAAATAAAACGGGAGTTGGTGATACCGGATCAACCCGCACACCTCCTCCCTCTGCGCGAACGGCATGCCCAATTCCCAAAGAATCCGCCGCGCCCGCAGCGCGCCCCGCGCCGAATGGCCCTTGGCCGTCACACGCCCATCCGGCAACACTTCCGTCGTCTCCGGCTTGGCAACGTCATGCAGCACCGCCGCCGCCCACAGCACGTCACGATCGTCGGTCGAAGCCGACACAAATCGCTTGTCTCGCGCCAACTCCTCCAGCACCATCCGCGTGTGAATCCACACGTTCCCTTCGGCGTGATGCACCGGATCCTGCGGGCAGTCCCGTAGCGCTTCTATCCAGGAGAATTGCTGCAGGGACTGCCAATCGCCGAACGTCACCGCTTAGCCCTTACTGGCAGCCTGCATCGCCGCGAACCGCTCCTGCATCGCGCGCGTCAAATGTGGCGTCGAACCCAGCAGCCTCTGGACCAACATCAACTGGCCGCGATGATGCATCTCGTGTTCTTTGGGCGACAGCATCGTCTCCAGCAGCGTCTTCGAACTCACGCCATCCGGTTGCGCAATGCGCACGGCAAGCTGTTCATCGGTCAAACTGGCCAGCGCGTTCGCAAACGCCTCTCCCTCGCTCTCCAGCAAGGCGATGATCTCCGGCTTCGTCCGCGGCGTTTTCTCTTCGGCCACGTTCGCCATGAACAAGCCCATGAAATTGAATCCCACCAGCGTTGTCGCGCCGCTCGTGGCAATCGCCGTCCAGATCCGAGGCGCCACAGCAATGTGGACCAACGACTGGGCCACCGTACGCGTCCCTTCCGAAGGCGAAAAGCCGTACTGTTCTTCCGGAATCTCTTGCGCTATTTGAATCGTGTTCTTCCGCACGGTCCGGAAACTGGCCGCCATTTCGGCGGCTCCATAAGTTGACATATCCTCCAGCTTATCAGCGCCCGAAGGTATATCCTCAAATCGTGATCAACCACTTGCGGAAAGCCTTGTTATCGCAAATGGAGCGCACCGCGGCCGCCCCCACAGAGGATGCCGTCCACGATCTGCGCGTCGCCGTCCGCCGGCTCTCTGAAGCCATAAGCAATCGCAAGTCGCGCAAACAACTCCGCCAAATCCGCGACCGCGCCGCCGCCGTGCGCGACCGCGACATCACCATCCAGCTCCTCCGCCGGCCGAAAAACGACCCAATCGTCAACTACCTCCAGGGCCAACGCGATTTCGCCGCCGCCGAACTCACTAAATTTCTAACGCGCAAACTTCGCCACCCCCTTGAACTCCCGCCGGAGCAGGGAACTCCGCCCCCGCTGCTCACCCGCGTCGACGCGTTTCTCGACGCCGATCCAGCCCAACTCCACGCCCTCCGCATCGCCGCCAAACGCCTCCGCTACGCCATCGAAATCCGCGATCCCGTTGGCGCCGAGCCATGGCTGAAACGCCTCCGATTAATCCAGCGTCACCTCGGTGATTGGCAGGACCTGCAGGCCGCCGCCGACCTCATCGCCCCGCACCCGCGCGCACGCGCTATCGTTGGCGAACTAAACACTCGCGCCGCCGTTCTAGCCGCCCGCTTTCAACATCATTGGCAAAGACACTTTGGCCCCCGTGTCCGCCAGCGTCTCCGCGCCTGGGCGAAAGAGCAGACCTGACACTGCGTCGACGGCCACCGCCAATCGGGTCGGTTCCGCCACATCGTGTCATTGCTGGCCCATCGTAAACATGCCTCTGGTAAAGTCGAGACTGGCCCCGAGCCGAGACCAACTTGAAGCGATCTTTTCCTTTGCAAACCCGTCGAGAACTATTATTCAGCGCCACCGCGCTGACAGTCGGTGCGGCCGAGTCCCGCGACGTGGACTACTTCACCGATAATGGCTTCGGCAATCCGTCATCCACGCTCCAGCATCCCACCGGCGTGAACCACAACGGCACCACCTACATCGCCTACCAGGGGCCGCACGAAGACTCCTACGTTGCCGCCTACCACCATGCCACCCGCAAGTGGTCCGGACCGTTCCTGGCCGGGGTGAATCTGATGGGCAAATCGCCCGACCCTGTCGAAAACAAGGATCTCGACAATCACGGCAAGCCGGCCATGATGGTGGACAAAAAGGGCTATATCCACATCGTTTTCGGCGCACATGGCGGCAGTCCGAGTCTGGGGAAGAACACCCTCGGCACGCCGGGATCCCTGCGCGGCGGGAAGTTCACCCACATGGTGTCGAAGAACCCGGAGGACATCACGGCGTGGGTCGAACTGCAGAACATTTCCCTGTTCGGAACCTATCCGCAATTCGTCCAAATGGACAACGGCGACCTGTATCTTTTCTATCGTCACGGCGCCCACCGGAGTGACTGGGTCTATCAGAAGTCCGTGGATTTTGGGCGCACGTTTCAACCTCCCGTCTCCATCCTCAAGCACAAGGCCCAACAGACGAACCCGGCCGTCCACGATTCCTGGTACGCGTGGTTCGCCAAGGGTCACGGCGAAACGATCACGGCCTCCTACGTCTACCACCTGTGTGAAAACCCGGGCCACACCAACGATCGGTCGAACAGCTATTTCATGCGAATGAACACGCGTGATGGGTCGTGGGTCAACGCCGCGGGAGAGAAGTTGACGATCTCCGTCACCAAGGAGTACGCGGACCGCAAGACGCTCATCTACAACACCGGGACGGAGCGCTGTTCTCACGGCACGTGCCGCGTCGATGGCAACGGCAACCCGCACGTCAATTTCCGCTACGGAAAGGGGCAGGTTCGCTACTGCCGCTGGACCGGGACCGAATGGACGAAGCCCAGCGCCATTCTCCCGAATGGCGGAGCGTCCGACGGGGATCTGGTGGTGGAATCGCCCACGTCGGCCCGCATGATCCTCACCAGCCGCAACGGGGATACGGCCGAGGTTGGCTGGTGGAAGACAATCGACGGTGGGACGACCTGGGACAAGGAGCCGCCGATTCTGGCCAAATCGGGCGGGAGTTACGACATCGGAGCGTTGATCGAGAACTTCAACCAGGACGCTGTGATTCTCCTCAGCGAAGAGGTCCCGGCGGATTACCTCTACCGACGGATGATCCTGTTGAGCAACAAAGGTCCGGTGAAACGGCCCGCCGTCGAGGCCTCCTTCATTCAGGACAAGTTGAAGGCACTGCGGGATGCCGGCGTGGCGCCGGAGACAAAGGAATCGCGCGCGTTGGGTAAGCCGAACAAGAAGCGGAAAGGCGCATAGCTCCGTGCGCGTTGCGTCAGCCATTTTTCTAGCCCTAACCGCCTGGAGTGCCGGCTACGATGCCGACCCAATGCATGTCGCCGCGACGAGCCCGATTCGGCGTCGGTTGCTTGTGCCCACAGACGCAGCGCACGGCGCCGAAGTAACCGCCCGCCACGGCGAACAGTGGCTCGCCCTTACGCGCACGCCCGGCGGTTACAAGACAAAAATGGTGAATCTGCGCATCACCGCTGTGCCAGATCCTTTGGCCGACGGCGCGAACGATCGCACCGGAAAACGCGTGGGCCTGCAACAGTCTGCGAACCCTGTCTTTCTCCTCAGCGGTTACGCCCACTTGCGTGACCGGAACATCACCACATCGTTCGATGGCAATTTCAAACTGGTCCCGCACCTGCCAGTCAGTTTCCACTTCGCGGGCAAAAAGCTCGAACTCCAACTCCAACCCAACGGGAAGGTCGATCACGCGCCCGGTGACCAGCGGGTTGAACTATTTCAAGTCAACGCGAAGCATGGCGCCGCATGGCTTCCGCTCCCGCTCGTGGCAACCGAAAACGACAATGCGGTAGAACTACGTTGGGCCGGTGACCTCGATGGCGACGGCAAAGTCGACTTACTATTCGAAGATCGAGGCTATAACTGGAGCAGCCTCCGCCTGTTTCTGTCCACGGCCGCCAAACCCGGGCAAATTGTCGGCGAAGTCGGCCAATTCTACCAAACTGGCTGCTAACTGAAACTACCGCCGCGCCACCACTCCCACACCCGCGCGCTCCGGCAACACTAACTTCCCACTAACAACCTTCACGCCCTCATACGGGTCATTCTTGATCAACAAATTCCCGTCCAAATCCGCGTAATCAATCAACGGCGAAAGCTGCGCCGCCGCCGTAATCGCCAGCGAACTCGACACCATACACCCCACCATCACCTTCAATTTCAACGCCCGCGCCATCTCAATCATCCGCATCGCCTGGTGCAGCCCGCCCGCCTTATCCACCTTGATATTCACCCCATCAAAATACGGCGCAATCCGCGGAATGTCTTCCGGATGCAGGCAACACTCATCAGCGAAAATCGGCAGATTAACCCGCTTCCGCACCTCGCCGATCTCGCTCAACATCAACGCCGGCAGCGGCTGCTCAATCAACTCCACGCCCTGCTTTTCCAGCCACTTGATCTTCCGTACGGCCTCATCCACCGTCTTCCAACCCTCGTTGGCATCCAGCCGCAGCGGCTTCTTCGTCTCCGCGCGCACCGCCTCCATCACTTCCTCATCGTTCGCCAAGCCAACCTTGATCTTCAACACCGGATACGCCGCCGCCTCGCGCACCTTCCGCCGGATCACCTCCGCCGTATCGATGCCAATGGAAAACGTCGTCAACGGCGTGTCGTTCCGGTCCAGCCCCCACATCTTCCACAGCGGCACGCCCAGCCGCTTCGCCGCCCAATCGTGCAGCGCAATGTCGATGGCGGCCTTCGTCGCCCAGCCCCCGTCCACCTTCGAAAACACCCGGTCGAGCAGCTTCACATACTGCGACGGATCGGCCCCGGCGAACACCTCCCGCAGCCCATTCACAATCTCAATGCCCTGCGCCGCCGACTCGTTATAACGCACAATCGGTGCGCCCTCACCCACCCCGGTAATCCCGCCGGAAACCACCGAAACGCCCAGCGTCTCGCGATAGGTGCTCGACGACATCACCGTCGTCCACGTGTTCACCAACTCCAGCCGCATAGAGCGCGCCGAGATCGTCGTCCGCGGCCCAGCCGCCGCCCCCAGCAAGGGGCTAAACGCCATTGCCAAACAATCCCGGCGCCGCATTGGCTTACTGAACCTGCTTCCCAAACTCCGCAAACGCGTTCTTCAAATCGCCCGCGATGGCGTCCGCGTTGCGGCCTTCAATCTGGAAGCGATGCATCATGTAGACGGGCTTGCCGTCCTGGAAAATGGCAAACGACGGCGACGACGGCGGGAAGCCAACCAACAACTTCCGCACGTGCGCCACAGCCGCTTCATCGGCTCCGGCAAACACCGTCACCGCGCGGTCCGGCTTCACTTCGGCTTCCATCAGCGCTTTCACCACGCCCGGCCGGGCCTTGCCCGCCGCGCAGCCGCACACGCTGTTGACAACCATCAACACCGTGCCGCTCCCCGGCGCCAACGCCGCGTCGACGGCCTCCGGCGTCCGTGTCTCTTCCACGCCATTGGCGGTCAAGTCTTCCCGCATGATCGCGATCAAATGTTCTGGATAAGGCATCCCTCCAATATACTGGGGATTCATGGATCGACGCACTGTCCTCTCGCTCTTGGGCGCCGCCGCCCTCCCCGCCCAGCAACTCCCCAACGTAGGCCTCGCCGGTGATTCCACCGCCCCGCGCTCGGAAGCCGGCATCGGTGCCCTCATGCCCTGGGCCGACGCCCTGTGGGCCGTCAACTACAACTCCCACACCGCCCGCACCGGGACGAACCTCTGGCTGCATCGCATCGACGAGAACCTGAAGGCCACCCGCGTCGAACGCCACGACGGCACCCACGCCAATCGCCTCATCCACAAAGAATCCAACCAGTGCTTCATCGGGCCGTTCGCCATCAGCGCCACCGGCGCCGTCCGCCCCATCAAGGATCTCTACGGCCACCGCCTCACCTCCACTTTCCGCCACCTGACTGACCCCGCCAACCGCGTCTACATGCTCACCATGGAAGGCCTGCTGTATGAGGTTGACGCAGCCACGCTGAAGGCCACCGTAGTGGTGAACGTGCTAACAGCGCTCAACATCAAAGCCCGCCCCCACTTCAAGGGCGGCTATACCGCGCAAGGCCGCATTGTCATCGCCAACAACGGGTTCTATAACTACGGCGATAACGACGCCGGCCTCTTCGAATACGATGGCAAATCGTGGCGCGTGCTCAGCCGCAAACCGCACATGGACGTCGCCGCCCGCCAGGATATGGGGCAAGTCATGTTCGCCACCGGCTGGGACGAAATGTCGGTCCTCCTCCACGCGCTTGTGGAAGGGAAGTGGCAGCACTACCGTTTGCCCAAGGCCTCCCACGCCATGCAGCACGCCTGGCAAACCGAATGGATGCGCATCCGCGAAGTGGAAACCGAGCACTTCCTCATGGACATCCAGGGCATGTTCTACGAACTGCAGCCCATCGCCTTCGAAGGTCACATCTGGGGCATCAAGCCGGTCTGCCAGCACCTCCGCATCATTCCCGATTTCACCGCCTTCCGCGGCCTGCTCGCCCTTGGTGGCAATCAGACCACGCCGAATGCCGACAACAACGCCCTCGGCGGCCAGCCGCAAGCCGGCATCTGGTTCGGCAAAACGGACGACCTCTGGAGCTGGGGCAAACCCGCCGGCTGGGGCGGCGTCTGGCGCAAATCACAGGTGAAGGCAGGCGAACCCAGCGACCCGTTCCTGATGACCGGCTTCGATAAAAAGGTGCTGCACCTCCAGCATTCCCCCGGCGGCGTGGTTCGTGTCGAGGTCGATTTCCTCGGCGATGGCAGCTGGGTGAAATACGAGGACATCACGGTCCAAGGCTACAAAGCCCACGTCTTCCCGGCCGGCTTCAGCGCCCACTGGATCCGCCTCACGCCACTCACCGCCGGCACCGCCACCGCGGAGTTCCACTACACCTAGCGCGATACCGAGTACCGCCGGCGCAGCCACTCAATCGCCTGGCTTTCGATGTACCGCGCCTGGTTCACACTGATCCCCAGCCGCGGCGCGATCTCGTCCCACGTGTGGCCCAGCACATACTTCATCCGCAGCACGCGCCCCCTTTGCGGATCGTGCTGCGCCACCAATTCCATCGCGTTGTCCCACTCCGGGGCCAGCGCCACTGGAGCCGCGATCTGCAACTCCTCCAGTGATTGCTCGACACGCAGATAGCGCCGCTTGGCCGTGTTGCGCGCCCGGGCGTGGTCCAGCAAAACATGCCGCATCACTTCCCGCGCCAGATTCAGAAAGTGGTTGGAGCCGTCCACCGCCAGCTGCGTGCTGCCACGCATGCGAATCAGCGCTTCGTGTACCAGTCCCGTTGGCTGCAGCGTATGATCTTTTCGCTCGCCCCGCATCTCCACACGCGCCGCCGCCCGCAGTTCCCGGTACAGCAGTGCCGTGGCTTCCGAAAGAGCCGCCGGGTCCCCCGCCGCCAGCCGTTGCCTCAGTATATGGGAGATAGAATCGTCCATACCGGAAGGTTAGATGTTACCAGATTGGGTAAGTATGTTAGTAAGTGCCCCGGTCCATTCTTCCAGGTCCTCCGGGCGCCGCGCCGGGTCGGGGTTCGCCCCTTGCAGTATCAGGTCAATCGCCGCCACCGGTACCGCCGGCAACACGCTCGCCAATTCCCGCCGCAACGCGGCATCCACCTCCTTCGGGTTCTCGCACATCAACTCCGTCAGCCGTTTGCCCGTCAACATCTCAAACGCCAGCAACGCCACCGCGTAAAGGTCTGTCTTTTCCGAAGAGAACCCGAACAATTGCTCAGGCGCCATGTAGTCCAACGTGCCGCCGGAGTAGGAGTCAACGCTGCCATCGGGCACCGCAATCCGCGCCGTGCCAAAGTCCAGAATCACCAGGTTCTCCCGGTCCGTCCCCGGAAACTCCAGCATCAGGTTCTCCGGCTTCAAGTCCCGGTGCAGAATGCCGTTGCGGTGCGTCACCGCCATCGTGTCGCCAAGCTGGGATAGGACCCGCGCCATCCGCCGGCGCTCCATCGCCCCCTGCCGCAGGATCGTCCGCAGGCTCACGCCATCCACCAGTTCCATCACCAGGAAAGCGCGTCCGTCCGGAAGCACTCCCACGTCCAGGATGGCCACAATGCCCCGGTGCCGCAAGCGCGACAACGCCTCCAACTCCCGCCGGAACGCCGACAGTGCGCTCTTCTCTACCGATTTTCGCCGGATCACCTTCAGCGCCACCGCCCGCTTTCCCAGCCGCAGATCTTGCGCCAGGAATACCTGTGAAAGATCGGTCTCCGCCAGCTTCGCCGTAATCCGGTAGCGCTGCCCCAGCAAAGTGCTTGAAATTCCCCACGCGTTCTCCCGCTGGCGCTGCCGCCACATCACAGCCGTCAATCCCACCGCGATGATGGCCCCAACGGCCAACGGCCAGGACCATAACGGAATGGGCCGCTCCGCCACTTCGAATGCGTACACCCGCGGGTTCCCGCTCCATTTGCCGTTCACTGCGAAATCAGCCTCCAGCCGGTATCTTCCCGGTTGGTTCACGGTGAAGGAGCGCACCGGTTCGGCACTCACCGCCCAATCCTCCATAAAGCCCCTGATCCGGAAACGGTATTGCACCTCCTCCCGCGTCTCCAGTCGCACCAGCCGAGGCGCTCCCACCGATGCTTGGATCGTATGCGTTCCAAACGGAAGCGTGACCGGAGCCTGATCCGGCGTCTGCCACGGCCCGGCCCCGGTTTGGACCCGCATCGGTAGGCCGCCAGGGTTGCCCAAACGGGCGGTGTCGAACTTCCGCACGAACTTGTTGTGCCCCACCCAGATCGCGCGATCTCCCTCACAGTAGACGTGCCGGTAAGACGTCGAACTCGTCGGCGATTCCGGATCCAACCGCAACACCCCGGCGTTCTGAATCGTGTGCAATACGTGATTCGCCAAAAACCAGACCTTCCCACCGGACGCGCAGATCTGTTTGCCCGTGGTTACATTCGGCCGGTAGTTATCCCTGCGGAATCTTACCCCCGGTTGGGTACCGGTGTAGTGGACGAGCTCCCCACGGGCATACAGCCACATGCCCCCGTCTGGATCGGCCGCCAGATGCGCCGTCAGGTAGGAGGTCACCGGGCCTGTCGGAAAGGGCAGACGCTGCGCGCCATTCGCGCCCGCAAAGAGGGCCTTGCGTTCTCCGGGGGGAAGAAGATAGGCGGCCGACCGGGTGGCGTAGTACAGGTTGTGGTCTCGATCGAATGCCAGACCGGCGAACCGGCTGGATGCGCCCAATACGGCCCCCCGCCGCAATTCCCCGCCGGCCGATTCATACAAATGCAGAGTGACGCGGAACGGGTCATCGTTCGTCCCGTCCCCAACCCCGGCCGCGATGGTGCCATCGGCATCCACCGCCAGGTCAAACACCGTTCGCCGCGCCACCCCAGCCTGCCGCCGGAACCGGCTCCCATCGTAACTCCACAGCCCCGTCGTCGTGCCGATCCAGAGGTAGCCAAACCGCCCGGCTTCGGGTCGATAGACAACCACGGCGGGCAGGCCGAATTCCGGGTCGCTGTCCATACGTTCAAACCGGTCGCCAGTGAATCGGAACAACCCGTTCTCCGCGGCGAAGTACTGCCGTCCCTCCGCATCGGTGGCCATCCGCTCGCTGTTCTCCGGTCCGTTGAAGTAGGTTTCGCCAACCAGGTCCTGCGCCGGGCACGAGCGGGAAAGCCCCAGCAGCAATAGACCGGTGACGAGAAGGCGTAGGCGCACAATGGAGGTTGCGAGATGCAGTAGCAAAGTCGGGAAACTTTCTTAGGAACGGCTCAATTCAGCTAGCGGGACCCGGACGTGGTTGAAAAGCACCAGGGGTCAAAAATCATAATCAATTGATAGTACAGGAGTTGCCGTTTGGCCCCTGGCATGCTGTTAAGC
Organism: Bryobacteraceae bacterium; assembly: GCA_044358225.1. Lineage (GTDB taxonomy): Bacteria > Acidobacteriota > Terriglobia > Bryobacterales > Bryobacteraceae. The sequence goes on along the minus strand of JBIKOG010000090.1, from coordinate 5,282 downwards.
TGACGGGAGCCAATCACCATGAAACGCACCATGCTGGCAGTACTTACTCTCTTCTTCGCGGCGGCCAACCAGGTCCCGGCGCAGGAAGCCGATTCTTCCGGTCGCGCCGTCGCGCGCCTCAGTTTGCTGTTAGGCGACGTATCCGTCCGCCGTGGCGATACGGGCGAATGGATTGCCGCCGCCGTCAACGCGCCCCTCCTGGGCGAGGATCAGGTGCAGACCAACGCCGGCGCCCGCGCCGAAGTGCAGATGGACTTCGGCAACTTCGCCCGCCTGTCGGGCGACACGGAACTGCGCCTGGCCGACATCGAAAACCGTAAGTACCTCGTACGCCTGGCGCGTGGCACGATGACCTACCGTGTCCTGCGCAACATGGATTCGCAGACCGAAATCTCCACGCCTTCCATATCTGTCCGCCCGTTGAAGAAAGGGATCTACCGGATCTCCGTTCTCGACGATGGCTCCACGGAAGTGACCGTGCGCAACGGCGAAGCCGAACTCTTCAGCCCGCGCGGCAGCCAGAAGCTGAAGTCCGGCCGGACCCTGATGGCCCGAGGCTCCGCCGAAGATCCGGAGTTCCAGTTCGTCAACGCCACTATGGTGGACGATTGGGACCGTTGGAGCGAATCGCGCGACCGCCAGTTGGAGAACTCGCGCAGCTACGACTACGTCAGCCAGGACATCTCCGGCGCCGAAGACCTCGACACCCACGGCCGGTGGGAAAACACGCCGGAATACGGCAATGTGTGGGTGCCCGCCACCGCCGGTGATTGGGCTCCGTACCGAAACGGCCGCTGGACCTGGGTCGATTACTACGGCTGGAACTGGGTCAGCTACGATCCCTGGGGCTGGGCGCCGTATCACTATGGACGCTGGATCAACCGGCCCAGCCGCGGTTGGTGCTGGTGGCCCGGGCGCATGAACGCGCGCCACTTCTGGAGCCCCGGCTTGGTGGCCTTCTTTGGCTGGGGGAACGTTGGCGTCTCGGTCGGCTTCGGGAACTATGGCTGGGTGCCGCTGGCCCCCTATGAAACCTACTATCCCTGGTACGGCCGTGGCTACTACAATGGCTTCCGCAACCGGAACTACAACAACATCACCATCGTGAACAACACGAACATCACCAACGTCTACCGCAACGCCCGCGTCAACAACGGCATCACCTCGGTGAACGCCCGTGACTTCGGCCGGGGATCGGTGAATCATGTTCGGAATAACCGCAATGACATCGAATCGGCCTCCATGGTCCGCGGACAGCTGCCGCTGGTGCCAGACGCTGGCTCGAACCGGCTCAGCGATCGCCAGGCGCGTGTATCCGAGGGTCGTGGTGCCAGCCGCGGCGACTCCGGGTTCTACGCCACCCGCCAGGCCAGCCGCGTCGACCGCGTGCCCTTTGAAAGCCAGCGCTCGGCCTTGCAGGAAACCAATCGCCGTACGTTTGGCGACAACGGTGGCGGGCGTGGGAACAACGACGCCTTCACCGGCCGCGTCTCCGGCGTCGATCGAGGGTCCGTGGACCGTGGCGGCCGTGGCGCGGGCGACAGTCAGGCTACCAGCGTCGATCGCGGAACAATGGATCGTGGTGGCCGTGGTTCGGAATCCTCGAACACCAACAGCGGTGGCTGGCGTCGGGCAGGCGAAGGCCAGGCCCCCAGCGTCGATCGCGGAACAATGGACCGCGGTGGCCGTGGCTCTGAATCCTCGAACACCAGCGGCGGCTGGCGTCGGGCAGGCGAAGCCCAGGCCCCCAGCGTCGATCGCGGAACAATGGATCGTGGTGGCCGTGGCTCTGAACCGTCCAACAATGGCGGTGGTTGGCGGCGCTTCGGGGACTCCTCGGCGCCGGCAGCCTCAGCTCCTTCGGTCGACCGTGGCGGTATGGATCGCGGCAACTCCGATCGCGGCGGGCGGGGAAGTGGTGACGCGGGTAGCTGGAGGCGTTTTGGCGATTCCTCGCCCAACCCATCGGTGGACCGCGGCTCCTCCTCCCGCGGCAGCGACAGCAACACCTGGCGCCGGATGGGCGACGCGCCCTCCGCTCCTTCGCAATCCATTGATCGTGGCAGCCGGGGCGGCGATACCCAGACGTCTAGGGGTCAGGACAGATTTGAGAACCGGGGGCGGGGAAGTAGCGGTATGGACTCTGCCCCTCGCATGAGTGCCCCGCCCGTGGTTCGGGAGCGGTCGATGCCGGACTTCGGAAATCGCGGCGGTGGCGGCGGCTTCGGCAGCAGCAGCCGTGGCGAGAGCCGGCGGATGGAGTCGGCTCCTCGGATGGAACGGTCTGCCCCGAGAATGGAATCCGCTCCTCGGATGGAACGGTCCGCGCCGAGAATGGAGTCGGCTCCGCGCATGGAACGGTCTGCCCCTTCGGCACCCTCCGGTGGTCGCGGTGAGGGCGGCGGAGGGCGGTCCGAGGGTCGCGGCGGCGGAAAAAACCGCTAAAAAACGGTGCTAAAGTGCGCTAAAACCGTGCACAAAGACACGTTTTAGCTGCATTTTTGTATCAAAAATGAGCACGTCGGCGAGCTTTCCGACCTCCAAACTACCCACCGAGCGGGCCACACCAGCCCGCTCGGCTGGCGTTAGGCTGGCCATTCGAACCACGTCTTCGAGCGGCGCCGGGGTGTCGCGGAGCATCGTCCGGACCATCGTGTCCAGCGCGACGACGCTCGAGGCCAAGCCGGAGCCCGGGACGAAGCCGACTTTCCCATCACTTTCAAAGAACGTTCCGGTATCGGACGGGCCGAACCGGTAGGTCCCCGGCGGCATGCCAAGCGCTCGATTGGCATCGGTCACGAGACATAACTTCTTTGTGCCCTTCATCTTCCAGGCGAAACTTAAGAGTTCAGGCGACAGGTGTTGGCCGTCGGCGATGACCTCGGTCGACATCTCTTCGTGGGCCAGGACGAACTGCTCCATGCTGCCGCGCATCGGCGTTCCGAGGCGGGCTCGGACACTGGCTACACTGCTCATGGCGCACCAAAAATGGTCAACGTGCCGCATGCCGGCGTCGTAGGCCTTGGCCATCTCCGGCCAACTGGCATCGGAATGGCCGCATGTAATCAAGCACTTACGGCGGCGGGCGGCCTTATAAAGAGCCTCGGCGCCCGGGAGTTCGGCGGCACAAGTGGCGATTCGCACGATACCTGAGGAAAAGTATGTATCGTATTCATTCGCGGTGGGTTCCCGGCGGCCGTCGACGCTGTGGCAGCCGACTTTCCCGGCGGCGAAGTACGGTCCGTAGAGGTGGACTCCGGCGATGCGGGCGCCATCCTCCGGCTTCCATTTCCGGGCGACCTCTTTGCAGGCCCCGATCATCCGGGTGATCTCTTCGGGGGATCCGGTGGTGGTGGTGGGGAAAAGGGAAGTGGTGCCCCGGCGTAGATGGGCACGGTTGGCTTGCCGAACAGCGTCTGGCGTGCCGTCCATATAATCGGCCCCGGCGCCTCCGTGGACGTGGATGTCGACGAATCCAGGGGAGATATAGCCGTCGCCCGCGTCGAGGACGACGTTGGCGGCCCTGCTGGCGCGGCCCTTGGCGACGCGGACGATCTTGCCGTCCTGGCATTCGACGGTGCCGCGTTCCAGGACCCGGTCCGGGAGAATGACTTGTCCAGTGAAGGCGATTCTGGTGGAGCTCACAGAAAAAGGATATCGTGAAGCATGAGCAACGTAGCGGAACGTTCCGAAAAAGCCCAGGCGCTGTTGGCATCGCGCCAGGTTGGGTATCTGTCGACACAATCGAAACGGCGGCCGGGGTTCCCGTTCGGGTCGGTGGTGAACTACGCCCTGGACGGCTTCAGGCGCCCGGTCTTTCTGTTCAGCACGCTCGCCGTTCACATGAAGAACTTGCAGGACGATGGACGGGCCAGTTTTCTGGTGTGTTCACCGGAGGCGGAGCAGGACGCGGTGACGGCATCGCGATTGACGCTGATGGGTGAAGTGACGGAGGTGCCCGAGGACGAGATCGAGGCGATCAAGAAGCTGTACCTCGCCACGCACCCGGGCGCCGTGGAATATGCGGAATTCAGCGATTTTGGCTTTTTTCGGTTCCACACGGCCGATAGTTATTATGTGGGCGGGTTCGGTGAGATGGGTTGGCTATAGTTGACATAATACTTGTTATCGGAACCGATCATGAGGTCGGTTCCGAGGGGTTTTCGCCAACTAGAAGACCAGGCGGAGCTGGTAGCGGACGACGCGGCCACCACCGTCGGCGAACTGCGGCGCGAGGAAGCGTCCCGCTGGGGCCGTCGCCACGTTGCTGCTGATCGTCACGGGCGCGGCGGCAGTAAAGGGGCTCACGTTGCCGAAGCCGTACTGCGGCGTGTTGATGAAGTTGAAGAGCTCGCCCCGGAGGCTGAGTTTGAAACGCTCGGTGAGGGCGAAGGTCTTGGCGATGGTCGAATCGAGATTTTTCAAACCGGGGCTGCGGAGAGTTCCCCGCCCCAGAGTGCCTGTCCGCTTGGGGTCGTTGCCGGTGAAGGTCGGCAGCTGGATGTACATCGCCTCCGTGGGGTTGATGGCGGCGTTGGCGGCGTCGGGGTTGCAGTAGCCAGCGGCGCATGGCACGGCGCGGGTGCCGGGGCGGCCGTTGGGGTTGTAGTCGGGGCGGTCGATGGAGCCGCCCAGGCCGTCGGCATCGACGCCGTTGAGGACCGTCAACGGGACTCCACTTTCGAACGACCAGAGGCCGGACAGCTGCCAGCCCCCGATGGCGTGCCGCTTCCAGGCGTTGCCGGTCTTGCCGAAGGGGAGTTCGTAGAGGAACGAGAGGACCAGACGGTGGGGACGGTCGAAGTGGGAGACCGCCTTTTCGTTGCGGAGGCCACCGAAAAGGGACGGGATGGCGGATTGTTGCGGGAGATTGACGTTGGCCTGGCCGAAGACTTCGCTCGAGTTATCCAGATTTTTCGACCAGGTGTAGGCGAGATTGGAGTGGAAACCCTTGGAGAAGCGGCGGGTGAGGCTGGTTTGGAGGCCGTGATAGGACGAGTTTCCGCCGTTGGTGCGCGTGAGGCGGCCGCCTTGGAGGGTGTCCAGGCGCAGGGTCAACTGGCTGGCGACGAGCGCATTTACGTTTTGATATTGGCGGCGGAGGTTCAGGGGGACGAGTGGGTTCAGATCCTCGTTGATGAAGAGACGGAGGCCGCGGGTGCCCACGTAGCTGACGTCGGCGATCATCTGGCCGGGCAACTCACGCTGGACGCCGAAACTCCAACGCTGGGTGTAGGGGGCGACGAGGTTGCCGTAGACGAAGGTCTGGGTATCGACGGGGA